>CAJUSN010000052.1 GCA_910589095.1 uncultured Muribaculaceae bacterium
GCGCTCGCCCAGATAGAGCGCCATCTCTTTTTTCAGTGCGTTCAGCTCCAGGTTGCGTTGCATGAGTGAGCGCAGGCGGTCGGTGTCGTCAGGGTTGGTGGCATAGACGCGGGCAATCTCTTTGTTCACCTCCGCAATCTCACATTCCAGCAGCGCTCCGCGAAGGTTTTGCACAGCCATGGGCACCAGCTCGGTCAGACGGTCGCGTTCGGTGGCAATCTTGCTGTACTTGGTGTGGATTTTACTGAGACTGTGACGCGAGGTGACCATACGGGTGGCCAATTGGCGCACATTATCAAGCGGGCTCGACAGGAGCATTTTCTGAATAAACATCTCGGCAGCCGAATCCATGGCCATACGGTAATTAGCGTCGGCACGTTCAATGAGGGCGCGCTCTTTAATGTCGATTGAGGCCAGGTCATCGCAGGTGCGGCGGATCTCATCCACACCTTGCTCTATCTCCACACGGCGCGCCTCCTCTATGCGAGCCCGCTCGGCTGCTTCAGCGTCAGGCCAGGATTCGGCCACGCGCTTACATTCCGAAAGAAGAAGACGCATCTCGGCCGAGGTGAGCTCGATGTTGTCATAGGTCAGTTCATCGTTGATGTAATCGAGCACTGACATTGGAGCCGTATCACCCTGGTCGTTGAGGGTTATGTCACACAGGTAGCTCACACCGTATCTCACCGCGTAACGCACCAACTCCTCCTCATAGGGGAGGAGAAACGAGTTACGCGATGCCGAGAGCTCTCGCTCCAAAGCCGATGGGCCACCCGTTGCTGCGGGAGTCGGGGTTTGGGTGGCGGTTTGAGATTGGGACTCAGAATCGGCATCCTCACGAGGCAAACCTGCCGCCGCTCGGTTACGCTCGCGCTGCTCCTCACGGCTCTTCTGTTCGGCCTGCTCGGCGGCATATTTTGTAACCTGGAGCCGGAGCGTTTTTTCATCCACACCGAGCGAGCGTGAACATTCGCCTATATAGACCGTGCGGGTTATCGCATCAGGAATCATGGATATGGAGCGCACGATGCTCTGTATGGCTTTCGATCGCGCTATGGGGTCGGCTTCGGTGCCCTGCAGGAGTATGGAGGTTTTGAAGGCTATGAAATCCTGTTCGTGGGCAGCGAGGTATTCTTCCACTTCAGCCGAGGTGTGGGTTTGAGCGAATGAGTCGGGGTCGTCCCCGTCAGGGAGCGACATCACTTTCACGTTGAGCCCTTCGGCAAGCAGCAGGTCAATACCGCGGAGCGATGCCTTGATGCCCGCCGGGTCGCTGTCATAGATCACCGTGACATTTTCGGTGAAGCGATGGATCAGACGTATCTGTCCCTCGGTAAGTGAGGTGCCGGAGGATGCCACCACATTCTCTATTCCGCTCTGATGCATGGATATTACGTCCATGTAACCCTCCACGAGGATGCACTTGTCCTTGCGCACTATGGCCTGCTTGGCCTGATAAAGGCCGTAGAGTTCATAGCTTTTGCGATAAATTACCGACTCGGGTGAGTTGACATACTTGGCCACATCCTTGTCCTTGCGCAGGGTGCGTCCGCCGAATGCCACTACCTTGCCCGAAATGGTGAACACGGGGTAGATCACACGGGCGCGGAAACGGTCGTTGACGCCACCGCGGTCGGTGCGGTAACAGAGTCCGGTGGCGGTCAGATATTTTTCAGAGAAACCTTTTGCTGTGGCAGTTCGGAACAGGTCGTCACGCCGGTCAAGGCTATAGCCTAAGTGGAAGCGCTTGATCATGGCGTCGTTGATGCCGCGTTCACGGAAGTAGGCAAGGCCTATGTTGCGGCCGTCGTCGGTGTCGGTGAGCGTTTTCTCAAAGTACCCCATGGCATACTCGTTGATGGCAAGCAGGCTTTCGCGCTCGCTCTCACGCTCCCGCTCTTCCTCGCTCATCTCGTGCTCCTGGATCTCGATGTTGTACTTCTTGGCAAGATAACGCAGGGACTCGTTATAGCTCAGCTGCTCGAGCTCCATCAGAAAACCAACAGCACTTCCGCCCTTTCCGCAGCTGAAACATTTACATATCCCTTTGCTGCGCGACACCGAAAATGAGGGGGTACGTTCGTTATGAAACGGACACAGGCCAATATAGTTGGCTCCGCGACGCTTGAGGCTCACGAAGTCGCTCACCACCTCCACAATGTCGGCGGTGTCAAGTATTTTCTGTACGGTTTCCCGGTCAATACGTTTCATAGCTATATGCAAAGTTACGTAAATTCCCGGTAACGACACCCACCTCAGCTGTTAATAATTCCCTACATCATAAAAAAGCAGCGGAGTGCCGAGACCCCGTTGCCTAAATGTAATGTGTTGACTCTGTCAGCCACGAGTCAAAGTGAAGTCAATGACAGGGGCTTTGAAATTGATATAGCGCTTGGTGGTTTTGTCGTAAAGACGCATCTTTGCTTTCAGCGAGTGCTTACCTCGGGGTAGCTTTATGGCATCATAGTAGACACCCTGATTGAGCTGGTATTTATCTTTTTCGTACCAATAGGTCTCGTTGTAATTTGGGGTGAGGTTGAGGGTTGTTTTAGCTATTTTACCATTATTGAAATATAGCTGTGTGCCATTCTCTTTCGTGAATATCCATTCAGCCACCAATTCATGGTCCTTAAGTCCGCGTATATACAGGTCGTAATAGATCTTGAGGCATTTTCGGTTGTTGTCCGTGAGATTGTGTTTCATCTCATAGTCAATGACCTTGGCGTAGGGCACTTTGAAATTCGGCATGGTAACGGAGAGAGTGGCCGGCTCGCAAATGAAATCCTCAATATACTTATTTGCAGCCTTGTCAAGGAGTCTTAGCTTTGCCTTGATGGTGTGTTTGCCGGGGCTAAGGGTGGTCTGATGCAGGTTCCAGCTACCGGTACAACATTCCCCGGAAGAATAAGTGTTCTGGTCGGGAGTGAGGTCAAAGGTCGAGATACATTTTTCTCCATTTTGAAATGTAATGGTTTTGCCGTTTTCATCAGTGTATATGATTTCACCCCATAACGGGCGATCATTGCAACCGTTTACATAAAAGTCGTAGTAATATCTAAAGTATGTTATAGCGGGACAGCTTTCGCCCTCTTCCGTCTCTATGCGGGAGGAGGTGACGCGGCCGTTCACCTCGTTTTGGGCGAAAGCGCTCTGAGTGCAAAACATAAGGCAGATAAGCGCTATCCACAGCGATGCGCAATGCTTGGTAACAATTGATTTGCTCATGGTCATGATAAGATGTGGGTTATTTGTATTGGGTTTGTCTGATGAAATTGGCAGTGCCGTAAGCACCTCCGGAATATTTCCCGTAGTAGTTTCCATCCAGTCCGTAGCAATAAACCGTACCGGTACTGCCGTTTTCATATACGAGATAAATCTTGCTGCCAGCGAAATGCACCGCGTTGGCCACATGGAACGGCGTGAGTTTTTTGCCACGTCCACAGAAGGCGGCCATCTGATTGCCCTTTTTACCCACTATGAATTCAGTGTCCTCGCCTGAGCGTAAGTAGGTTGTGAAATGGCCCATAGGTACGGCAGTGACTAATTTGCCATTGTTAGGATACATGATAGTGAATTGGGAGTCGCTGTTTTTAAACATGTACATGTCTTTATATCCTTTCAAGGGATAAATCTCCTTGTAAGTGGGAGCTATGATTACAGCTCCCTCGGGGGAGTACACTCCGTATTTGCCATCGGCGTTTTTTGCTATGACGCCTACTGACTGTATGTTATAAGTGGTGTGGGCTATGCTTTGGGGCATGAGCTTATTGTTGTCGGCATTCAGGATGCGGGTGGAGCCGTCATCATAAGTGACCTTATAAAATGTTCCTCCGCCGTCATATTCCACATCTTTGTATTCTACATCAACCAAAACTTTTCCCGAAGGACTTAATTTACCCCATTTGTCGCCTTTTCTCGCTTTGAAGAACCCGCCTTTATCCTGGGTCAATTGATCATACTCGCATGGAATAATCGCTTTATTTTCTTTATGGGAGACTTGCACAAGCCCCCATTTATCATTTTTTTTGCAGTAAAACTGATTGTTTCCTATGTGTTTCAAATTTTCATATTCCAGTGGCAGCAAAATCTCACCTTGATAATTTGCCACGCCGGTTTTGCCATCTTTCTGTATCATGTACAGGTTTTTGGCGCCCTGTGCGTATACAATATCATCATAGATGGGTGGAAGGGCAATTTTATCACTGTTGTTTTTGAACAGACCCTTTTTTTTACCATCAGTTGACTCTGCGATTTGAACATAATTTTTGGCAGAGGCCCATGCTCCTGTTTCAGGATCGATCATAATGGCGCTCAGGAGATTGTATGAACGGTCCTTTTTGTGGTAGATGAGGTATTTACCGTCTTTAATGACCTTGTCGTTACCCTCGAAGTACGGCTGATAGGAATCTCCGTTTTTCACAATCATAGCATCGCCGTAGATACCGAATCCGTTGAGGGGAGTGACATTGGTAGCTCCCGATGATTTGTTGATAGAGAGCTGCTGCCATGTTCCG
Organism: uncultured Muribaculaceae bacterium; assembly: GCA_910589095.1. Lineage (GTDB taxonomy): Bacteria > Bacteroidota > Bacteroidia > Bacteroidales > Muribaculaceae > Paramuribaculum. The sequence goes on from CAJUSN010000052.1 coordinate 4,515, forward strand.
TTGTGTCCTAACGCAAAAATGGCGCGATCGTTCTCGTTGACCAACCAATTTATTTCAGAGTATGGAGTGGTCTCTTCCTTGACTTCTTTGCCTTTGATATAAATTAGAAGCCGGTAAGGAGAGGTAGAAGTTGCCTGAGTAGTGGCAATACATACATTAGGACTGATCTCACTGTATTGGCTGACAGCTGCATATTTGTTTGCAATCACCGGCTGCCCTTTCTCATTGATTATGCTGTACAGGGAGTCAGTATCCATGACCCAGGCCCATTTGTTGCCTTTGGGAGTAGTGGAAAAGAAGTTATATGCAACAGCGTACGTGGGCTGTATTTTCCATTTTCCTTTTTCATCGGCATATCCAATTAAGCCGGTGGAGGTGTCTTTCTGAGGCGTGAGCGTTCCTGCAAAAGCAGTCAATGTGCTTTGTGACAAGGCTAATAATGCTGTTACGCTTAACAATAGGCTTTTTATTCGCATAATGGGTTTGATTGATGATTGGTTTGTTTAAATCACTTCTATGGGAGAATACTTGCGCAAAAATATTGCAGATGGGTGCGTTTTTCCAAATTTTCTTGCTGTCCGTTTTATCCGTTTGAAGGTTGAGGTGCGAAAGAAGTGCGTGTATTATTAGTCACTATCGGAATCACTTCTGAGAAAGAATGGTTATCTTTGCGGGAAAAATTAAAGGCTTATGAAATGTAGTACATTCTTTTTTATACTTCCTGCGTTGCTGGCAATGCTGAGTGGATGCGGCTCTTCATCTTCAACTTCGGCTGATGTGGGGGGCGACACGGTAATGACACAATCAACCCTGCTGGAGATTGTGGACCGTGAGGGCTATTCTGTAGCAACGGTGAAAAATCCGTGGGATACAGCGGCTGTGCTTGCAACTTATATCCTTGTGCCGCGCGAGATGAGTGCCGACAGTGTGGCACAGTTACCGAAGGGAACGGTTGTGAGGGTGCCTTTGGAGAAGTCGTTGGTTTATAGCGGTGTCCATGGCGGAGCGATTGAAGAGTTGGGCCGTTTGGATGCTATAGCAGCTGTGGCCGACGGTGAATATGTAACGCTACCCTCCATAAAGACGCGATTGTCGTCAGGCAAAATCAAGGATGTCGGGAGCTCCATGTCACCTTCTGTCGAGGCTATTGTGGAGTTGAGTCCCGATGCAATAATTACATCGCCTTACAATAATTCGGGCCACGGAGCCATAGAGTCGCTCGGAGTTCCTATAATCGAGATGGCCGATTATATGGAACCCACTCCGCTGGGCCGCGCTGAATGGATCAAATTCATAGGCCGCCTGTATGGAGAGGTCTCTATGGCCGATTCAATTTATAACTCTGTTGTCAATGCTTATTCCGATACGAAAGCGAAGGTGGAAGCTGCCAATGAGAAGCCTGTGGCAATCACCGAGCAGCCGGTGTCAGGGGTGTGGACATTGCCGGGGGGCGGAAGTTATGCGGCAGCCATGTTGGCCGATGCAGGAGCCGTATATCCATGGAGCGACAATCCGTCGGCAGGTTCCATTGAACTTGATCCTGCAGCAGTGTTGGATCGGGCAGAAAATGCTGATTTTTGGTTCATCCGTTCCTTTGGTCCGTTATCTCTTGCTGATTTGTGCGGCAACTTTCCGCTGGCCAACCGTTTCAAGGCTGTGAAAGATGGAGGCGTATATGTGTGTGATACGTCGGCTTCTCCACTCTTTGATGAATTTCCTTTCCATCCCGAACGATTGCTCCGGGATTATGCCACGATATTTCATCCCGACCTGTTCCCGGGTGAGGTGCCCCGCTATTTTAAGCCGGCATAATAACAGAGAGCCGCAGGCATAGGCTGCCTGCGGCATCTGAATCTAAAAACCATATTAACTGTAACTTAGGCTATCTTACGCTGAGCGTGAGTTTTGCGGGCTTGACCCCCGGGGCCGAGGCTGTAAATTCGATGGTGCCCTCTCGGTTGGCTGAGCGCACAATGGCGGTGGCTGCTCCGCTGAACAGATCCATTGCGGGCTTTTGGAACGAGCGCAGCGATGTGGGGTCACCGTTGGCCGTAGCCTCGAACTGTCCGGCGCCTTTCACATTGAATTTCACTTCGCGCGAATCGGTGGGCACGGGGTTACCATCCTTGTCGGCTACGGTAACCGTGACGTAGGCCAGATCCATGCCATCGGCTGCAAGTTCAGTGCGGTTGGAGGTTACCACAAGGTGATGAGGTTTGCCGGCGGTGCGTACCGTTTTCTCGGCGGCTTGGTTTCCGTTGGAGTCATAGGCCACCACGCGAAGCTCGCCCGGCTCATAGCGCACGTCGTTCCACATCAACCGATAACGGGAGTAGAGTGTTGAGTCGCACTTCTCGCGTACACCTTGGCTACGGCCGTTCACAAAAAGTTCGGCGCGGGGATAGGAGGTGTAAACGAACACCGGGGTGACTTCGCCTTCCCTTCCTGCCCAGTTCCAGTGTGGTAAAATGTGGAGTGTGGGCGATGTGGTGTTCCATTGGGAACGATACAACCAATAGCGGTCTTTAGGGAGCGATGCAAGGTCAATGATGCCGAAGACGGAGCTATGGCTTGGCCAGGCGTCAGTGTCGTAGGGCGAGGGCTCGCCAAGGTAGTCGAAGCCGGTCCACACAAATTGTCCCAGCACCCAGGGCTGCTCATCCATGAGGAAGTCAATGTCGGGAGTATTGGACCAGTAGCAGGCCTCTACGTCGTAGCTTGACGACTGATTATCGGAGTGCATAACCTGATTGTGTTCACCGAAAGTCACCGGAAAGTGGTAAACACCGCGCGATGACACCGTAGAAGCCGTTTCTGATCCTAGAATGAGCCGCTGCGGCAGTTTTGCCAGAGCCTCCTCGTAGTATTGCGGTTTGTAGTTGAAACCCGGTATGTCGAGTGAGGCGGCGAAACCGTTGTCAAGCACCGCGCCAATCTGGTCCATTCCGCAGGTCACGGGGCGAGTCCCGTCAAGGGCTTTTACCATGTTGCGCAGCGAAGTGAGCTCCTCAACTCCGTCGGGACCCCATTGGCTGGGGACTTCATTGCCTATTGACCACATTACAACCGAGGGGTTATTGCGGTAATGGCGCACCATGTTTTCAATGTCACGGGCGGCCCATTCTGTGAAAATAGAGCCGTAGCCGTTGGGCGATTTCGGACGGAAACTCCAGTCATCGAACGGTTCCACCATCAGCATCAATCCCATCTCGTCACACAGTTCCACAAGCTCCGGTGCCGGCATGTTGTGAGAGGTGCGTATGGCGTTGGCCCCCATCTCTTTTAGAAGCGTGAGCTGATGGCGCAATGCCGAGCGGTTTACCGCAGCTCCAAGTGGCCCCAGGTCATGGTGATTGCACACACCCTTGAATTTTGTGGGCTTACCGTTGAGGTAGAATCCCTTTTCAGGAATGTACTCCAAGGAGCGGATTCCGAAACGGGTGGTGTAGCAGTCGACTTCACACCCGTCAACGCTCAAAGTGGTTACAGCTGTGTAAAGAGCCGGGTTAGCGGGGCTCCACAGCGAAGGATTCTCTATGAGGAAGTTCTGACTGTGAGGCTGACCGTGGGCGGTGTAATGGGCTGAATTGCATGTGAGTTCCGCGCCGGAGGGAGAGAAAATGCGCGTGGCTACGTCAACACGTTGCCCTTTTATAGCTCCGGCAATTTCCAATTGCAGGTTCACGGTTGCCCTCTCGCTGTTGACTGAGGGGGTGGTGACGTAGGTGCCCCATACCGGGATATGGATCCTGTCGGTGGTGATGAGGTGTACGTTTCGGTACAGGCCGGCGCCGGGATACCAGCGCGACGCTCGCTCGTAGTTCTCAAGCTCTACAACAAGTTCGTTGTCACCGGGTCGCACTGTCGGGGTGAGGTCGGCGTAAAACGAGTTATAGCCGTAAGGCCAGTATGCAACCTCCTGTCCGTTGAGCTTCACATGGGCATTGCTCATGGCGCCGTCAAACAGGATGGTAAACCGTCGGTTGGTGGTGTCGCCAACTTCAATGGTGCGTCTGTAAGTTCCTTGTCCAATGAAGGGGAGACCGCCGGTGCGCCCGGTTTTCACTGTCTCCTCTTTTTCACCGTTCTGCTCCACGGCAACAGTCTGAAGGTCGTTGGAACGGTCGAAGGGACCATATATGGCCCAGTCGTGAGGCACTCTTACAGATTCCCAGCGAGTTGATGCCGAGGGGCGTCCCTTGGTAAATTCCCAGCCGGAAGTGAAAGTTTGCTCCACCCTTTCGGCATGGGAGGGGATGGCCGACGCTCCAATCAGCGCCGGCACAAGAAAAAATTTAAGTATTTTCATTCTGTTACTCTCTTCTTTTTGAATGCATCAAGGGCTTCGGTTGGAGCTCCGTCGGAGAAGCACCCTAGGGTGTAACCTCCGTTATATCCTGCCGGCGCCTGAGGCTCCCAGTAGAAGATTCCTTCCACGGGGGTGTCCATCATTTGTTCTATGAGTTTTTTGCAAGTAGCTCCCTGATCGTAGGGCATGCCTATTTCACAAATCATGACGGGTTTGCCATATTTGGCGCGCAGGTGGTCGATGTTGGCCGTGCAGTCGGCCGCAACCTTTTGCCATCCACCTTTTTCGCCTTGCTGCTCGGCCCAATAGGGATAGAGCGACATGCCTATCATGTCATAGCGGCCACCGTTGCTTTCGAGCAGGTCGAACATGCGGTCATATTGCGCTTGGAGATTACCTCCGTCGAGATGTACAATCACGGCTGCGTCGGGAAACACGCTTTTCACTGCGTCATATCCCGCATTGTTCAGCGCAGTGAGCTGTACGGGGTTGTCAAGTGATCCGGTGGGGAGCATCATTCCCGGAGTGGTTTCATTGCCAATCTGCACCCATTCAGGGGTGACACCGGCCTCTTTTATGGCTGTGAGCACTTCTGAAACGTGGTTGGCCAGAGCCGAGGTGAGGCTATCGAACGGCAGTTTCTGCCATGCCCGCGGCATGACCTGATGAGCCGGGTCGGCCCAGGTGTCGGAAAAGTGGAAATCGATCATGGTGCGTAGTCCGAGCCGGGATGCCCGGACGGCTTTAGCCACAACATCTTCCTTAGCGTTCCAACGTTCATCGGGATTGACCCACACTCTAAGCCGGATAGCATCCACGGCACAACTGTCGCGCAGAAGCTGCATACATTCCATTTCGCGTGGTTCGGCCCCGCGGGTGTAGAACTTCAGCCCTTCGGCCTCCATCTGTGTGATCCAACTCACATCGGCCCCGCGGGCGAATGGCTTTTCGGCCCTTGCGGTTCCCGCCACCATGATGGCGGCGAGAAGCGTAAGGAGCGTTTTTAATGATTTATTGGAAAAGATAGTTCTCATTGTTCAGCATGCATGAATGTTAGCGTGTGAAGCAATCCAGAGCTGAGGTAGGAACCCCGTTTTCATCGAAGCATCCTTTGGTGTAGCCTCTCGAGGGGGGCGCTTCCGGTTCCCACCAGAATATACCTTTAAGACCGATCTGCTGACCTTCATCCATGAGGCGTGTCATCATTTTGGAGGCAATTTCGGTTTCGCGGTAATCAATGCCCACTTCGCAGAGCATGACGGGTTTGCCATAGGTTTCCTGCACTTTCTTTATGTTGGCAAGGCAGGCATCCACGTTGCGTTCCCAGGTATCCACCACGGGATAGAGTGACATGCCTATCATGTCGTAGCGTCCACCTTCGGCCTCAAGTTTGCCGAACAAACGAGTGTAGAGGTCAATCTGGTCTCCGCAATCCACATGTACAATCACTTGTGCGTCGGGACACACTGCTTTCACGGCATCATAGCCGGCATTGACCATACGTGTGAAGTTGTCGCCGTTGGTGATGTCGCCCAGCGGCCACATCATACCGGTACGTGTTTCGTTGCCAATCTGCACCCATTCAGGCTCCACACCCTGGTCTTTCAGGCGCTTGAGGGTTTCGGTGACATGGCCTGCCATGGCCTCAAGCACCTGGTCAAGATCCATGTCGGCCCAGGCTGCTGGGATATACTGTTGTCCGGGGTCGGCCCAGCGGTCAGAGAAGTGGAAGTCGATCATCACCCGCTGTCCCAGATTGTTGGCGCGTCGCGCTTTCACCACCACATCGTCGATGTTGCACCAGCCCTGGACTTCTGAGTCGTTCTCGGGATTGACCCACACACGCAGACGTATGGCGTTCACACCGCAATCGTCGCGCAAGAGCGTCATCAATTCCTTCTCTTGTCCATCGCGGTTGGCAAACCGGAATCCGAGCGATTCCAGTTCGGTAATCCAACTAACATCAGCACCTTTGGCAAATGTGCCGCGTTCAATTGTCACCGGCTCGCGGCTTACGGCCGGATTTGTCACCGGGCTCTCCTCGGTGCAGGCCATAGCACCCATTCCGAGCAGTGCTGCAGTGCCGGCCAGATATAGTTTTTTGAAGATATTCATTTTTCAGTCAGATTATTTTGAGTAAGAGTATGTGCCTTTGGCAAGGTCCACGGTGAGGGTATAGGTGCCGTTGGCCAGATCATTATCACCTTCAAATCCGTCGCGGTAAAGGGCGAGTTCGCCGGGAGTTCCGTTGCCGCCGAAGTACAGGTCCCAATTGTCGTTGAGCACAATCTTCACGCCCCAGGGTGTGTTGGCGCTCTTGGTTACCTGCGCGGTATATACGCATGGGGTGTCGGTGGCCGTCATCTCATAGAGGTTCCAGTCATCGTTGAGGCCGGTGTAGCTCACTTTGGTGACTGAGGTGAGGCGGTAGGTCATGTTGGAAAGTGAGATGTCGAAGAGATACAGTCCGGCATCGGGAGCATAGATGTTGCCTTCGCCTCCCACTTGGAGCGATCCTTCGTAGCCGTTGCCTCCGGCCACCATTGTGTAATAGTCGTCCCAGCCGTCAATCTCCTTGTAGATACGGTAGCCCCACTCGGAGTTTACCGGCAACACGGCACCATAGCAGAGTTCATCCTCATTGTAGAGGTTCACGTACCAGTCGAAAGTCCAGTCTCCGTAAACGCCCGAGAGGTATAGGCGCGGGGCAGCTTCTTCCACAGGCTCGGGAGCGCCTTCGCCGGCGGCCAGGGTCCATGCGCGAGGATTGGTCAAGTCAAGTACAAGGGTTGTTTCGCCAACAGGAACATCCACAGCTATTGTACCGGACGAGCTGCCGAACGTCAGTGCGTCGGCCTGGCCGGAGAATGCCACCGGAGTATCTATGGCAGCCGCATCGTCGGTGCCCGTAGTGGCGTTGTAAAGCTTGCCGGTGCCGCTGAGAGTAACATTGAGCGTGCGTGCGGCTGCTGACGTAAAGGTGTAGGTCCACTTGTTGGTTTTGCGGTCATAGGCCATGGAGCCGCTTATGTCGCCACCGAGATTCAGTTCGGGGATGAGGAGTGCGCTCCATTCGTTGATTTTAGTATCTACAACCGTATAGTAACAACCTGCTACTCCTGGATACCAGAAGTTCCAGATGTCCAGGCCGGTGGTGCTGTTGCCAAGTACGAAGGCAGTACCGGTCACACCGTCGTTGCCCCACACTGTGTTGTTTCCTTCACGCAACCACCAGTTTTCCCAGGCTGCCGCTCCAACAAATCCTGAGTAAACACCATCGGACGCGGGTGACCAGAGGGAGTTTCCGGTGTCGTTCTGAGAGGCATCGAGTATGAATCCAACGGTCATGTCTATGGTGTAGGGTGTTACGTTGGCGGTGATAATGTTGCTGTACTTGGGTTCCACGTTAGCGCTCAGTGAACTCTTGACGCGGATGTAGAGTGTGCGTTTCACGCCCCCCTCGAAACCGAGGCGTGACACAATGCTGTTGAGCTCGCCTACGGTGAACTGACGGTAATAAACACCGTCGTTCATGGTTTCTTCAACAATCTGGGAAAAGTCGTCGGTTGCTGAAAATTGCACCGTATTGGTGACGGCATAGTCCGGAGCGGCCACGCGCGGATCGCTAAGCGTGATGTTGCCGTTTTCGTTCCAATACACGGTCAGGGCCAGCGCGCCGAGATGGTCTTTGTCAAGCACAATGTCGCCTCCGGCTGATTGCAGCAGCGCCTGATCCATGCCGTTTGAATAGATGGTGTCGCCATCGTTGCTGCAGGCCGATGCGCTCAGGAGCAGGGCGCCCGCAGCCAATTTCAATGTATATCGGGTGAATCTCATTTCTGATGGATGTTAAGGTTAATAGAGAGGATTCTTGAGATTAGGATTGGCCGAGAGCTCGGTCATGGGGATGGGATAAACGTTGTAGCGGTCATTTACTGCACGGCCATCGAGGGTGCCACCCTTCCATTGCCAGATATAGCTGTCGGAGGTGAACATTCCGAAGCGCACGAGGTCAGGTCGGCGCAGAAGCTCATGATAGAGCTCGCGGCCACGTTCGGCAATCATGAAAGGAAGGTTGAACTGTGCATCGGAGATGTTGCCCGAATTGTCGCCGAAGGCACGTGTGCGTACTTCGTTTACCAGCTCCAGCGCTTCTGCTCGGCTCATACCGGAACCTCCGCGCAGCACCGCCTCGGCAGCTGTAAGATAAACCTCGGCCAGACGGATTATGGGGAAGTCTGTGTTAACACCTATGTCAGTCACGTTTGCCTGCTCGCCGGCATCGGTGAGATTGGTCCATTTGTTGGAACAATAGCCTTGGAGGGCCGATTCGATGCCCTCGGTGAAGTATTGCTGGCGTCCGTCGGTGAGGAATAGGTTGCGACCGTCGGCTTCGTCAAAGAGAGCGGTGAACTCTCCGCGGCAGGCGAAGTTGCCCCATGCGGTGCCGATACCATAGAGGGCGGTCGCATCATCTCCGTCGTTGGGACAAGAGCCGGCTATCACATAGGTTGCTGAGCCCCAGGTTGCTGAGTTGGCGTTGTCGGTGGCAATGGAGAAAATGATTTCGTTGGTTCGCTTGTCATTGTCGGCATTGAAGAGTTTGCGGTAATCCGGTTCAAGGCTGTAGCCGAGCGCCATGACGTTTTTGCAATATGTGATTGCTTCAGTGGCGTGGCTGGTACCGGTGTAAACTTCGCCGTTGAGGGCCACACGCGCGGCAAGGGCCCAAGCTGCACCCTGACCTGCGCGGGCATAAGAGGGGTTGGCCGGGAGTTGGGGAGCTATATCCTCGAGTTCGGAAATGATATAGTCATAGAGTTGCTTTCCGTCGTAGGCCTCAGGAATGTAACCGGTCATTGGGGTATTCTCATCCACGTAAGGACCTTGGCCGAAGAGGTCGAGAATGTAATGGTAGGTGAGCGCTCTCACAAAGCGGGCCTCAAGCGCATAGGTGCGGATCTCGTCTTGTTCCTGGGCTGTGAAACCGGCAATGGAGCCGTCGCCGCAGTAACGCAGGAACTCGTTTGAAAGCGCCACAATGTAGTAAAGATGATAGTAAGTGTCCGATACCCAGGTGTCGGTAGCGTCCCAGTTTATGTAGCTTATGTTTGAGAGATTGTCGCCTGAATTGTACTTATAGGCTGCCTCGTCGGTAGGGAGTTCCTGCATGTTGAAAAGCACGCGGAGCATATCTTCACCATGTTCGCTGGTGATGTCGGTGGAGCCTCCGCCACGTTCGGCTCCTATGAGGCTATAGGAAGAATAGATTTTGGCAAGTACCGAGCGGTAGCCCTCTACGGAGCTATATACCTGTTCGGAGGTGGTGCCAATCACTGGCCGCTGGTCAAGGTCGTCGGTACAAGCCGAGAAGAGCATCACCAGGGCTGTGGCTATATATAGAAATGTACGTTTCATTGTTTTGTCAGTTAGCTTAAACACACTATTAGAAGTTAAGGCCAATGGTTACGGAATAGGTGCGCGGACGGGGATAAACCGAGCTTTCAATGCCCCAGTCGCTTTCCGGATCCACTCCTTTGTATTTGGTGATGGTGAACACATTCTGCATCATGGCCGAAACGTGGAGGTCGAGATTCTTGGCCACGCGACCGAAATTGTAGCTCAGCTGGATATTGTCCATTTTGAGGAAAGAAGCGTTCTCCACGTAATAATCCGATGCATATTGTTTGTAGCGGAAGTTGGTGTCAAGGAAGCTTGTAGAGAGGTTGTTGACCTGACCGACGTTCCAAGATACACATTCCCAGGCTCCGGTGCTTGCGGCGCTGCCGTTGTAGAGGTAATTGCCGAGCTGTGCGCGCAAAGCTGTGCTGAGAGTCCACTTTTTGTAGCGTATGGAGGTGTTGAAACCGAGAATCCAGTCGGGAGATGCGTGGTGATAGTAGTAT
>CAJUSN010000053.1 GCA_910589095.1 uncultured Muribaculaceae bacterium
AGCACCACCGTTGATGATGTTCATCATGGGAACGGGGAGAACGTAAGAGTTGCAGCCACCGATATATTTGTAGAGGGGAAGATCGAGATAGTCGGCAGCGGCCTTTGCAACAGCGAGCGAAACACCGAGGATGGCGTTGGCGCCGAGATTGCTCTTAGTGTCGGTACCGTCGAGGGCGATCATAGTTTCGTCAATCTTGATTTGATCGAGAGCGCTCATACCCTTGAGGGCTTCAGCGATGGGGCCGTTAACGTTGGCAACAGCTTTGGTAACGCCTTTACCCATGTAGCGAGACTTGTCGCCGTCGCGAAGTTCGAGAGCTTCGTTAACACCGGTAGAAGCACCAGAGGGAACAGAAGCACGACCGCGAGCACCTGATTCAAGGATTACATCTACTTCAACAGTGGGGTTGCCGCGTGAATCAAGCACCTCACGACCAATGATTTTTTCAATTTTCATAATTGTGTTGACTTAAAAAGTTGGTTATTTATGTTTGTTATTTTCCGAATTGGATTTACTTGGCACAAAGTTACAAAACAATTGATTGAAATGCAATAATGCGCAGTGGTAAGATTGGTTAATTTGGGTAAAAGGAATGAAAATTGGCATTTTACCAACTAAGTCATTCCATATTATGTTCCGCGTCAGATTCTATATACGACCCCCGGACAGAATCATAAACGAACTGTTCAGGGATTCGCACGCGCTCTCGTTCCGATCCGTATATTGAAAAGTAAGTTTCATTGCCATGAATATCAAGCCTTCGCATATCGCTATCCGTAATCGGAATTCTGTATAAATATGGAGACACAATAAAACCTATATAAGAATCAGCAGCGCCAACAGCAGACCTCAAATTAATTTGTTCGCCGTACATAGGTACAATATAATCATATGAGAGTGGGATATCATCGTGACCTATACGGAGACCTCGGTTATCGAGTTTGAGCAAGCCTGATTTGCCTTTCAGAGAGGCACAAACATACACTGTATCGTTGCGTTCGAACAGGAATGGTATGTCATTGCCAAGCGGGCCATACTCTATTATAGAAAACTGAGAGTTGGATTTCAAGAAATTAATTATACTTTTAATAGCGCGAACAGACGCGTAGACGGAAGTCAAGTTATCGACTATTGCACAGGAATCAGTAACAGTACTCAAAAATGCGTTGGCTGACTTGAAATCTTGCTTTGCCGCAGAGAGTAAGGCAAGATATGCAGCCGCTCGCTCGTGACCATTGGATGCAGCCGAATTTAACCAATCATGCGCTTCACCAATGTCGATGCTGTCTAAACGTGCATAAAGGTAAATTCCATACTGGAATTGAGCATCAGGATTTCCGGAAATTGCCTCACGACGCAGTTTATTAATATCTGCGAATGCCATTGTAGAAACCATGCAAAGTAGAAACGCGATAAAATACTTCATGTGATAATGATTAAATTATAAAATTAAGATATTTCCGCGCTAAGTTAGTACGAACTTAAAGCAATATCAAAAACACATTCGTGATTTAACTTTAATTAACGATAAAAGAGATTAAAAAAAGCGTCCCTCAGTCTGGGCCGAGGGACGCAATGTGATATGCGACTCTGCTGTATAAATTACAGCTGAGTCAAGTACTGTAGATTTATTCAGCTGCGGGAGCTTCAGTAGCGGGAGCTTCAGCTGCAGGTGCTTCGGTAGCAGCTGCCTTAGAGCGGCGAGAGCGACGTGTGCGACCTTCTTTCTTGGCTCCTTTTTCCTTGAGCATGTTTTCGTTGTAGTCAACGAGCTCAATGAAGCACATCTGGGCATTGTCGCCAAGACGGTTGCCGGTTTTGAGGATGCGAGTGTAACCACCGTTGCGTTCTGCAATCTTGGTGGAGATTTCGCGGAAGAGTTCGTTGACAGCTTCCTTGTTCTGGAGGTAGCTGAATACCAAACGACGATTTACCATCGAGTCGTTCTTGGCACGGTTGATAAGGGGCTCGGCGTAGATGCGGAGAGCTTTAGCCTTGGCCAGAGTCGTGAAGATGCGCTTGTGCATGATCAACGAGATGGTCATATTGGCCAAAAGAGCGTCGCGATGGGCTTTTTTACGACCGAGGTGGTTGAATTTTTTATTGTGTCTCATCGTTAATTTTTTACTCTATGTCTAATTTGTATTTTGAAATATCCATCCCGAACGAGAGGTTGAGATTGGCGAGGAGTTCATCAAGTTCAGTAAGCGATTTCTTACCGAAGTTGCGGAACTTGAGAAGGTCGTTGCGGTTGAAAACAACGAGTTCGCCAAGAGTTTCAACTTCAGCGCTCTTCAAGCAATTGAGTGCGCGAACGGAGAGGTCCATGTCAACGAGCTTGGATTTAAGAAGCTGTCGCATGTGGAGTACTTCTTCATCGAATTCCTCATTTTCTTCCTGCTCAGAGGTCTCAAGAGTGATTTTCTCATCAGAGAAGAGCATGAAGTGATAGATAAGGATCTTCGCTGCCTCTTTGAGCGCATCCTTAGGAAGGATGGAACCGTTGGTGGTTATTTCAAGAGTGAGCTTGTCGTAGTCGGTTTTTTGGTCGACGCGGAAGTTGTCCACCGTGTATTTCACATTCTTGATGGGAGTGTAGATGGAGTCGATGGCAATAACGTTAACATCGTCAGTAGCAACATTATTTTCATCGGCGGGGACCCATCCACGGCCCTTATTGATGGTGAATTCAAGAGTGAAGCTTGCGCCGGGATCCAAATGACAGATGACGAGATCAGGGTTCAATACCTGGAAGCCGGAAAGAACGCTGTTGAGGTCGCCGGCTTTAAACACTTCCTGATCCGAAACAGTGATTGAGGCTTTCTCAAACTCTGCATCTTCGACAGTGTGCTTGAGGTCGATTTTTTTGAGGTTAAGGATAATGTTTGTCACATCTTCCTTAACACCGGGAATGGTATCGAATTCATGTTTAACACCGTCAATTTTAATTGACGAGATAGCAAAACCTTCAAGTGAAGAGAGAAGGATTCTGCGGAGTGCGTTACCGATGGTGATACCATATCCAGGCTCCAATGGCTTGAACTCAAATTTGCCGAAGTTGTTATCGGCTTCCAACATCAAGACTTTGTCGGGTTTCTGAAAAGCTAAAATAGCCATGTGGATCTGTCGTTTAGAGATTATTATTTAGAATACAACTCGACGATGAGCTGTTCTTTGATGTTCTCAGGAATGTCTTCGCGTGCGGGCACGTGGAGGAACTTACCGGCTTTGAGTGATTCATCCCATTCCAACCAAGGATATTTAGAGTGGTTGAAACCGGCAAGAGCGTCGGCAATGACTTCGAGAGATTTAGATTTTTCGCGAACGGCAACCACGTCACCGGGCTGAACAGCGTAAGAAGCGATGTTGACAACCTGACCGTTCACAGTGATGTGACGGTGAAGGACGAGCTGACGTGCAGCTGCGCGGGTGGGAGCGATACCGAGACGGTAAACAACGTTGTCCAGACGACCTTCAAGGAGCTGAAGGAGGATTTCACCGGTGATACCCTTAGAGCGGGCAGCACGGTTGAAGAGGTTGTGGAATTGTTTCTCGAGAACGCCGTAAGTATATTTGGCTTTCTGTTTCTCGCGGAGCTGCACACCATATTCCGAAGTCTTACGGCGCTTGTTCTGGCCGTGCTGACCCGGGGGGAAGTTCTTTTTGGCGAGCACCTTGTCTTCACCGAAGATGGGTTCGCCGAATTTGCGTGCGATTTTTGACTTGGGGCCTGTATATCTTGCCATTGTTGTAAATCGATGTTGTTGTTAAAAAGCGAGTTCAGGACTGTCGATGCGCGAGAGGCGGGTCAGTGCAGCCGCGACCATAGAGAGGTGATATAAAATTATGATCAATTTCACGTTTCCGTCGCCCGTAAGAGCCTCGTAAATGAAGCCTGACTCTTGGATGAGGTATTTTAGTAGAGGGTATCTGAATTTAAACCGAAACCTATAACGCAGAGGCGCGGTAAATAATTATACGCGACGGCGTTTGGGAGGACGGCATCCGTTGTGGGGAAGCGGAGTGACGTCGATGATTTCAGTCACTTCGATACCTGCACCGTGGATGGTACGGATAGCGGACTCACGTCCGTTGCCGGGACCCTTCACATAGGCTTTCACCTTGCGGAGACCGAGGTCGTAAGCAACCTTGGCGCAATCCTGAGCAGCCATCTGAGCTGCATAAGGAGTGTTTTTCTTTGAGCCACGGAAGCCCATTTTACCTGCGCTTGACCAAGAGATCACCTGACCTTCGGAGTTGGCTAAGCATACAATAATGTTGTTGAAAGAGGAGTGAACGTGAAGTTGGCCGGCGGCATCAACCTTAACGTTTCTCTTCTTGGATGCGACTGTTTTTTTTGCCATACTAATTTATTATTTTGTAGCTTTCTTCTTGTTAGCAACTGTTTTCTTGCGACCCTTGCGAGTGCGAGCGTTGTTCTTAGTGCTCTGACCGCGAACGGGAAGACCGTTACGGTGACGGATGCCACGGTAGCAACCGATGTCCATGAGGCGCTTGATGTTAAGCTGGATCTCGCTGCGGAGGTCACCTTCCACTTTGTAATCGCTGCCGATTACTTCGCGGACTTTAGCTGCCTGAGCGTCAGTCCAATCCTTAACCTTGATGTCAACGTCGACACCGGCCTTCTCAAGAATGGACTTGGCTGAGCTTCGGCCAATGCCGAAAATGTAAGTCAAGGCTATCTCACCTCTCTTGTTTTGGGGGAGGTCAACTCCCACGATACGTACTGCCATATATACTTTTGACTAAATTTTTTGCAAAATTACGAAAAAAATTTATCCTTGACGCTGTTTGTACTTAGGATTTTTTTTGTTGATCACGTAAAGGCGACCCTTGCGGCGGACGATTTTGCTGTCCGGGGTGCGTTTTTTAACTGAGGCTCTTACTTTCATGTTATTGCGTTATTTTGTTGATTTAGTTATTTATATCGGAATGCGATTCGACCTTTTGAGAGATCGTAGGGCGACATTTCAACCCTCACTTTATCACCGGGAAGAATTTTTATATAATGCATACGCATTTTGCCGGAGATATGGGCTGTTATTTCATGTCCGTTTTCAAGCTCCACGCGGAACATAGCGTTCGAGAGAGCTTCAACGATTACGCCGTCCTGTTCGATTGCTGATTGTTTTGCCATAGGGAATTTCGTAATGTAGAATTAAATAAATCTATCTTTAAGAACCTCGAACACAGGTTCGAACGAAGTTAGAATTTCGGCTTTGCCATCCATAACTGCAACGGTGTGCTCATAATGAGCCGAGGGCTTACGATCGCGTGTACGGCAAGTCCAGCCATCACGTTCTATAACGATGTTTCGGCTGCCCATATTGATCATGGGTTCAATTGCCAAACACATTCCATTGCGGATAACCGGGCCGGTGCCTCGGCGTCCATAGTTGGGCACCTCAGGGCTTTCGTGCATGTGGCGTCCTATACCGTGTCCACACATTTCGCGGACCACCGTGTAACGACGATGCTCGCAATAGGTCTGAACGGCATTGGCGATGTCACCTATACGATTGCCGGCCTTACATGCCTCGATACCCTTATAGAGCGACTGCTTTGTTGTAACGCAGAGTTGCATCACATCGTCAGCAATCTCACCTACGGGGAAAGTATAGCACATGTCGCCGCAGAAACCATCGAGCTCAACAACAAGGTCAACACCGATGATGTCGCCATTGCGAAGAGCATAGTTCGAGGGGAAGCCATGGACCACCACCTCATTCACCTCGCAGCAGATAGCGCCGGGGAAGCCTTCGTAACCGAGGCACGAAGGCTTTCCGCCGTTATCAGCTATGTACTCGCGCGCAACTGCATCCAACTTATGGGTTGTAACACCTTCAGTCACCCACTTGGCGATTTCGCCAAGTGTGCGACTGGTAAGTGCACATGCGTTACGCATGAGTTCTATTTCTTCGGGTGTCTTAAGATAGATCATTTATATTAACTGAATTCTCAAGCGAAGAGGTCAATAAGCGCTTCCGGTGGTGCGACCTTTGATCTTGCCACCCTGCATGAGGCCATCATAGTGATGCATCATAAGGTGACTCTCAATTTGCTGAAGAGTGTCAAGGACAACACCAACGAGGATTAACAGAGATGTTCCGCCGAAGAACTGCGCGAAGTTCTGGCTGATGCCGAAGAAACGCGCGAAGGCGGGAAGGATTGCCACGATGCCAAGGAAGATAGAACCGGGAAGAGTGATGCGTGACATGATGGAGTCAAGATACTCGGCGGTCTTCTTACCGGGTTTTACACCGGGAATGAAGCCGTTGTTGCGCTTCATATCCTCGGCCATCTGAGTGGGGCGAACAGTTACTGCAGTGTAGAAGTAAGTGAAGGCCACAATCATGATGAAGTAAACGGCATTGTACCAGAATCCGTTGATATCGGAGAATGCTGCGAAGAAGCCATTTGCGGAGTCTTCACTGCCAAATCCAGCCAGAGTGATGGGGACAAACATGATTGCCTGCGCAAAGATGATTGGCATCACACCTGCAGCATTTACCTTCAAGGGGATGTACTGACGTGCACCACCGTACTGGCGGTTTCCAACAATACGCTTTGCATACTGCACGGGCACCTTGCGTGTTCCCTGAACGAGAAGCACTGCACCCACGGTAACGGCGAACAGAAGAATGATCTCGACGATGAACATCACAAGACCACCCTGCGAACCGGTTTCACCGGGCAGACGGCTAACGAATTCGTAGAACAGCGCCTCGGGGAGGCGGGCAATGATACCTACAAGGATGATGAAGGAGATACCGTTGCCGATTCCACGGTCAGTAATACGCTCGCCAAGCCACATGATGAACATTGAGCCTGCAGCGAGGATGACAGTGAGATAGGCCACAGTCCAGAAGCCCATTGAGGCTTCCTGACCGGAGGCCACTACCTGATAACGAAGGTTCATCAGGTAGGCGGGACCTTGTAGAACCAGTATGAGCACAGTGAGGTACCGTGTGTACTGGTTAAGTTTCTGGCGTCCGCTTTCGCCTTCACGTTGCATTTTCTGGAACGAGGGTAGCACCATGCCAAGCAACTGGATCACGATTGAAGCAGTGATGTAAGGCATGATACCGAGGGCGAAAATCGAAGCTTGCGAAAACGCACCTCCCGAGAACATGTCCAAGAGCTGCATAAGGCCGCTCTTGTTAGTGAAGCTCGAGAGTGCTTTGATATCCTCGATGCTGATCCCGGGAAGCACTACATAGCAACCGAGACGGTAGATGAGAACCAACAGCATTGTGACGAGGATGCGTTTGCGCAACTCTTCAATGGTCCAAATGTTTCGTATGGTTTGAACGAATCTCATTGTAATTTATCAGATTTTAGAGATGGAGCCACCGGCTTCAACGATGGCTTTTTCAGCGGCTTTCGAGAAAGCGTTTGCTTCCACAGCGAGAGCACGTGTAACTGCACCGTTGGCAAGGATCTTCACAAGCTGACGCTTGTTGATGAGACCTGCAGCACGGAGATCGGCCAAAGTGATTTTCTCAAGATTGGCGGTCTCGGCGAGCTGATTGAGGGTGTCAAGGTTGATGGCTTTGTATTCAACACGGTTGATGTTCTTGAAACCGTATTTGGGCACACGGCGCTGAAGGGGCATCTGACCACCTTCAAAACCCACTTTGTGCTTGTAGCCAGAACGGGACTTGGCACCTTTGTGACCACGGGTTGAAGTGCCACCTTTGCCGGAACCGGGACCGCGACCGATACGGGTTTTACGAGTAACGGATCCAACTGCGGGGCGTATGTTGTTTAATTCCATAATTACTGGTTTTTATCTGGATTGGAAAAATGAATGAGAAAGTTGTGAGGGGAGGCTTACGCCGGAGTCACTTCCACAAGATGATGGACTTTCTTGACCATACCCATCACTGAGGGGGTGTCTTCTTTAACGACAGTATGATTCATTTTTTTCAAGCCGAGAGCGTCGAGAGTGCGCTTCTGAACTGCCGGGCAGTTGATGCGGCTTTTGATTTGCTTGATTTTTATCTGTGCCATTATAGCGAATGTTTTAGCCGTTAAAAACTTTATCTACGGAGATACCGCGGTTCTGAGCCACCTGTGCGGGCGAACGCATTTCGTCGAGAGCGGCGATGGTTGCCTTAACAAGGTTGTGGGGGTTGGATGAACCCTTTGACTTTGCGAGCACGTCAGTGATACCCACGCTTTCCAATACGGCACGCATAGCACCACCGGCTTTAACACCGGTACCGTGAGAAGCGGGCTTGAGGATAACACGTGAACCGCCGAACTTTGCGATCTGTTCGTGAGGAATGGTACCTTTGTGGATGGGCACGCGGATGAGGTTTTTCTTGGCAGCTTCAACACCTTTGGAGATAGCTGCAGTAACTTCGTTGGCTTTGCCGAGGCCCCAACCTACGATACCGTCTTCATTACCTACAACCACGATTGCGGCGAAGGTGAATGTGCGACCACCTTTGGTCACTTTAGTCACGCGGTTGATGGCCACGAGGCGGTCCTTCAACTCAAGATCGTTGGTAGATTTAACTCTGTTATTTCTTTTTGCCATGATTCTTAAAATTTAAGTCCGCCATTGCGAGCGGCGTCAGCCAATGATTTTACACGTCCGTGGAAGAGGTAACCGTTGCGGTCAAAAACTACTTCGGTTATACCAGCTTCGAGAGCTTTCTTAGCGATGTTTTCGCCAACCTTGGCAGCGATTTCGCTCTTGGTGCCCTCTTCGATGCCTTTTGAAGAGGCTGCCACGAGGGTCTTGCCCTGGAGGTCATCGACGAGCTGGACGTAGATCTGCTTGTTTGAACGGAACACGGTCATGCGGGGACGCTGAGCGGTTCCGGAAATCTTACCGCGGATGCGGGCTTTGATTTTGTTTCTTCTTTGTATCTTGGAGATCATAATTGGTCAGAGGTTAAAGATTATTTTGCACTTGCCGATTTACCGGACTTGCGACGAATAATTTCGCCGACAAACTTGATACCTTTTCCTTTGTAGGGTTCGGGCTTGCGGAGCGAACGAATCTTGGCGCAAACCTGACCGAGCAACTGCTTGTCGTCGCTTTCGAGGATGATGAGCGGGTTTTTGTTACGTTCGCTTTTAGTTTCAACCTTGATCTCCGGGGGAAGTTTGATATATATAGCGTGAGAGTAACCGAGCGAAAGTTCGAGCACCTGACCGGTGGACTGAGCGCGGTAACCAACACCTACCAATTCCATTTCCTTGCGGTAACCGGTGGAAACGCCAACAACCATATTGTGGATGAGAGCGCGATAAAGGCCATGCTGTGCGCGGTGTTCGCGGTCGTCGGAAGGACGGGTGAGCACTACGTGGTTGTCCTCTACCTTCACTTCGAGTTCAGGGTTGAACTTCTGGGTGAGCTGGCCTTTGGGGCCCTTAACTGTCACTACATCGCCGGCCACAGTCACTGTGACGCCTGCGGGGATCTCTATGGGAGCTTTACCTATTCGTGACATTGTTAGTTCCTCCTATAAATTAGTAGATGTAACAGAGTACTTCGCCGCCGATCTTCTTGTCACGAGCAGCTTTGTTAGTCATCACACCCTGTGAAGTGGAAAGAATGGCGATACCCATTCCATTCAACACACGCGGCATGTCTTTATAGCCGGTATACTGGCGAAGACCCGGACGCGATACACGCTTGAGAGCCTTGATGGCGTTCACGTGATCAACGGGGTCATACTTAAGGGCGATCTTGATGATGCCTGCGGGGGTTTCACCCTCTATAAACTTGTAGTTAAGAATATAGCCTTGTTCAAAAAGAATCTTGGTGATTTCTTTTTTCAAGTTTGAGGCGGGGATCTCAACAACGCGGTGGTTGGCTTTGATGGCGTTCCTCAATCTTGTCAGATAATCTGCTATGGGATCTGTCATTTTGAAAATGTTTTAAATTGATTCGGTTTTTCCGAACAATATTTATAACTCTCTGCAGCGTGGCCCCCCGCTAAGGGGGCTATAGGCTGCGAATTTGCAATATTTGTTTGAGTCTGTCGTTGTGGTCAAGTCATGCTTGTACGGATCTCCACGGATCACCAGCTGGCTTTCTTCACGCCGGGGATAAGACCGGCAGAAGCCATTTCACGGAACTGGATACGGGAGAGGCCGAACTGACGCATGTAACCTTTGGGACGGCCGGTGATGCTGCAACGGTTGTGCAGGCGCACGCTCGAAGCATTTTTGGGCAGAAGCTGAAGAGCTTCATAGTCGCCGGCAGCCTTGAGGGCAGCCTTCTTGGCAGCATATTTAGCTACCAATTTGGCGCGCTTGACCTCGCGGGCTTTCATTGATTCTTTTGCCATAGGAAATAGATATGAACTGAATTTAAAATTTATTTCTTAGCGTTTTTGAAGGGGAGCCCGAACTCTTTGAGAAGAGCGTAACCTTCTTCATCGGTATTTGCAGAAGTCACGAAAGTGATGTTCATACCGAGAAGCTTGGAAATGCTGTCGATGTTGATTTCGGGGAAGATGATCTGCTCAGTGATACCGAGAGTGTAGTTACCACGGCCGTCGAGCTTGCCTTCGATACCCTTGAAGTCACGGATACGGGGAAGAGCCACACGGATGAGACGTTCGAGGAACTCGTACATCTTTTCGCGACGGAGCGTAACCATAACGCCAACGGGCATTTTCTTACGGAGCTTGAAGTTTGAGATATCCTTCTTTGAAAGGGTAGCAACAGCTTTCTGTCCGGTGATGGCAGAAAGCTCGTTGATAGCTGTCTCAATGATCTTCTTGTCCTGAGTAGCTTCGCCCAGACCCTGGTTGATAACGATCTTCTTGAGGCGGGGCACCTGCATAACGGTTGAATAGCCGAACTGCTTTTCAAGAGCGGGAACTATGCGCTCGGTATAGTCTTTCTTAAGTGTTGTAGTGCTCATTACTTGATCTCCTCTCCTGATTTTTTAGCGTAACGTACT
This sequence comes from uncultured Muribaculaceae bacterium, assembly GCA_910589095.1. Classification (GTDB taxonomy): domain Bacteria; phylum Bacteroidota; class Bacteroidia; order Bacteroidales; family Muribaculaceae; genus Paramuribaculum. Next base: position 10,955 of record CAJUSN010000053.1, read on the forward strand.
AATTTGCCTTCATCGTTGCGACGACGACCCACGCGGGTGGGCTTGCCTGACTTGGGGTCGAGAAGGCTGAGGTTAGAGATATGGATGGGTGCTTCCATTTTCACCAGGCCGCCCTGGGGATGCTTTGCGCTGGGCTTAGTGGCTTTGGTAACAATGTTGACACCTTCAACGATGGCACGCTGCTTAGCGGGGAGCACTTTAAGCACTCGGCCGGTTTTGCCGCGGTCTTCGCCTGAAAGGACATACACTGTGTCGTCTTTCTTTATATTTAACTTGCTCATTAGTTGGTGCGATTTACTTTGTTATGATTAAAGTACTTCAGGAGCGAGCGAAACAATCTTCATGTTGGTGGCGCGGAGTTCACGTGCCACAGGACCGAAGATACGGGTTCCACGGAGCTCACCGGCGTTGTTCAGCAATACGCAAGCGTTGTCGTCGAAGCGGATGTAGCTACCATCCTGACGACGGATTTCCTTTTTCGTGCGTACAACAACAGCTTTCGACACAGTACCTTTCTTGACGTCGCTCGAAGGGATGACGCTCTTGACGGATACCACGATGATGTCGCCAACAGAAGCGTAGCGACGGCCGGTACCGCCAAGCACATGAATGCACAGGGCTTCTTTTGCACCGCTGTTGTCAGCAACGGTTAAACGGCTTTCAGTCTGTATCATAATTTATTTTACTTTTTCGATTATTTCAACTAATCTCCATCTTTTGGTTTTGCTCAGCGGACGAGTTTCCATAAGCTTCACAGTGTCGCCTACGCTGCACTCGTTTTTCTCATCATGGGCGTGATATTTCTTTGTCTTGTTGACAAATTTGCCGTAGATGGGGTGCTTTTCTTTCCATTTCACCATAACGGTGATGGTCTTGTCACCCTTGTTGCTCGACACAACCCCAATACGTTCTTTTCTTAAGTTTCTTTTTTCCATTTCTGTCGTTGGGATTATTTATTGTTAAGCTCGCGCTGACGCAACTCAGTCTTAACGCGTGCAATCATTTTACGATCGGCTGTGATTTTAGCAGGATTGTCGATGGGTGAAACCGAGTGGTTGATCTTCAACTGACGGTATTCGGTCTCCATCTGCTCGAGGCGGTCCTTGAGATCCTGGGTAGCCATCTCTTTGATTTCTTCTTTCTTCATAGTCTATTACACGTTTTGAGTTGGATCATAGTCGCGACGGACGATGAATTTGGTAGTAACGGGAAGCTTCTGAGCAGCGAGGCGGAGTGCTTCCTTGGCTATGTCGTAGCTAACGCCTTCAACTTCGATGATCACGCGTCCGGGAGTAACGGGAGCCACGAAACCTTCGGGAGAACCTTTACCTTTACCCATGCGGACTTCAGCAGGCTTCTTGGTGATGGGCTTGTCGGGGAAGATGCGGATCCAGATCTGACCCTGACGCTGCATGTAACGAGTCACTGCAATACGGGCGGCCTCAATCTGGCGACCGGTGATCCACTTGGATTCCAAGGTCTTAATACCAAACGAACCGAAGGCCAACTGGTTGCCGCGCTGAGCATTGCCTTTCATGCGGCCTTTTTGGGCGCGGCGGAATTTAGTTTTCTTGGGTTGTAACATTTGTTATAGTTATGATTGAGGTGGTTTAACGATTGTTTTTAGGTTTGCGACCCATGCCACGTCCACCGTTGCGGCCACCCATACGGGATTCCTTACCGGTGTTGGTGAACTGGGGAGCCAAATCACGCTTGCCATAGACTTCACCACGGCAAATCCAAACCTTCACGCCGATAACACCAACTTTGGTGTGAGCCTCAACGAGGGCGTAATCAATGTCGGCACGGAGTGTGTGGAGCGGGGTACGGCCTTCCTTGAACATTTCAGAACGTGCCATTTCAGCACCGTTCAAACGTCCGCTAACCTGCACTTTGATACCTTCGGCACCGGAGCGCATGGTGGAGGCAATAGCCATCTTCACAGCACGACGATAGGCGATCTTGCCTTCGATCTGGCGAGCGATATTTGCAGCTACGATCTGAGCGTCGAGCTCGGGGCGCTTCACTTCGAAGATGTTGATCTGAACATCCTTGTCAGTGATTTGCTTGAGTTCTTCTTTGAGTTTGTCAACTTCCGAACCACCCTTACCGATAATCAAACCGGGGCGAGAAGTGCACACGGTGATGGTTATCAGTTTGAAGTTACGTTCGATTACTATGCGCGAAACGCTTGACTTTGCGAGACGCACATTGAGATATTTACGGAGTTTGGAATCCTCCAGGATGGTGTCGCCATATTTTTTGCCACCATACCAGTTGGAATCCCATCCGCGGATTACACCTAAGCGGTTGCTAATCGGATTTACTTTCTGTCCCATTGTCAGTCTCTAATAATTAGTTAGCGTTATCGATAGTGTCAACGATCAGGGTCACGTGATTCGAACGTTTGCGGATGCGGTAGCCGCGGCCCTGAGGAGCCGGACGAAGACGCTTCAGCATGGGAGCGGGGTTCACGTAGATAGTGGAGATGCGGAGCATTCCGCTTTCAGCCTTCTGATCATTCTTTGCCTCCCAGTTGGCGATAGCCGAACGGAGAAGCTTCTCAACACGAGCAGCAGCCTCCTTGTTAGAGAACTTGAGGATGCCGAGGGCGCGGAACACTTCCTGGCCACGAACCATATCGGCGACCAGACGCATTTTGCGGGGCGATGTGGGGATGTTTGTGAGCTTAGCGAAAGCTATCTCTTTCTTGGCCTCTTTTCTGAGGTCGGCGGATTTTCTTTTTCTTACACCCATTGTATTTAATTCTTTCTTTTGTCTAAAAAAATTTATTATACCCGGGCCCTATCATTTCTTGTTTCCGGCATGACCGCGGAAATTGCGGGTAGGAGCGAATTCGCCCAGCTTGTGTCCCACCATGTTTTCGGTCACGTAAACGGGAATGAACTTGTTGCCATTGTGCACAGCGAAGGTGTGTCCGACGAATTCGGGCGCAATCATCGAAGCGCGGCTCCATGTCTTGATGACATTCTTTTTGCCGCTGGCTTCCATTGCTTCAACCTTCTTTTCGAGCTTTACACTGATGTAGGGTCCTTTTTTTAATGAACGACTCATAAGTTTGTTGCTTGATTAATCAGTTATCACTTTTTCCTTCTTTCGATAATGTACTTCCAAGACTGTTTCTTGGGAGCGCGAGTCTTCAGGCCCTTAGCGTAGAGACCCTTGCGAGAACGGGGATGACCACCGGAAGAGCGGCCTTCACCACCACCCATGGGGTGATCGACAGGGTTCATGACTACGCCGCGGTTGCGGGGA
>CAJUSN010000054.1 GCA_910589095.1 uncultured Muribaculaceae bacterium
TAAACCAATCATTATCACATTTCTTGCAATGGAAAAAGTAATTTTGCTATGTACCTATAAAACGCAGCAGGGAAAGGTTTGTTTATGCATTAACACTGTTTAACACAAAAGCAAGGATAATCAATCCAATGGCCAAAAAAAATCACTAACTTTGCGGTAACTCATAGTGACGGTGTCCAAAGCGATTTTAACAGTAGTGTGCCGTTAATTGGCACATGTCTGACGTAACTTTGCATTGTCTTTAATTGTTGGATACAAAAGAAATAAGAATATATAACATATATATGGCAAAGAAAGAAACAACCAAGAAGAGTGCGCCGGTTGATACCAAAGCGGCTAAACTCAGTGCTCTCACCCAGGCCATGCAGAAAATTGAGAAAGATTTCGGCAAAGGCAGCATAATGAAACTCGGCGATGAAGTAATCGAGGACGTGGAAGTTATCCCCACCGGGTCCATCGGTTTGAACTATGCGCTGGGCGTGGGAGGTTTCCCACGCGGCCGAATCATTGAGATTTTCGGCCCAGAATCGTCAGGTAAGACAACTCTTGCTATACATGCCATAGCTGAAGCACAGAAAGCAGGCGGTATAGCTGCCATGATCGATGCCGAACATGCATTCGATCGTTTCTATGCCGAAAAGCTTGGGGTGGATGTGAATAACTTGCTAATCGCCCAGCCCGACAATGGCGAGCAGGCGCTTGAGATTGCCGAACAGCTCATTCGCTCTGCTGCTGTGGACATTCTTGTGGTGGACTCAGTGGCCGCACTTACCCCGAAAAATGAAATCGAGGGCGATATGGGTGAACGCAACGTAGGTCTGCAGGCACGACTCATGTCACAGGCCATGCGTAAACTCACTGGTGCCATTGCACGCACCAACACAACCTGTATTTTCATCAACCAACTGCGTGAAAAGATTGGAGTCATGTTCGGTCCCAGCGAAACCACAACGGGTGGTAATGCACTTAAATTCTATGCGTCAGTCCGCATTGATATCCGCAGCAGTTCAGCCATCAAGGATGGTGATGACGTGTTTGGCCGCCACACCAAAGTGAAAGTGGTAAAGAACAAGGTGGCGCCCCCATTCCGTCGTGCCGAATTCGACATCATGTTCGGTGAGGGCATCTCCCGCTCAGGTGAGATAATTGACCTGGGTGTAGAATATGGTGTCATACAGAAGAGCGGTTCATGGTTCAGCTACGATGGCTCCAAGCTGGCGCAAGGTCGCGATGGTGCCAAGAAAGTGATTGCCGATAATCCGGAGCTGGCCGAGGAACTTGAAGCCAAAATCATGGAGGCCATGAAAGCTGCATCCGAAGCGCGACGAGCAGGCGGATCTAAAAAGAGTGCCTCAAAGGCTCCCGCAAAGCAGGCTAAGGAGGAACCGGCCGTAACTGATGATGACCTCACTTCACTTGACGATCTTGATGATGAACTCGACGATGATTTCTCCATTGAAGAGGATCTTTAACAGGATATAAATCAAAATATTTCAGTTGCCTGCGGAACAATAAGGCGACTCCCGTTTGTTATAGCGTCAGAAAGAGATGATTCCCTCTGACGCTATAACTATTTTTTATTGTTTCGTATGGAAAAACACATCATTACCGCAATTTGCCTCGGCTTGCTCTCGGCGAGTATGGCCGGCGCTCGGGAATTGACCCCGTCAGAAGCGCTCGACCGCGCCCTCCCATCGCTGAAGCTCAGCTCCGCATCGGGCCGCAGTGCCGAAGCTCATGAACTCATATCCACCATCCGGTCCGAAGGTCACCCTGCCGTTTATATCTTCTCCACCGACGCCACCGGAGGCTATCTGATACTTCCGGCTTCCGATGCCGTAGGCACCACAGTGCTGGGATATAGTGAACAAGGGAAACTGGTGCCGGATGCTATGCCAGATAACATGGCATGGTGGTTGGATGTATATGCTCGGCAGATAGCTGCCGCAGAAGCCGGATCCGATTCCGGCGACGTTGATGTACCCCCCGGTGCCTATCCAATCGGTAAGCCCGAGATAGCACCTCTCGTTAAAACCACTTGGAACCAGACTGCACCTTACAATGAGATGTGTCCGGAGGCTAATGGTGAGCATTGCCCCACGGGATGCGTGGCATCGGCAATGGCACAGGTAATGAAAGTGTGGAACTATCCTGCAACCGGTTCCGGAAGCAATACATATTACCCCTCCGCTACTATAGGCGAGGATATCTCTCTCGATTTTTCCACCGTCACCTTTGAATGGGATGCGATGAAAAACTCTTATGCAAGCTCCGAAACTGGAGCGGCAGTGGATGCTGTAGCCGAGCTTATGTACAGTTGCGGTGTGGCGGTCAATATGAACTATGCCCCGAATCAGAGCGCTTCAAATTATACCTTGGCGCTGAATGCTCTCTATAAGTATTTCAATTATGACAAAGGCATGCGTGAACTGGCGCGCAATTACTTTGAACTAGAACAGTGGAATGAGTTGATCTATAATGAGCTCTCACAGGGACGTCCGGTGCTCTACGGAGGTTCGAATGAAAACGGTGGCCATGCATTCGTGTGCGACGGTTATCGCCCCGATGGATATTTCCATTTCAACTGGGGATGGGGAGGAAATGGCGACGGCTATTTTATTGTCACGGATCTATATCCTCAATATGCGGGCGTGGGTGCTTCACTCGGAGGCTACAATCTTAACCAAACCATAATTGTGGGCATTCAGCCACCGGTTTCCGGCTCGGAGTTCCTTCCTGTAATGGAGTTCATGTCAGATTTCACCATCCAGGACCCATCCTATGCGAGGAAACAAGGGGTGGCTGTGGAGATGTACGATATGCGTGGCATCTACAACATGTCGCTGAGCAATATAGATATGATAATGGGGTTGAAACTTACTGATGAAACCGGAACAGTGACTTATATCCCGGGCTCTGAAACGCTGAACATGGTAAAGGGTGAGGGAATTCGGAGTTATCCGCTCGATGCGGGCAACTTCCCCTCGGAGGGCACCTACACCGTAAGTCCGGTGGTAAAAGTGGAGGGTAGTCAAACTTGGCATGATGCCTATGTGAAGATGGCCAACGTGAGGGAATATACCCTGACTGCCACCACTGACTCTCTTCTCTTCGCGCCTGTGGATGAAGCCACCGTGAGTCAGCACGGACTGGCCATTGAAACCTCACTCTATCCTGGAAAATATTGCGTGATCTCAGCTACGCTTACCAATAGTGGTGATGAAGAGTATTATCGGAATATTTCGCCTGTGCTCGTGAAAGGCAATGTGCAAGTAGCCGAAGCCGAAGCACTCGCCATAGATCTCGGTCCTGAATCATCAAGCGAGTATGAGTGGATCACATATTTCAGCTCTGGAGTTGCCCCGGGGGCTTACACCCTTTATCTTGTGGACAACAGTGGTAAACGAATTGGATCCGGGATTGCTGTAACGGTGAAAGAAGCACCGGCCGAAGCTGGAAAAGCTGTTGTGACAGGAGTGACCATAGGTGGAAAAAACGCATTTGCCAACAGCGTGCAGGCTCCGACTCTCACAGATCTCTCCCATTTTGTGACCACAATGACAGTCGAGGGAACCCAAGGCTATTTCGGCGAGATTGTCAATGGAGCCGTATGGTATGACGCCACTCGTGGTGTTATCGGATTGGGAGGCCGCTTTGTTGGACTTGATCCGGGCCAGAAAGCCGACATTACGGTGGAACATGATCTATCCTCTCTTGAACCCGATCATGTTTATTATCTCTATGTGAAAGGGCAGGTGAGCGGAGCGCTCGGAGATCCGGTCTATTTCAAGGCTGATCCGGCTGCCGGCATAGTGCAGGTTGATGCGCCGGAAAAAATCACGGCCTACAGCGATGGCACCACGCTTCATGTCGGTGCGCCCGATCCTGTTATGTCTGTTGAGATATATACTTTCGGTGGTGTTCGGGTTGCTGAGGGTAGCAATGCTTATATGGATATTTCCCGTCTTGCACCGGGTATATATGCCGTGAAGGTTTCTACCACAACAGCAACGTCCACAGTAAAGCTGCGGAAATGAGCTCCAAACGTTAATAATTCTAAATTTGGACTCGCTTGTGTGTAATGAATTTAGAGGGTTCAGCCGTGTAATTCATATATTTGCAGCTGAACCCTCATTCTATTCATTATGCTTGATATCCGGAAAATCTCAGTTTTGCTATTGTCGTTCATCATAGGCATAGCGGCTTCAGCTGCCGAGAATGATGAAGAATTTGAAGTGCGCACGGTTTTGGACACTACGCGGGCAGTCACTATGATGAATGGCAAGATAGCCAAGGTCAATGCCCCGGTGGTGGAGCAGTTAAAGATTCTGACTGAACAGGCTGCACGGAGCGAGGAGCTGCGCAATGCAACGGCCGACTCTCTGCGCTACATTCAGAGATTGGAGGAAGCATAGCAACCTAAAATTAAAGATAAAGAACTTGCGGCTGAATACCAAGAGTTTCTTGCTCAAGAGTTTGGGCGCGTCAATCTGTTGGATTTCATAGCTAATGAACTCTCCGATGATAAGAAAAAGATTCTTGCTGAACAGGATCAAGAAAAGTTGGCAAAGAAACTTGAGAAATTCAAATCAAAAGAGCTTAAGGAAGCCGGAAAGGGAAATTTGGAGAAAACTGTGGTTTCCGTGTGGCTGTCAATGAGGCACAAGATGCTTGCGGAACAGCAGCGTCGGTGTGAGGCAGAAATGTCGGAGGCCAATGATAATATGGCCGAATTGCGCCGGCAATTGGTTCCGGAAATCAGTGAATTCACCGGAGATGAATATAGGAAGATGTTTCCCGGCGACGAGTTTCCTGTGCGGCAGCTGACAGTGTCGCTCAAAGGCACCGGACGACATTCGCTAAGCTACTACGCCAAAAAATACCCCTACATGATGAAAAAGTCAATTTCAGGAAAATTCAATGGTTTTCTTGAGGATAAACTCTATCTTTTTCCGCTGGAGAGTTCAATTGATTCCGAGAGTGTTACAGATGACATTTTTGTAGCCACCCGTCTTTTGCTAAAGAGCGAGAAGGGCACGGTGCCTGACTGCATAATAGGCTCTAAAAATGAGGAGGGATATGAACTTTTGAGAATAATGATAATGACTTCCGGAGAATACCAAGGTATGAATGCAGAGGTCACCACTCTCACTGACTGTTGGGAAAAGGGTGCGGATAAGCGCGATGGGGTGTTTTTTTCTGCGGGACATGGCGAAGACGAGCAGACAGATATGCTGACTTATGTGTTCGACGGCGATAGGTGGAGCAACCGGCCGCCGTTCAATCCCCGATATATTACGTACGATGGGTGTCAGCAGCTCGTGCCCGAGAGAATTATAAACAAAGAGCCATTACGGTACAAATGGTCAGAGAATAATGAACTTGAGCTATATGAAGGGGGAACGTTGAATCTTATTGCAGTCGCCTCTACCAATGGCATTTCGGCCCTGATCAAGTCGGATGGGATTGATGATTTGGAGGTTCCTGCCAGTGGCTTGGTGGGCTTTAAGATTGTTGATGGCAATCCTCATGATCTATTAGTACTTTATTATGATGGTCCAAAGTCTGAAATTGCTGAAATATACGCAGTGTCATGGAGTGGCCCTTTTTCCTATAGTTTAAATGGAACCGGTATAGATGGATCTTTCAAATGGGAAAAGGTGGGATTCGTTCCAGATAGTAATGTTGGGAAAATCATCCCTATACGTTCATATTCCAATCCCGGGAGGAATGGCTGGTACGAAGAAATAACATCTGAAGATGAAACGTATAAAGTTAATGGAATTCTAAAAAAAAGTGAAGAGCCCGTCCAATGGTCATTGGTTCAGCAGCAACTCGATATGAAGTTACCAGACTCTGTTTCTGTGGATGAAATAAAGCGAAATATCCAGCAATTCTGCAATAATGTTCTCGGAGCAGATTCCATACCGAGAGACCTTAACTATGTACAGACGGATAGATTGCTTCGCGGAGCCGCTTTCCATGTTCCTTCCGGTGCAATAATAGAAGGATGGGCGCCAATAGCCGGCAATGTACTTGTACAGATTGTAAGCAAACCTGAAAAAGAAGAGTTTTCCGACAAGATTGTGCAGCATCGTTATTTGGCACTATACTCTCCGAGCGGTGAATTGAAAGATGCAGTTTGGATTGGGAAATTTTTCCCTGAAGAGGAGCTGAATAGCAAAGATTTAAGTAATGAACATACGGCATTTTTTTGGATGTCTCCACGTAGATTTAAAATTCTGGCATATAAGATGGTTGAATCTGATGGGGAACGATTCAATGGCATTAATGAGTTGGAATATATTGTGGCTGATGACCGTTTTGTTGTGACAAGCTATTTGTGGAACATAGGGGAGTGCACCACGTATTCCGTTTGGCCTTACATGGAGCCGGTAAGCTTTCTCAAACGTTTCCCTTTGAAGTCTACCCCTTGGGATCTGTGGTATAATTATGCCCGGCATACCGATGGTGAATATGCTGAAAGTCTATATGTGTCAGACCTTCATGCGCTTTATAGCCGTAATCCTGAAATGTTTTTGAAAAAAGCGGCAAAAGTGTTCAGCGCGAAAGAGAGTAAGGAGGAAAATATGGCGTATCAATTTTTTAATCAAGGGATGTTCCTTGATTATTATCCCGACGAGCTGAAACCAATACAAGAAAATATCAAGAAGTATCTTACACCTGTTGAAAGTAGCGGACTGCTGAGGGTAATTGTCCAGTGAAAGTATTCAGTTTCAAGAATTCTTCTGTCCTTGTCTGAGCTTAATCTTTAGGTTCTGGGATTGAATTGGTCAGCGGGCGAGGAGCTCGTGGAAGAGGTCGATGTAGCGTGAGGCTACTGAGGTGGCGGAGAAGCGGCGGCGTACATCTTCATGGAGTGCGTTGCGGTCCTGATTCTGATGCAATGCCCATATAATACCATTGGCGAAATCAATGGTGTTGCGATATTCGGCAATGTATCCGTTGATGCGATGGTCAATGATGTCGGTTTGTCCGCCTCGTCCAAAGGTGACAGGCAGTGCACCGGAAGCAAGCCCTTCGATGAGTGTGCCCGGGAGGGTTTCATAAAGCGATGATGAGAGCACAACTTTAGCCGATGCATACAACTGACGGAGCAGCTGCGGGTCATTGATTGTACCCCAATGCTGGTGTGGGAAGCGAAGTTCATCAAGAGCGTGCGGATCGCCGAGAGCTCCGAAGAATACAACCTGCGAAGACTTGGCCACGTCGGGACGGTTGTCGAACAGATAGTTAAGCGCTTCAATGGCCATGGGAAGCCCTTTTATGGGATCGTCCAAGCGGGCTGCGCCCATAAGGATGTAATTCTGAGCTTCGGCGAGGCGGCGCAGCTTTACGGTGGGTGCGGTCTGGAAAGTATCTACGGGGAAGGCATTGGGTATGACTCGCAGGTCGGCATTACCCAGCAGTGAGCTTTTAGCGGCACACTCTGCAAGCCAATTGCTCACGGCCACGAACGTGATAGGCACCGAAGTGTAGAGTCGTTCCTTGCGTTTCCACACACGATGTGACAGGTCGCTGCGAGAGGCTCCGGTGAGAAATTGGCAGTTGCCACAGCTTTCAGTGAATCCGCGGCATTCCTGTGCGTGGTGGCAGATGCCGGTGAGACACCACATGTCGTGCATGGTCCACACAATAGGTTTGCCCAAGGCGGCAAGTTTTTGGATTCCTGAGAGCGAAAGGAGCCCTTGGTTGATCCAGCTGAGAGCAATAACATCGGCCTCGCGCACCCAAGGATGCTTATGGAGGGGGAGGCCAGTGGAAGCTGTTGAAACCTTGAACAGATTTTTACGTGAGAATCCGTTACCGAGTGCGATTCCCAATCGTTCAGTAAAGAAGGTGACACCACGATGCAGCCTTTTGGCGCCTTCCTGAATGTTTTCATCCGTGCTGTAACGATTGAACACCACCATCCGTGCGTCGACTCCTGCATCGCGCAATGCGTGCATAAGCCTGTAGGTAACTATTGAAGCACCACCGAGGAGGTCGCTATGGCAGATGAGGGCTACTTTCAGAGCCGGCTTGGGGGATGCATGAGTATCGGACATTGTGGATAAATGATGAGAGGTTTATTCTGCGTTGACAATTCGGATTGATTTCATATCAAGGCGCGCGCGAAGATATTTGCTGAATTTATCGCGTTGCGCGGCGGTCATGGGTGTGTTGAAGTTGACGAGAGCAAGATTCACAGTATCGGCCTCGCCGGGATTGGCCACTGAGGCAAATACGCCGGTGCTCACGGCTATATCTTTCACTTCGGGAAAAAGCACCTTAAGCTCAGGAGCTATTTCGGCTCCTATGGCATTCATGGTGCGTTCATGACTGAGGGCTTGCCGGAGGGAATCGAGTTGCTGCTGCTGGGCAACTATGGTGGATTGCGTGATGGCATATACATCGCGAAGCCCTTCGGAATCCACGGTGTTGTTGTGGATCACATTGGAGCCTTGCAGTATTATCAACTTGGTGCCCTCCAACCCATAGTCGGGAAGACGCGAGGTGAGAGCAAGCCGAAGTGAGTCGGAAGCCAATGGCTGGCCTATGAGGGTTATGGTAAGAGTGCGTTCGCCGTTTTTCACCGAGGTTTTCTCGGAGAGAACCTGAGTGTCGGGAAACACACATTCAGCGGCCACGAAGCGCGATGCGTCCATGTCGAACTTGGTTTGCCTGAACATTCGCCATGTGAGCCAGATGCTGGGGAGCATAGTGAGTACGGCAAGCGTATATACAATGCGTCGCACCTTGCGGGCGCGCTGGCTGGAGGCTTCGGCAACCGTGCGGTATTTCATCAGCTTCACCCCGATGAAGGTAGAGAAGGCGATATAGATGGAGTTGATAATAAACAGGTAGGCTGCCCCGAAGAAATAGTTCATTTGCCAGGTTGCCAGTCCATAGCCGGCTGTGCAGAGTGGTGGCATAAGGGCAGTAGCGATGGCCACGCCGGGGATTACATTTCCTTTGGCTGTGCTTCCGATGGCAAGGATGCCGGCAAAGCCTCCCACGAATCCAATGAGCACGTCGTAGATTGTGGGGGATGTGCGCGCCAGCAATTCGCTGTGACCTTCACTCACCGGGGAGATGAGGAAATATATTGTCGATGCAACCACGGAGAACGTGGCTGCCATTATGAGGTTACGCAGGGCTTGCTTAATGAGCGAGAAATCGCATACTCCCACTCCCAGACCTATACCGATGATGGGACCCATGAGGGGCGAGATGAGCATGGCGCCTATGATTACGGCTGTGGAGTTGGTGTTGAGGCCGAGTGATGCAATGAGGATTGCCAGTACGAGAATCACAATGTTCGGACCACGGAACGAAACGCCGTCGCGTATGGCCTGCTCCCCTTCATCTTGAGGGAGCATGTAGCTACTCAGGTTGAAATAGCCCGAGAAGTAATTGACTATGCGGGTGGCTATGTTGGTGGTCATGTGATAAACGTTTTGTTATGGATAATGAACCTGTGTCAACGTCCCAACTTGCGTTTCAGTGCCCCGAGGGGTATGAGTTGGCCTAATGTCATTTTCTCCACCCTGAGCACGAGTGCAATGTAGAGGAGTATCAACAAGGTGCCAACGCCCATGTTGACCCATTTGTTTGGTGTGGCCAGCAGGAACGTTAGTCCATAGAGGGCGAGTGAAGCGAAAAAGTAGAGGGCGAGCCGACCCACGTGGTATCGGATAGGGAAGTATTTCTGTCCCAGGAAGTAGGAGAGGATCATCATGGTGGCGTAGCAGGCGAAAGAAGCCCAGGCCGAGCCGTAATAGCCGAAGCGAGGCACAAGGACAATGTTGAGGGTGATTACAACCACGAGTCCGATCAGAGTGAGCCACATGCCCCACTGAGTGCGGTCAGTCAGCTTATACCACAGCGCGAGGTTGAAACATATTCCAAAGAATAGTTCACCGAGCATTATGATGGGCACCACGCCTATGCCTGAACGATATCGGGCTCCGATGAACACCTGTATGATGGGCGTATACACCATGACTGCGAGGAAGATGAGCATTGCAAAAGCCACGAACCATTTCATGACCGTGGCATAAATCTGCTTGCGATCCTCACCCTGGGAACGTGCGCGGTCAAAGATGAAGGGCTCGTAGGCATAGCGGAACGCCTGTAGGAAGAGCACCATGATGACGGCCAGCTTGAAGCAGGCGCCATAAATACCGGTCATTGACATGCGGGCAGCTTCATCGGTTATGAGGTGTGGGAGGAGGATTTTGTCAAGATTCTGATTCATTATACCTGCAAAACCGAGCACCAGGATGGGCCATGAGTACCGGAGCATGAGCCGGAGCACGGATTGTGAGAACTCCCACTTGCGAGTGAAAAGCTCGGGCCAAAGCAGGGGAAGCATAGCCAGGGAGCTGATGAGGTTGGAGAGAAATATGTAGCCTATGCCGAATTCAGGGTCATAGAACCAATTCACGGTAGAGGGGGCATGGGACATTAGCCAAGGGCAACCGAGGATGAAAAAGAGGTTGAGTCCTATGTTTATGGCTATGCCGGCAAGCTTCAGCGAGGCAAATTTGAGGGGCCTGTGGCGGAAACGGAGGTAGGCGAAGGGGATGCTTGTAAAAGCATCGGCAGCAACGCATACGGCCATCAACATTACGAATGAGGGATGGTCAGGGCACTCCATCAACTGTGTGACCGGTCCGAGAAACGCCCATACCAGAAGAACAAAGAGCGTAGAGGTAAAAGCGAGCGATGAGAGGGCCGTGGTGTAAACAATGTTGGATGCGCGGAAGCGGTCATCGTTGGCAAAGCGGAAGAATCCTGTCTCCATACCGTAGGTGAGTATGGTGAGCATAATGGCCACGAATGAATAAACGTAGGTAACCACACCGTAGGCCGACGCAGAGAATACGTTGGTGTAGAGCGGCACGAGCATCCAGTTGAGAAAGCGTCCCACGATGGAGCTTGCTCCATAGAGCACGGTATCCTTTGCCAGTGATTTAACAGATCCCATGAACTGATGAATGGTTTATGAATCAGAAGAGCGACCCAGTCTCGGGTTGACGAGAGTAGCCGAGGTGTTCCCAGGCAAGTGGAGTGACTTCGCGTCCGCGGGGAGTTCGCTTAATGAATCCTTCTTTTATGAGATAAGGTTCATACACCTCCTCTATGGTTCCGGGATCCTCGCCGAGGGCGGTGGCTATTGTTCCGAGCCCAACGGGTCCGCCTTTGAATTTAGTGATGATTGTGGTGAGTATCTTGTTGTCGATTTCGTCCAGCCCGAAGCGGTCGATGTTCAGGGCCTCGAGGCTGTAGCGGGCTATTTCGGGGTCTATTACTCCGGTGCCCTTTACCTGGGCGAAGTCGCGTACGCGGCGGAGAAGAGAGTTGGCTATACGCGGGGTTCCGCGGCTTCGGAGCGCAATTTCATGTGCGGCCGAGGGGGTGCACTCCACGCGCAGCAGACGAGCGGAGCGCAGGATGATGCGCTCGAGAACTTCGTGGTCATAATACTCCAGATGGCAATTTATGCCGAAACGCGCACGGAGGGGGGAGGTGAGGAGTCCGCTACGTGTAGTTGCACCCACGAGGGTGAAGGGGGAGAGAGACAGTTGCACGGAACGGGCGCCCGGCCCTTTGTCAATCATGATATCAATGCGGAAATCCTCCATGGCGGAATAGAGATATTCTTCCACCACGGGACTCAGACGATGGATCTCATCAATGAAGAGCACATCGTTTTCCTCCAGGGAGGTGAGTATACCTGCCAGGTCGCCGGGCTTGTCGAGCACGGGTCCGGAGGTGACTTTGAAACCGACGCCGAGTTCGTTGGCAATGATTGCCGAAAGGGTTGTTTTACCAAGTCCGGGAGGTCCGTGGAGAAGTAGGTGATCGAGGGCTTCGCCACGCATACGGGCAGCCGCCACGAACACTTTCAGGTTTTCCACCACCTTGTCCTGTCCGGCGAAGGCGTCGAATTCCGAAGGACGGAGGGCTTTTTCAATATCCCTCTCGCCCTGCGGGAGTGAAGCACTCTCGCGGGCAGAACGGATGTCGAAGTCGGAATCGGAGTCGAGGGTCATTTTTTAGCGTAAAGGATGGGGTTTGTGTCGGCGTCGTTGTACATTTTCATCTGTCGGTAGACTTTCATGAACTTGCGTCCGGCAGCAATGTCGTCAAGGAGTGTGTCGATGGCAGCGGAAAGGTCAGTGCGCTGTTCAAGTAGCACATTGAGCTTAGCCTGGCATCGGGCAATGTGTTCAGGAGTGGCGTCGGTGCGCTCCACTTCACGTTCCATGTGATATATTTTGAGAGCCAGGATCGAGAGGCGGTCGAGTGCCCATGCGGGGCTTTCGGTGTTGATGGTGGCCGAGGGGAGGGGGCTTACCGATGCGTAAAGGTCGCGGAAATAGGAGTCAAGCTCTTCCACCATGTCGGTTCGGACTTGATTGGAACGGTCGATGCGACGCTTGAGAGCGAGAGCGGCCACGGGGTCGATTTCCGGGTCGCGGATAATGTCCTCAAGGTGCCACTGCACTGCATCTACCATGTTTTTGGCAAAGAGCACGTGGTCGATGTCGCCTTCAGCATAAGGGTTTTCGATTACGGCGTCAACATTGTCGAATTCATGATAGGCCTCAGTGGCCTGACGGAATATGCGGTTGCTTTTTTCAGCGAATGTCATAACGGTGAGTGTGTTTGGGTTAGATGGTTAATAATCGGCTGTGTTTTCGGGATAGCGTTCGTCGCCAAGGCGATCGAGGTAAACTTTGCGCAGGTCGGTCCAGCGGTAATATGGCCCTGAAACGGCTTTGGCCGGGAGAGTCACTTCCTTTTCATTGAGAAGCACTTTGACGAGAACGTCGTCGGCAGTGTATTTTTTACCTTTTGGACGGTAGAAAACGATCTGGACGTTGGCGGCCATGGGTGTGATGTCGTAGAGGTGCCAGAAGGAGTCGAGCTCGGTGAGATCGTTTACCTTGCGGCCGTAGCCATTGAGATCCATGAGCGTTGTAATGGGTACCACTACCACATCGTGGCCGAAGCGCATGTTTGCGGAGGGATCGGGGCGTAGGATCGAGGTGTCGGCACTTTCAATGAAATTGCGAAGAAGGTAACGGGCTCGCATAGGTCCGGAACCTTTTGTGAGATCTGTTTCACCGTAACGGAGGAACCAATCGATATCGCCGCGGTGTGCGTGGTTGATAAGTCCGGTTTCGGAGATAAGGTCCCACACGGGGGTTGGTTCATCAAGGCTCTGGGAGTTGGTGGCTATTCGCATAAGAGCCGATTCAAGCTCCTTGACGTCAATGCTGTCAGCGGCAAATTGAGGGTCGGAGATGATGAGGTCCACGAATGAAAGATCCTTAGGGAAGGCTTTTTTCACGCGCTTGGCTTCAGCTTTGGCTTCGGGGCTGTAGGCAAGGCGATTTGCGGTGGTATCCTCGTAGTTGAGGTAGTACATTGTGGAAGCCGAGGCATCGGAAGTGATGCGCAGCTTGGGATTGTAAGCGGCAAGCTCCTGAAGCTCATTGTCCATGGAGAGGATGCAACGGATTACCTCGGTGGATTTTGCATCTACGCGGGCATCGCCTTTAAAAATTTCGGGGAAGTTTTGGGTTATGCGTCGTGCTATACCGCGGTGTTGGCGAGCACCGAGCGAAGTGAGCTCCCCGCTTTTTTTCCGAGATTGTTTTTCGGTCAGTCGCAACTGTGCCATGAGTTGTTTTCCGCGCTCGGTGAGTTTTCCGTTGCGTTCGGCGGGTCGGAGAAGGTCGATGGGCTGGCGATAGACCCATTCGCCAATGTGCCAGCGAGAGCCGTGACGACCGTAATGCTCCAGGTGGAACGGTTCGTAGCCTTTGGGAGCGGGGGTTAGTTTTGGGAGTTGCTTTTCAGGATAAGGGTAGGCGTAATAATAGTTGGCGTACTTGCGCACCTCTTGGGTGGGTTCTACGGCCTGCACGCTGAAGGCAGCGAGAGCCACGGTGAATGCCGCGGCCACGTTACAGATAAATTTTGCGGATTTCATGCGGGTAATAGAGAATGGGTTGATTGGAATTAGGGGTGGGTGAGGTGAGCGTTGTGATTTTGAACGAGCGCCGGGGTTGATTAAAGTCCCCGGCGCTCGATTGGAATGTCAATTATGTGTTAC
>CAJUSN010000055.1:0-3179 GCA_910589095.1 uncultured Muribaculaceae bacterium
ACCCCAATGCACTATCTACTGACGGAACCGTTGCATTGACAGGTGTGTTCCAAAGCAATGACGGCAAATATACCGCTTACACCATTTCAAGAAGCGGATCGGACTGGACAGAAATATTCGTGATGGACACAGAGACAAAAGAGCTCCTGCCTGACCACATTGAATGGGCCAAGTTCACTACTGCAGCCTGGAAGGGGGATGGGTTCTACTATAGCGCGTATCCGCGACCTGAAAAAGGTAAGGAATTCTCCAATGCCAACGAGAACCATCAAATATATTATCATAAAATTGGAACGCCTCAGAGCGAAGATGTCCTGGTTTATGAGGACAAAGCCAATCCACTCCACTTCCACACAGCCTACGTTCCTGAAAGCGAAGATTACTTGTTTGTGTTTGGCGGAGGACAGGGATTTGGAGAATCCCTCGCGGTCAAGAACCTTGCAACCGACGGACCATGGATCACTATGGAAGCATCGCAGGACTATGAAATTTCCCCTCTGGGTATTGTTGCCGGGAAACTTTACATGCTCACTTCTGCCGGTGCTGAAAACTACCACATCATGGCTGACGACATGACTAATCCAGAGAGAGCCAATTGGGTGGAGGTCATTCCCGAAAAAGAATTTGTACTTTCCGGGGCATCATTCTCGGGCAACAACCTCATTGTAAAGTATCAAAAAGATGCGGCAGAGCACCTATATCTATACGATCTGCAGGGAAATGAAGTAAAAGAGATACAGCTTCCCACCTACGGCACGGCAAGTGTAAGCAGTTCACGCAAGAATCCTGAAGTATTCTACGCGTTCACTTCTTATACATACCCTTCGGCCATATATAGCTATGACAAAGCCTCGGGTTTCAGCTCGCTCATTGAGCAACCCGAAATCAACGGCTTCAACACCGCCGACTACGTAACTGAACAGGTGTTTTATACATCTTCAGATGGTACGCGTATTCCGATGTTCATCACATATAAGAAGGGCCTGAAACGCGATGGGAAAAACCCAACGCTTCTATATGGGTACGGCGGATTCAACATATCTCTTCCTCCTTCATTCAACGCCAACCGCCTTCTGTGGCTCGAGAATGGAGGCATTTATGCGGTAGCAAATCTTCGTGGAGGTGGGGAATATGGCGAATCTTGGCACCGTGCCGGCACAAAACAGCAAAAACTTAATGTATTCAACGATTTTATAGCAGCAGCGGAATATCTTATCAATGAGGGCTACACCACGCCTGAATTTCTCGCGATAGAGGGAGGCAGCAATGGAGGGTTACTCGTAGGGGCTACAGTGAATCTTCGCCCTGATCTTTTCAAAGTTGCCATTCCGAAAGTCGGTGTGATGGACATGATGCGCTACCACAAGTTTACCATTGGCTGGAACTGGGCTTCCGACTACGGAACAAGCGCCGATTCTAAGGAGATGGCCAATTACCTTCTATCATACTCTCCTCTTCATACAATAAAGAATGATGGCACTCCCTATCCTGCTATTCTTGTTACAACAGCCGACCATGATGACCGAGTGGTCCCCGCTCACTCGTTCAAATATGCAGCTACATTACAAGCAGCGAATACAGGCAACGCACCCAAACTAATCCGCATTGATTCAAACGCCGGACATGGTGGCGGAAAACCAATGTCAAAAGTTATTGATGAAAACGCCGATTGCTACTCTTTCATCTTCTACAATATGGGGATAGACCCCACAAAGTCTAAATGAACTTGACTATCAAAACATCATTTCTTGTCATAGCATCGGCATTAATGCCGTGTGCTATGACAAGTTGTTTTACGGGCATCGAGAGTACCCCAAAGATAACAGCCAGCGACGTAAAAAAACAAAATATTCCGGTGAAGGAGGAGGACTCATTTCTTTCAGAGATAAAACCGCAGCCTTTTTCCGAATGGGAAAAGGGAAAACGTTTCTATGTAAGTGACGACAAATTCTCACTCCTCACCCTCCCGCCAGCATCATCAGCAAAAGAACTAAGTGGCTCAGTTATAACTTATGATTCATATACTGAGATCTCTGACATCAGCGGGAACCACATACTTGAACTGACCTTTTTTACGGAGGACGGTTCAAGCTTGTCATATAGAACCGGTCAGACAGCTGCGGCCATCAGAAAGAGTGACCGCCTCGACATCCCGTTCCTTGTGGAGATGAGCGTTGTTGATGCGGTACGTGAAAAACTTGAAGGTAAGAAATACTACATCATGACACCTTCATGGTATGACACTAACCGCCAGGCATTTCAGGGACGCAAGTTCGTCCCCGTAACCATCAAGCATGTACTTCCAGGAAACGGTGTTTACTCCACTATACTTGAAATGGAGGATGAGAACGGGAAGCCGTTTATACTATTTCTGTCCGTTGCGAACGATTTAAAGTCACTGAGGGGATTCTCCTCATTGTTTTCGTTTACCGATCCACGTAAGAATTTCCCTCAGATCACTGATGAAACATGGCGCAATATAATCAATGGCAAAGTCGCCGCTGATATGACACGCCAAGAGTGCAGGTTGGCTCTCGGCTCTCCGGCCTCAGTGGATAGAGGAGTAGGCTACAGCTCAGTCCGCGAGATATGGACATACGAGAATGGCGTGTATCTGATTTTTGAAGATAATCTCTTAAGAAGTTACCGACAATGAGAATCACGTTTCTTGGAACTGGCACATCAACCGGTATCCCTCAAATAGGCTGCAGATGTGAGGTTTGTCGTTCAACAGACAGCCATGACAAGCGAATGAGGACCTCGGCTCTTATATCTACCCATGCAGGTAATATTCTAATTGATTGCGGTCCTGACTTCCGCACCCAAATAATTGCTGCCGGCCAACCTCCAATAGATGCCTTGCTTATAACCCACTCACACTATGACCATATAGGTGGCATTGATGATCTCCGACCTTATTGCTCGTCGGAACGTCCTTTCCGCATATATTGTCAAAACGACGTTGCAGAGCGTATCCTCCAGCTTATGCCCTATTCTTTTTCGGAGCACCCCTACCCCGGTGCTCCAAAACTTGAGTTGATAAGGATTGAAGCCGGTGTGCCATTTCTGTTCAACAATGATCTGGAAATATTGCCGATGCGGGTGATGCATACCCCACAACTGCCTATATTGGCTTATAAAATAGGCGGTCGCTTAGGATACGTTACTGATTGCAAGAC
>CAJUSN010000055.1:3189-10319 GCA_910589095.1 uncultured Muribaculaceae bacterium
AAGCGCTTAAAGGAATAGATCTTTTGGTGATGAATGCCTTGCGTCATGACGAGCACCCCTCTCACATGAACCTTAGGCAAGCGCTTGATGTTATTAAGTCGGCGCAAGTATCCAAAGCGTATCTCACCCACCTCTCGCATCAGATGGGACTGCATGCAGGTATCGGAGAGTTGCTTCCTGATAATGTACATGTGGCTTACGATGGATTGGCGCTGGACATCTGACGATTTTGTCAAGTCCGATCAGCAAAAACACGTAATAATCATGTACAAAGTAACCTATCTTGATCGAAGCGGTTTTATAGTGGTGAATAATGAAGCCATATTGGTGTTCGACTACTATTCCGATCCATCCCACGCACTGCATCGTACACTTGAGAACAACCCTGAAAAACCCGTGATATTCTTTGTAAACTATCATGTGGGCGCACACTTGAACAAGAGCATTTTCGAATTGGCTCAAAACCATCAGCGCACCTACGTGATGAGCAACGATGTTTACCCACAAAACGTTCCTGACACACTCTCAGTTGCCGGTATGAGCAAGGGTGACATCATTGAAGGCCTCCCGGGTGATATAAAAGTAAAAGCTTACGGCACTTCAGGTAAAGGTGTAGCATTTCTCGTTACAGACAAAAAGAAAAAGAATATATTCCATGCCGGAGCACTCGATGATCCTCAGGTCGTGGAAAAAATCAAGGAAGAGAAAGCCGATAGTCAATGCTCGGTTGGAGTAGCAGTGAACCGCATTGCGGAAGAAGTGAATGTAATAGACATAGCATTTTTGCCTGCTGATACAGACACCACAAGTCACGTGGCACGACATGCACTTCAATTCCTCAATGAGATAAAGGTTGCCAACCTGTTCCCAATCCATCTGGGATCCGGCAATAAAGAAACAAGTGACTTTAAGGCTTATGAAGTGAACGGAACGACCGTTCATTACCTACGTGAACCGGGCCAGTCACTAACCTTGGAATGAAATTTCTAAATAGTAAATGATAAATGATACGGTCGGGACAGTGCTTACACACGTGTCCCGACCGCTATTTTATATGCTTCTAAATATTAGAGCTGTGTTTCCGGATTAAGGTTGGCGCTTTCAATATCTTTGAAGTAGCGATAGGTACCGACCTTCAGTTCTTCACAAGCTGCATCATCGGCAACAATAAGGGCCTTAGGATGCATTTGAAGAGCAGAGATTGTCCACATTTGGCTGATTCCGCCCTCCACGCCATGCTTGAGAGCTCGAGCTTTGTTGTGGCCATTAACAATAAGTAGTACGCTTTTGGCAGCCATAATAGTGCCTACACCAACTGTGAGAGCTGTCTTGGGAACGAGGTCCACATTGTTGTCAAAGAAACGAGAGTTGGCAATTATGGTGTCGCGGGTAAGCGTTTTCATGCGGGTTTTGGAAGTGAGAGATGAGCCAGGCTCATTGAAAGCTATGTGGCCGTCGGGGCCGACACCACCGAGGAACAAATCAATGCCACCGTAGCTTTTGATTTTTTCTTCATAACGGGCACATTCTTCTGCAGGGTTTTCGGCGTTACCATTGAGAATGTTAACATTCTCGGGTAAGATGTCAATCTGATTGAAGAAGTTTGTCCACATAAATGTGTAGTAGCTCTGCTCGTGGTCGCGCGGGATTCCGCAGTATTCATCCATGTTGAATGTAACCACATTCTTGAATGAAACCTTGCCTTCCTTGTTAAGACGTATAAGCTCTTTGTACATACCTAAAGGAGAGCTGCCGGTGGGGCAACCGAGTACAAAAGGATGTTCAGGTGTAGGGCAAGCTTCATTAATGCGTGCAGCTACATAGGCAGCAGCCCATTTTGACACGTTAGCGTAGTCAGGTTCGATGATGAGTCTCATTTCAGTTGGTTATGGATTAGGTTAGAATTATCAATTAAACCGCGAGGTGATACACACTTGCAGATATGCAAATTTACAAATTTATCTACAATAAATCCAAGGATGAAGAAAATATTTTGTGGTAATGTGAAAGTTTATTACTTTTGTATCACAATCTAAAAACCAAGATGAAAACGAATTTAAGTTCTCAAATCAAATTGGACCGCATTCCGCGTAAATATTACGATCCCCAAGGGGAGGTGGAATTAGCAGCCCTGACCCGCGAGGAAAAAGTTTATACTCGCATTTTTGAAACCGTCAATGACGGAAGTAACTATCTTGCACGCAACATAGCCAAGTACATCAAGCGCAATGTTGCAGAAAAAGGCAAATGCGTGCTGGCACTTGGAGCCGGGATGAACACTCACAGCGTATATGCCGAACTTATCAAGCTTTGCAAAGAGGGCGAGGTAAGTTTCAATAAGGTGATTGTGTTTTCAATAGGAGAATTTTTTCCTTTGATTCCAAACGGACCTTGCACACTAAATCTACTAAAAGAAGTGTTGCTTGACCATGTGGACATCCTTCCGGAAAACATCCATACATTTGACGCGAATGTGACGAAAGAAGACATGTACGAATGCTGCAAGTCTTATGAACGGAAGATAGCCAGCGAAGGTGGCATTGACATTTGCGTATGCGAAGTAGGTGCAGTTGGCTCACTTGCGTTCAATGAACCGGGTAGCGCAGCCACGAGCCTTTGCCGCCTTGTTCTTCTTGGAAGCGAAGCCCGTCATAAAATTGCATCGGACTATAAATGCGACACAGTTCCGACCACAGCGATCACTCTGGGCATAGGAAATATACTTTCCGCACGCCGTGTGCTCACAATGGCCTGGGGGGAAAACAATGCAGCCATAATAAAGAAAACAGTAGAAGGTCAGACCGATGTTTCGGTACCCGCCTCATTCCTGCAGGGTCATCCTCAGGCCAAGGTTGTTGTTGACCTTCCTGCCGCAGAAGAACTCACTCGCATCAGCCGTCCATGGTTGGTGACTTCATGCGAATGGAACGACAAGCTCATACGTCGTGCCATTGTTTGGCTTTGCCAGCAAACCGGCAAACCGATTCTGAAGCTCACAGACAAGGATTACAATGACTACGGTCTTGGCGAGCTTCTTGCCTTATACGGCTCCGCATACAATGTGAACATCAAGATTTTCAACGATCTTCAACACACAATCACCGGCTGGCCCGGAGGCAAACCTGATGCTGACGATACTTACCGCCCGGAACGCGCCAACCCCTACCCCAAGCGTGTTATCGTTTTCAGCCCGCACCCTGATGATGATGTAATCTCAATGGGTGGTACTCTGAAGCGCTTGGTTGACCAGAAGCATGACGTTCATGTTGCCTACGAAACATCGGGTAATATTGCCGTTGGCGACGAGGATATGATCCGTTACGTTATGCTCATGGACCAGATTGCAGATAAGTTCGGCTTTAATACAGATGAGTATCGCGCCAAGAGCAAGGAGATTCACGAATTCATAAATTCAAAAGTTGGAGGTGAAATCGACCTTCCTGACGTTCGTTTCCTTAAAACCATGATTCGTCGCGGCGAAGCACGTATAGCATGTAATTACATCGGTGTTAAACCTGAAAATGTCCACTTCCTCAATCTTCCCTTCTATGAGACGGGTACAATCAAGAAAGGTGACCTTTCTGAAGCCGATGTAAACATTGTGAAGAAACTCATAGAGGATGTGAAGCCTCAGCAGATATTCGTGGCCGGTGACCTTGCCGACCCCCACGGAACACACCGAGTGTGCACCGATGCTGTTCTCGCAGCCATTGATGAACTCAAGGGAGAGGAATGGATGAAGGATTGCCGCGTATGGATGTACCGTGGTGCATGGGCTGAATGGGAAATTGACCACATTGAAATGGCCGTTCCTATTTCACCTGAAGAGCTCCGTTTCAAACGCAACTCAATCCTAAAGCATCAGTCGCAGATGGAAAATGCACCGTTCCTTGGTGATGATGACCGTCTGTTCTGGCAACGTGCTGAAGACCGCAACCGCGCAACCGCACAATTGTATGAAAGCCTCGGACTTGCTTCATACGAAGCTATGGAAGCGTTTGTACAGTATCACCCAATTTAACAATTACGACTCCTACAATACGAGCGATGTGTCATAACGGCACATCGCTTTGTTTTTAAGAGTATGTTAGAATTTACTTAAGGAGTTTTTTAATCTGAACATACTCCAAGCAAAATGTCAAAGATCGCTTGCCGCAGTTTACGGGGACTCCGTGCGCTCGCGGCGGCGCTTAGGTGAGTGGGATTATGCGCGTGGATGGAATGGGGAAGAATCTAAGAAAATTTGCGGAAGATGTTCGCTTTGGTATATGAAAGTTTAGCTCCGATATAGTTGGACTTTCACGAGGAGTAGTATCGGTAGAAGCGGTGTCTGGAGCTGTGAGGTCGATGAGAGGGAGGGAATGATCATGGCGGATGGAACGGACACGGAGCGTGAAAGGATTCACTCTGGTGTGGGGACGGTAGGTGCCGTGGACAATGAGAAGTGAATGGTGTGAGAAGTCCATGCAAGGAGCTACGGTGCGCCACACGCGGGAGAAATAACGGCCTCGGTCGGGATATGCATCGGCATCAAGAATTAGGGCTATGCGGAATGTGCTTCCCCGCGGCTTCTCGGGTGTACGTGAGGAATAAAGGGAAGTAGAATCCGAAAAACGGAAAGATGCAAGGTCACGGCTTTGACGGGCGAAGACGCATGCTGACTCGTAGCGGTCAACAACGGTCATACGCCAACGTAGGTAGTCGGTCATGGCCTGCTTGAGGATGAGGTCATAAGCGGGGTGTGTGCAGATGAATACGCGCTGGTGCTGACGATGAGCGCGTTGTTGCTCCAGATGTGTGATGACGCGACGGGGTGCCGGGTGGATACGGTGACCGAGCCAGCGCTCAAAGAGGGCGGCGTAATCGCGTGATCGCTCGGGATGGTAGTGACGACGCGGGATATGTGGAGCGATGGATGGCATGAGCGCAAAGATAATGGCGCATGGGGACTAATGAGCGCTAAAACCAATCAATGGACATAATGCCGCGAGTCAGCTCAAGAGATCAGCGTTAGAAAAAAGCTCAAACGGTGTGGTTGGAAACCCGGACAATGGAGGAATATGTATAAAAAATAATCACGCCGGCGGGATTACTACCGTCGGCGCGATCAAGATTATTCAAGCGATATAGAATACGTTAGTTAGTCTGAATGACGAGATAATTGGACGCAGCCCAGAATCGAGACGGATTGGTGATTTCAAGGACTTTCATACCCTTAGCATCCTCAACAATCTTATAGCTGTCGGAGGGCTGGTTTGTAAGCACTTTAGCTTTCTTGCTGTAAAGTGGAATTGAGGGAGAAGTACGCTTGTCAATGGCGGTGAAATAGCTCATCTGATAATCGCCTTGCAAGATTTTGGTCTTGCGAAGGAATCCAGACTGGATTATATTATTTGCTTCCAGCTCCTTCTTGGTACCAATTGCGTAATAGCAGGTATTGAGCTCGGTGGTAAGATTTGTTGCTTCAGCCTGAGCCTTTTCTTTTTCAGCTTTCTCAGCAGCTACATTTGTATGGAGAGAGTCGACAGAAGCTGTGAGATTAGTAATTTTCACATTTGCGGCCGCTAACTGCTGAGTTAGAGTCTGTATGGTAGCTTCATTCTGTTCGATTTGAGCTTTAAGATTGTCGATAGTTTTAAGAAGAGTGGCGTTTTGAGCTGAATTGTCTTTCAGTTTCTTTTCAAGTTCAGCGAGACGTTGACGACGTTCAGCCAATGTTTGACGCACAGCTTGCATATCGCTGACTATCTGTTGGCGCTGCGTTGGGGTTTCCCCGTTAATGCCGGCAGGTGAAGAAACAATCATTTCTATATTTTTCAGCTGAATCATATCGGCAGAAATATCATTTACCAATGAAATGAGTGTGTCTTGTGTCATCAAAGTTGCTTCAAGTTCCTCGCGGCTCATGGTGACCATGTCAACAGAATCGAGGGAAGAAGCAGCAGGAGCTTCCTGAGCCTTCTCCTTACAAGATACTGCAAGAATAGAGGCGAGCGCGATGGTGAGTACAGGTAACTTTTTCATCTTAAAAAGGGGTTGTGATGGATGTTATAGTATTATTGATTTTCGTTCTTATACTTATTTTTGTGGGCATGAGCTTTTCGGTCAGGTTCCGCGCCACTTAGAACAATAACGATTTCGCCTTTAGGATTGTTCAATTTGAAAAATTCAATAAGCTCTCCCAACTGTCCACGTACAGTTGTTTCATGTAATTTTGAGATTTCCCTTGAAACGGAAGCTTCGCGTTCCAAACCACATACCTCTGCTAATTGCTCAAGAGTTTTAACAAGCCGTAGCGGAGATTCATAAATAACAGAGGTACGTTGCTCAGATGCCATTTCTGCCAGACGTGTGGCACGTCCTTTTTTCTGAGGAAGGAATCCTTCGAAGCAAAACCTGTCGGTGGGTAAACCTGAATTGACAAGCGCCGGCACAAAAGCAGTTGCTCCGGGAAGTGTTTCAACCACGATACCCTCATTCCGACATTCGCGAGAAATAAGGAAACCGGGGTCAGAAATGCCGGGGGTACCGGCATCCGTTATCATACAAATTATCTGCCCCTCACGCAAACGGCGGATAATGGCGGGAAGGGTATCGTGCTCATTGAATTTATGATGACTCATCATAGGAGTGGTTATGCCAAGATGTTTTAGCAAAATGCCACTCGTACGTGTATCCTCAGCGAGTATAAGGTCTGCCGAAGCCAAAGCAGCGGCTCCGCGTGGAGTCATGTCATCAAGATTTCCTACAGGAGTAGGAACCATTATCAATTTTCCGGCCATATAACCTACAATTGTTACTTAGGAAAGCGACTTGTAACGATTCGCATAAAATCTTTAACCACTTCGCTCTCTGCGTCAAAACAAAGGTCATTATAAAAGTAGTCTTCGACCTCCTCCGCGGAAGACATTTCTGCAGCAATCTGTAAAGCTTCGGCCAACTCTGCATCATTGTTGGAGAAGAGTTCACGACGGAAACGGAACTTATCATTTATTGTAAGCTCAACAGCGACTCTGTCATTTCGCGTGGGTGTGGGATGCGATTCGGGAGTAGAATGCAATTCGTTAATGGTAGCCGGATGAGAATCGCCCTCACCGGTGACTATCAGCATGGCATCATCTGTGTCATCA
>CAJUSN010000055.1:10329-13994 GCA_910589095.1 uncultured Muribaculaceae bacterium
GATGACGCCTGAGAAAGTTCATTTTCAAACTCACCGCAAGGCGCCTCTTCGATCTGCTTATCCAGATTTACAGAAATCTCATCCATGCCATCAAGGGGAGCAATATCTATATTATCCCCATTCAAGGGTGCTTCCAGATCAAGATCCTCTTCAACGTCAGGTGTAAGTTCTACGATGGTTTCTTCAATTTGATCATCGCAGGGCTTCTGTTCAACCTCGATTACCGGCTGAGGAACATCGAGATCTGCAGGCTCGGGGACGGATAAGCAAGCGCCTAAATCGTTAATTGCACTGCATAAATCGGAGGTTTTATCTTTGAGAAGAGCAATCACATTCTCCGGATAGCCATCACCACGGCGCGCTACAAGACAAAGGAGGCCTTCTATCTCAAGGCACGTGTTAAGAAGATTTTCGATATTTGGGTTCATTTTAGGTCAATGTATGAATTTGATTTATGCAAATGTACAAAAAAACATTGGTTGCATACGGGTGAGGGAACAATTATTTATCAACTCAGCTGACGGATGATAACGAGCAACATGTGGGATGAGAACACATAGAGGGGTTTCAGAAGCTGTAAAATGCTTCTTTTCAGGAATAATTAAGCGGCTATCGGGTTTATTCAGCCAAGTTGCATCAGTCACGATGCGAGCATAGCCACTTGTTTAACCTGCAAAGACTCATGGAAATTCCCACAAAAAAATGTAAAAACAGCTTCTAAGTCAATTTATCAAGAAGCAGTTTTTCAAGTGCACGTTTAAGCTTGGCGCGATCTTGAAAATTATTCAACATGAGAATTACAAGATGACTGGGCTGGCCATTGTCGTCGAGCTTAAATCCAGCGTAACACTGCACGTTACGCATGCTACCGGTCTTTGCTACAAGTTTACCCTCAAGTTTTGTGCCTTTGAGGAATCCGCGCATAGTACCGCTGCGACCGGCAACCGGGAAGATATTTACATATTGATTATTCGCGTTTTTATGCACCCGCATCCAATCAAGTACTTCTGCAAGGAAATAAGGCGAAATTTTGTTGTTTCTACTCAACCCGCTCCCATCTTCAATGACTATTCCGGATATGTCAATACCATTTTTACTCCACAAATCCAATTCTTGTCTGGTGGCTTGGTCACGTGTTTTTCCGGGAGCTGTGGCTCGTAACATCCCCTCGGCCATAAGATTATCGCTGCGATACATAAGGCTGGTGATAATCTCAATCATAGTGGGGGACTTATGGGAATAGACCGTTTTTTGAGAGGAGGCCGCGTTCACTTCTTTGTCCCCAACCTTGATACCATTTTTTTCAAGCGACAATTGGATAGCGCGACATAAGGTGGATTCCGGATTGGGATTGGCTATTTGCATAGCGCCCGCAAGTTCAACCACTGTGGAGCCGCGCTCACGGCGATTGCGGCCGGATTTCTTGATGGTTATGCCCGGTGTTTCAGGAGTGGTGCGGCCGGCGGGTGACGCAGAAATGACATTATCCATAAAATTTACGGCATGGAACTCCGTCCCGTAGGGGTGAATGAGGTCTTCTGACATCCAACCTGCCGGGGTGGGCTGTTCATATTCCTTACGGTATTTTGCCACGACGGTCCCTGTTATTTCGGATATTCCCAAAGCCTTCACACCTGCAACAGCTTTCTCCACAAATCCTTTATTGGAGGGAAAATGCTTGGACTCAATGGTGGGGTCACCACAAGCTTTAATAATAATGTTGCCGTGAAGAACGCCATCTTTAATATCGCCTTGAGCAACGACATCTGTGGTGAAACGCGCATTAGGCTTAGAGGTGTTTAGCGCAGTACTCGTAGTTACGAGTTTGGTAACCGAAGCCGGAGTGAAAAGCTTCTCGCCGTTCACATCAAGTATAACGTCGCCAGTACGTAGATCCTCAATGTAGATGCCAACATCTTTTGCTGGGATAGAGGAAAGAGATGTTGCATAGGGAGAGTCGGCGGTCTGTGCTGCAATCCAAAAGGGGAACAGAATGAAAAGCGCAAGCAGATTGGAACGTAAATGAGTCATTGTAATGAGAAGGGTGAGAAAATCAAAATAGGAACACGAATTTAGTCAAAATTGACGGGTTTCGGCAAAAAATTAATAAGAATTTACAGATTTCAAGAAAAATTTGAGTAATTTCGCGGGGTCAAACGCCAATTTATCAGCCAAGATGGTAAGTAAAACAAGAGAACGCCTAATAGAAGTGGCAAAACAGCTATTTGCCTACAAGGGCGTTGAAAACACGACAATGAACGATATTGCCGCGGCCTCGGAAAAGGGTCGGCGTACCATCTATACCTATTTCAAGAACAAGCGAGAAATTTACAATGCGGTAGTAGAGCAGCAAAGTAATCAGATTATAGAGCGGCTCAGAGCTATAGTTGATGATGAGACCACCAATGCAACAGAGAAGCTTAGGAGTTACATACTGGAATTGTTTGACATAATCTCACAGACATCGCCTAAGCGGGAAGGCTATCGCCGACTGCTTGTGCGCGACCATAAACGACTCTCTAAAATATTCAAAGTTGCCCTTGATAAGGAACGTGCCCTATTCAGGAAGCTGATAGATATGGGCGTGAGAGACGGAGAATTCGATTCGCTACAGGCCGAAAGACTACCATCGTTGATATCGCTCAACATGGGAGCAGGTGATTTCATGCATCAGGATGAAACCACCGCGGTGAGTGAAGAGCAACAGATTCAAAACATCAAAAACATAACCGAATTTGTGGTAGCCGGAGTGACGGTTGCCCGCAATGATAACCAACATAACACTTAGAATAATGAAGTTACTTGAAGGAAAAACAGCTCTCATTACAGGTGCCGCCCGCGGTATCGGTAAAGCTTTGGCACTTAAATTTGCCCAGGAGGGAGCGAACATTGCTTTTACCGATCTTGTGATCGATGAAAACGGCAAACAAACCGAAGAAGAGATAGCTGCCCTTGGCGTTAAGGTAAAGGGATACGCCTCCAATGCAGCGGATTTCGCTCAGACTGAAGAGGTTGTGAATAAAGTGAAAGAGGAATTCGGCCGCATAGACATTTTGGTGAACAACGCTGGAATCACCAAGGATGGTCTTATGATGCGAATGAGCGAACAGCAGTGGGATGCCGTAATCGCAGTGAACCTGAAGAGCGCGTTCAACTTTATCCATGCAGTGCTTCCTATCATGATGCGTCAGCGTTCAGGTAGCATTATCAACATGGCCTCTGTTGTAGGTGTCCATGGTAATGCCGGCCAGTCGAACTACGCTGCTTCAAAGGCTGGCTTGATAGCCCTTGCCAAGAGTATCGCCCAGGAAGTTGGATCACGTGGCATTCGTGCCAACGCTATTGCTCCCGGCTTCATAGAAACAGCTATGACGGCTGCCCTACCCGACAATGTGCGCGCAGAATGGGTTAGCAAAATTCCCTTGCGTCGCGGCGGTAAAGTGGAGGATATTGCCAACGTTGCTACCTTCCTTGCTTCAGACCTTTCCAGCTACGTTTCAGGCCAGGTTATCCAAGTGGATGGTGGCATGAACATGTAAGAAACTTTTTAAGTTATTGGTCTTGTCATTGAGTTTAACGTCCCATTCTTTTTGATATTAATTCAGACATTTATGTGCAACATGTTTCTGGCATCAATATTGAAAATACGAACGACATTATATCTC
>CAJUSN010000056.1 GCA_910589095.1 uncultured Muribaculaceae bacterium
GCCCAGGATGACGTGCTCTCCTTCGGTGGTGAGTCCAACCTTGGTGCAGTAGTTTTCCTGGTCCGACCAGTACTGAGCTTTGAAGTCAGCTATGGTGGTGTTGGCTTTCCAGTCGGAAGACGGGATTGACAAGGGGGGAATCTCCAGGTCCTCGTTACATCCCGTGAATCCTACACCCGCGATAGCTACGAGGGCTGTGGCCAACAAAGATTTCAAATATTTCATATTGAGAAAAAATATGTTTTGATTGAGTGAAAAAAGAGTTGGTTAGAAACGTATGCCAACATTGACGAACACTTTGATGCCCTGGGCGTAGCTGTAGCGGTTGGGGTATTTGAGACGGTTGAAGTCAGTGTAGTCAAAGCGTCCCTGCTGGTATCCGTAGGTCATGATGTCCTTTTTGTTGAGGATGTTGTCAACGTTTACGTTGATGTTGAGGGCAATCTTGCGGTTGATGTAGATGAGCTTGCCGACAGATGCGTTGAGGGTGTAAGCGTTGTTGAGTTTCTCTTCGCCGGTAATTTCCTCAACAGCTTTGCGGAGCTGTTCGGGATCGGGGTAGAGAGTCCAGAGGTTGTCGAGAGCTTCGTGACGCACGGGCGACATGTTAACGTATGCGTTGCCCATCCAAGAGAAGTTGACGTTGAAGAACCACATTTTGGGAGCTTGCCAGTCGATGCCGATGTTGAAAGCGGTTTGAGGAGTTCCACCGATGTGATAGTTTTTGAGGTAAACAACGGAAGCGGTGTCGGGCGACATTCCGTTTTCGTAAGAGCGCACTCCGGTGGGGTTGTTTTTATAGCGGTAGCTTGCGATGGTACCGGCGAAAGAGGCAGTGAGCGAGGGGGTGATTTTGAAAGCGGCTCCGAGCTCGATGCCTTTGTAATGCTGCTTAACACCTTTCAGTACGTAGTTCATGAAAGTGGAGTACTGGTCGTCGTAGTAGGAGAAGCGCTCATTGAGGTCGTTCATTGTGGTCCAGAAGGCGCTGATTGTACCGCGGAAACGACGGTAGTTCCAGCCATAGGAGAAGTCGGCTGAGAAAATTCTCATAGAAGAAAGCCCGTCGATGGCTGTGTCCTTGATGCGGGGTGAAATGTAGGCGTTGTCAAAGAAGGGCGCCATAGTTTCGTAGGTTGCGCGGAGGGTTAGGGCGTTGCGTCCGTTGATTTTATAAACGGCACCGGCTTTGAGTGCACCGTTGTCGAATCGGTGAGTTTCGCCTTTACCGAGAGAGTTGAGGGGAGCGCGGCCATTGCGCATCTTACCATCGCGCTGGAACTGGGTATAGCTCATCTCCAAGCCGTAATTGAAGTCCCAGTGAGGGAGGGTTATGGTGTTTTGCAACCAAGCCTTAGCCTGGATTGCTGCTATGAAGTAGTTGTAGCCGAACACGTCGCCAACACCAACGCGACGGTTGGGGTCGTCAAGGTTGTTCTGCAGAATGGCGGGGTTTCCGGGGAAATCGCGTTCGGAGAACTGGTCGATGTCGAGCCAGAATTCGCCACCGAGAAGGTCGCGGATGGTTTTGTAGTAATGAGCGCGGGTGTAGTTCAAGCTCACACCGGCCTGAAGATTCATGTTTTTGTTGAGGCGGTGGTTGAGGACTGAGCTGAAGATGTAGTTCAGCTGGTCGCTGTGGCGGTTCTCAAGGATGTATGTCGAACCGTTGGGGGTTGCATCGGGGTTCTGGGCGTTTGCGATGTTGTTGAGGTAGTTGGCCTGGTACATTGCGTCCCAGTTGATTTGACGGAAGCTTTCATCGTTGCGCCAGAGGTCGGTGTAGAGGTCGTAGGCCTGCTGGTCGTCGGCGAAGTAAGAGGGGAGGTAGCGATAGTAATCGGGACGGGGGTCACGTGCGTTGTACCAGTTGAGGGCTGAGGTGGAGTACTGAACTACGCGGAATGCAGCTCCGGTTGTGAGTTGAGTTCCTTCTTTGGGTTTCCAGATCCAGTTGAGGAGGAATGTGGGATCGAATGTCTCAACGATTTTGGAGTTGCGCTTCTTTCCGTCCTGCCAACCCCAGTTGGGGTTGTAAAGGTTATTGTCGGCAAGTTGATATGCTTCAAGATAAGTGGCGGTGGTACCGGTGCGCTGTGTCGGTGCTCCGAAGGCAGTGAAGCTTAGAGAGTGTTTTTGACCGAACTGTTTTTGGAGCGAGAGGAAGTAACCGCCGGATTTGTAGAATGAACCGGGAACTACACCTTCGTTGGCCCAACGTAGGATACCGCCTACACTCATGGACCAACCTGTCGGGCTGACGGGGGTGGTATAGAGGGCCATTGCACGGAGCATGTAGTTGGCGTTGGTGTAACCGACGGATCCGAAGAATCCGGGAGCGAAGTCGCTTGAAAGGGTGTTGATGTTTGACGAACCACCGATGTTACCGAAGCCGTACTGAGCGGGGGCCATGTCGATGGTGTTGGTGCGGTTGCGGAACATGCGGCTCATGCCACCTGTGGAGGAGTAGTTGAAACGTCCACGGGCAAGGTCGTTCATGGGGACACCGTTGATGTAGGTGGTGTTCATGTAGTTGTCATAGCCACGGTTGCGGAAACGCATGATGGAGAAGCTGTAGTTGGCAGCCGAGTTGTAGATGTTGTCCGAGGCATTGTTGAGGACGGCTACAGACTAGGCATTGCCTTCTTCATCTTCAAGGACTGATTCGTCGAACATGAGCTCCTGACGCACTTCGTCGAAGTCGGACTTTTGGTTGTCGGCAGAGATTCCGAGTGAACCGAGGTCGGTGGAGTTGCTGAGGTTGACGGGTTGATTGAAGTCCGAGTAACCGTAGGCGGCGATTGATATAACATCGCTACCCGGCTTTGCGGAGGTGAACACAAACTCACCGGAGGGACCGGTGACAACGGTTGTGCCTTGATTGTTGATCATGACGAGGGCTCCTTCAATGGGTTTGCCTGTGGCTTTGTCAACAACCACACCCTTTACGGTGGATTGCTGAGCGAGCACAGGGAGGAATCCTGTCAGCAACAAAAGCATGAACAGTTTGATTCTCATAAAATTAAATGGTTGGTTTATGTTTGTTGATTTTGATTGTGATACGATATTGAACATAACAATATTAGCAGCATGTGCGGCATTGGCCGAAAAATTCGGGCTTGGCCGTTGGCGTGCGGCTAATTTTTGCAACGCAAAACTAATGGTTTTTCGCGGATTTTCCTCGCATATTCCCCAAAAGTTGGTAAAAAACCTTTCAAAACCTTACATTAACATTTCAGTGGGGAGCCGAGAGCGGGGAATAGGTGAAATTATAGGGCGATGTAGAAGCGGGAATGTTTGTGGTTTAACGGGAAATTGTGTAAATTTACGGCCGAAAAAACGCTCGGCTGAAGGATGGCCTATGCCGCCTGGAAGTAAGTGTGTTTTAGATGCCGGTTAAAATATCCGTCAAACCGAATTGAAAATAATCCATCAACCCGATAGAAATGAAAAAATATCTGTTTTCGCTCGCAGCGGTGCTTATGTTGCTGCCGATGCTGTCCATGGCGCAGAATACTAAGAATCAGTATTCGGTGTATGGCGTGGCTTTTTATAACCTTGAAAACCTGTTTGATACCATTCCAAACAATCCATTGGGCCGCGATGCGGAATACACCCCTGCGGGTCAGAATGCGTGGGGTAGCCGTAAGTATTGGGCCAAGATCCACAATCTGGCGTATGCCATCTCACAGATGACAACGCAAACCACCCCCGGAGGCCCGGCGATTATCGGTGTTTCGGAGATAGAGAACCGTTCGGTGTTGGACGATCTGGTTAAGGATCCGGCTATCAAGTCGTGGATGCTTCAGGTGGTTCATCACGAATCTCCTGACCGTCGCGGTGTTGACGTTGGGTTGCTTTACAATCCCCGTCAGTTCAAAGTGTTGGATGTGACTAACCATACTTTGTCGATCCCTTCGAATCCCACTTTCCGCACACGTGACCAGATGTGTGTCACTGGGGTGTTGTCAGGCGGCGACACTCTCAGTGTGATTGTGAATCACTGGCCTTCACGTCTTGGCGGACAGGAGCAGTCGTCGTATCTTCGCGAGGCTGCCGCCGATCTGAGCAAGCAGATAGCCGACTCTCTTTGGGCCATCCGTCCCAATCAGGGTGTGATAATCATGGGCGACCTCAATGATGATCCACAGGACCGTTCGTGTGCCAAGGTGCTCGGGGCTAAACGCGATGAGAAGAAGGTGGAAGCCCACGGCTTCTACAATCCCTGGTGGAAGATGCTCGACAATGGTATAGGAACGCTTGCCTACAAGGGTTCGTGGAATCTCTTCGACCAGATAATTGTGAGCGGCACCCTGCTCAAGAGCCATGCTGATCCGGGCGACGCTTATTATTGGAAGTGTCAGGTGAATAATTTTGACTTCCTCATTGATACAGACGGTTCGCGTCAGGGTTATCCCAAGCGTACGCATGCCGGCGGTGTTTGGCTCAACGGCTATTCGGACCACTTCCCCACAGAAATTTTCCTGATTAAGAAACGCTAAGAAACAAATCGTATACCCCGAGCGGCCCGCCGAATCTCTCTTCGGCGGCCCGCTCGGGGTATTTGGGGGAGGAGGTTTCTGAGCTTGGAAAATGGGAACGCATGAAGGGCTTTAGCAGCGACTTTTGAAAGATAAATTTCTGCAGTTACTTATAGAGTTTGAGGGCTTCTTCGGCGGAGATCTCTATGGGATTTCCGTCGGCATCGGCTATGACAACGCTTTCACCGAGTTTGGCTTTGCGTTCAATCATTTTTTTTTGTGCATTTGAAATGCTCTCACGGATGCGTTCAAAAAGTTTTATTTCTTCTTTTTCAGACATGATTTCCGAATTTTGGATAAAACTGAAACATTGATAATTTTATTGCATTCGACAATTGGTGTGATGTTGTCGCTGTTATCATATAACGACCAACGGTCAACTATTGGTGCAAAGATACCGAAAAGATTTTGAAGACCAAGCCAATATCGACGGTGAATTACATTTTTAGGTATGTTATGGCCACCTGCGGCAACGCGGGATGCGACTCGCATTTCGGCCATTTTGGGTGATGGTAGCCAGAAGAATAACAGCGTGATTGTGTAGCCGGCTTCTTTAGCTCTATAAACGAGTGTTTTGTATGAGCGTGTAGCAAGTGTAGTTTCAATAGCAAATGACTTACGCTGGGTTATGAGCGTATCTATGCGGCGGAGCATTATTTTTCCGGCTTCTATAGCCATTTCCTCGGGGTGGAAGGGGGATAGACCCTTAGCTATTTCGTCGGCGTTGACAAATTCCTCGCATGCGAGCACCTCAGGAAGGACGGTCATGGATGCTGTAGTTTTTCCGGCACCGTTGCAACCGGCTATTATGTAAAGATTCGGGTTGGGCATAAGCTTTGAGTGAGTTTTGAGGTGTTGGGCAAAGGTACGAATTAATTGCGAGGATTGGAAAGGGTGTGCAAGTGAAAGGTTTGATTTCCTTGTCAATAGTGGATTCCCATGGTTGCGAGAGGGTGTTAATGTGCTTTTATGGATGGTGAAGGTGTTGTAAAAATGGTTAAAAGGAGAGGTGAGGGGAATAAAAGGGTTGTATAATGGAGGGATATTTATTAATTTTGCAATGGATTTCCACGGGGCGACCTGCGGTAGAAAATCACACAGTTTCCGATAGTAATTATATATTAGTTAGGGACGGCAAGAGGCTGCCCATGACCAAAAGAAAAAAGATTTGAACGTTACGTCTAAACAATCGCAGGCGAAGGCACCCAAGCGGCCTTCTCTCCTCGTTTCCTTGATACCGGTGGGTGTTTTGCTGGGTTCGCTGCTCGGCATAATGATTTATGCCGGCAGCGGAGCCATTTCAGATTACAGTCATTTGATGCTATTGCTTGCCTCAGCGGTGGCGCTGGGGTTGAGCGTGATGACGCGCAGCTGTGAGAAAATGCGAATGCGTGAGGGTATGCGCCGCAGCGCCTCGCAGATACTTCCGGCCGTTCCGCTGTTGCTGCTCATTGCCATGATTGCAGCCACTTGGATGTGGAGCGGTGTTGTCCCCACTCTGATAGAGTATGGAATACGGGTGCTTAATCCCACGTTTTTTCTTGTGATAACGTGTGGAGTGTGTGCATTTGTGTCGGTGCTTACCGGCAGTTCCTGGACCACAATAGCCACCATCGGCGTTGCTTTCATAGGTATAGGGCGCATCCTTGGATTCAGCGAAGGCTGGATTGCAGGCGCCATTATCTCGGGAGCTTATTTCGGCGACAAGGTTTCACCGCTGAGTGACACCACGGTTGTGGCATCATCATCGTGTGGGGTGGATTTGTTCGAGCATATCCGCTACTTGATGATCACGGCCATGCCTGCCATGTCGATAGCGTTGGTGGTTTATTTCTGCGTGGGACTTTTCACTGACACTTCGGTTGTTACGGCGTCGTCGGGTGAGATTCTTGAGGCCTTGCACACCACATTTAATATCACTCCGTGGACCTTGGTCATACCCGGTGTGGTTTTGTTGATGATAGTGCTTCGAGTGAAGACGCTCTATACGCTTGCAGCAGGCTCAGTGTTAGGCATTGCTGGAATATTCATGTTTCAGCCTGAGATACTTTCGCGCCTTGAGGGTGCGACTCATGGTTCGGTTTGGGAGCATGTAATGGCCATGCTTCATGTGCTTGGGACTGAAACATCGCTATCAAGCGGGGTTCCTGCGCTTGATGACTTGGCAGCCACCGGGGGCATAACGGGCATGCTTCCCACTATAATGCTCATTCTCTGTGCAATGATATTCGGGGGTGTGATGATAGGTAGCGGGATGCTTGCCACTATTGCTATGGCCATCACCTCGCGTTTGAGCCACCGGCGTTCGCTGGTAGGAACCACCGTTGGGAGCGGGTTGTTTTTGAATGCCTGCACTGCCGACCAGTACCTTTCGATAATCATCGGGGCTAATATGTATCGCGACGTGTATACGCGCTATTCGCTTGAACCCCGTTTGCTTAGCCGCACGCTTGAGGATTCGGTGTCGGTGACATCCGTACTGATTCCTTGGAACTCTTGCGGAGTTACTCAGGCCACGGTGTTGGGGGTGGCCACGGTGGTGTATATGCCGTTTTGCATATTCAATTTGCTCTCGCCTGTGATGTCGGTAATCATGGCCTGGACCGGCTACAAGATTCCCCGCCCGGCGCTTAAAACTGAAGTGATTTAAACTGTCACTCTGACAAAATAGAAGGTCAAGAAGGCTCAGAAATAATAGTTGCTAAACATTTTTGCAGCGCAGAAGTGGTGACTTTTATATCATTGTTTCAAAACAAAAAACTATCTTTGTTGCAAAAAACTAAACCCGATAGCTTGACGTGTCAGGGGCTACCGGGAATCAACACTGCAAAGATAGTGAGATTTTATACTTTAAACAAATTTGATATGAAAAAGTCGCAACAAAATGTATGAAATATTCTGAGTTTCAATATATACTATCAGGCGATCGGCTTGAACGATATCTTTTAGCATGTGATAATGATACTCGGAAAACAATGACGTTATACAGGTTGAATCTCAATCTGTCACAAGAGGTGTTCACTCTACTAAGTTGTTTTGAGGTAGCTATCAGAAATGCGATAGACCGTGTCCTGACAGAAAGATTTGGGAATAATTGGTTACGTGATGCTGTACTTGATGGCGGAATGTTTGATGTGGCGAGTTGCCGTGATAGCGCAAAAATCATCAAGAAAGCGTACCACCGACTTTTGCGAGACGGTTCATATAGTCATCCTAAACTCCTCGCTGAAATGGAGTTTGGTGTGTGGAAATATATGTTTGCCAAGCCTCAATATAGAGCGGTAGGGCGCTCGCTACTTGCTATATTTCCTAATAAACCACGTTCATCAGCGGAAAATAAATACAATAATTCTTTTATATTCAATGAATTGGATGGAATAAATATTCTGCGAAACCGAATTGCTCACCATGAGCCCATCTGTTTTGCTCGGCGTCTATCTAAAATCGAAACTTCCTATATATTAAATGCACATCAAACACTTCACAAATTATTCATGTGGATGGGTATTGACAGCAATTCGCTCTTGTATGGTCTTGACCACGTCCAACAGGTATGTTCAAAAATAAACAAACTAAAAAGATAGTATAACTAATCTTAATTTACATTCTCACTAATCAGATTACAACGTAAAAGTCGCTGCATGGACGAGCCGTGCAGCGACTTTTTATATTACAGAGGGGGGGAGTGTCAGAAAATGATTTCGTTGGAGGGGGATTTGTCGGCGTGGTCGTCGGCAACGGGTGATGGAATGTGGGGGGTGACACCCTGACGCAGACTTTCAATGACCTTTTTGTCCATCTGTTCGGGGGTGAGAACGATGAAGTTGTTGCCAAGAGTGGTGGTATCGCCATATTGGGCACGCATTTTCTGCTCTATGTCGGAGGGCTTTGGCGTGGAGGAGATCTTACGCTTGTTTTCCGATGCGGCGGGCTGACGGGGCTGCACTTTGTTGGTGGCATTGACCATCTCCATCTCTTCTTCGCGTATTGTAACATCGAAGCCGGCGGCGAGGATAGTGATTTTCACTTTGTCGCGGAGGGTATCGTCAACGGTCACACCCCAGATTATGTCTACTTCGGGATTGATGTCGTTGACGAAGTTGCGGAGCTCCTGTACCTCGGTCATTGCCATTGAGTTGTCGCCGTCGCGGCTCATATAGAGGTTGAGCAAGAGTGACCGTGAGCCGAAAATGTCGCGATTGCGAAGCAGGGGTGAGTTGAGGGCATCTTCAATAGCTTTAGTCACGCGATGCTCGCCTTCACCATAGCCGGTTGAGATGATGGCTGTGCCACCGTCGCGCAGGGTGCGGTCCACATCCTCAAAGTCAACATTTATATAACCTGTTGTGGTAATGATTTCTGAGATGGAGCATGCAGCGGTGGAGAGGGTGTCGTCAGCCTTTCCGAACGCATTGAAGAAGTCAAGGTCGGGGTAAATCTCGGTGAGGCGTTCATTGTTGATGATAAGGAGCGCATCAACGTATTTAGCCATTTCATCGGCGCCCTCGAGGGCCTTCATGATTTTCTTTTTTCCTTCGAAAAGGAAGGGAATGGTGACTATACCAATAGTAAGAATGCCTCGCTCATGAGCCACGCGGGCCACGACGGGTCCGGCACCGGTTCCCGTGCCGCCGCCCATGCCGGCTGTAATGAAAGCCATGCGGGTGTCGGGGTGGAAAATGGCTTCGATTTTTTCAATGTCGCGCTCGGCAAATTCCTTCGCTTTCTGAGGATCATTGCCTGCACCACGGCCGTTGCCGATTACCACTTTGTTAGGCACTTCGGATGCTCTTACGGCCACTTCATCGGTGTTGCAGACCACAAAAGTCACCTTCTCGACACCCTGTTTGTACATGTGGTTCACAGCGTTGCCGCCACCGCCACCCACACCGACCACCATTATGTCGTTGGCGGCGAAAGTGTCGTCATCTTTTGATTTGAATCTGTTGGCAAATTCATCCATATTCAGTTCGTTTTCTTCCATCGGATTGTGTGTAAAAATAGGGGGTTGAGGTGATTAATCTGGATCATCGGACAGTTCGGCATCGTCTTCATCTTCTTCGGGTTCATCAAGGAATTTACCCAGGCCCGTGCGTATTTTGGACCATTTGTCAAAGAGACCTTTCTTTTTCTTTTTCTGGGGTTCAGGCTCCGGCATTGGATCAATGACGGGCTCTTCGGGCAGAAGTTCGGTATCAGGGAGGTCTTCATCGCCGGGGAGGAGTTCCACGGTGTTGGTTTCAAGACATTCCTGGGCACCATGCACGGCGGCTTCATAGAGCACGGAGAGGACATCGGCGTCATCGGCAGCTGAGATGCCGGAGTTGGCAATGCGTATTTCGGGAGTGGTGATGCTGCCCACACGGAGTTTCATCTGTGTTGACTGCTTCAGGCGGTCGTTGAAACCGGAGAGCAGAGCTGCGCGTCCCACAATGATGATGCCTGCCGAGAGGTCGGCGGGACGGTATCCGGCCAGCTCTATCTGCTTGCGGATGTTGGCTATGATTTCGCCTGCGCGGTAGCTCACCATCTCGTTGAGTTTGGAGTAGTCGATTGCCGTACCGTTGTCAATGGATGTCTTCCCTGAAGCGTCGGCCACCTTGCGCTTGAGCTCTTCAGCCTTGTCCTCAAGGTAATTGAGGGTGGTAATGTCGCGTGTAATGTTTCTCGAACCCATTGGGAGCGTTGTCATATACTGGAGATGACCGGCTTTGTAGATGGAGACAGTGGTGGTTTCGGCGCCGAAGTCCACAAGCATGCAGCCCAGGTGTTTCTCGTCGGAGGTGAGAACGAGGTCACCGAGGGCAAGCTGTCGCACTTCATAACCGCCGATAGTGAGGTTCAACTTGTCATTGAAAAGGAGGTCGATGTTGCGTTTGGATGCGACTCGGCATGTAATGAGGTTGGCAGAGAAGCGCACATTGCGGCCCACGGTACCTTTGGGACGAGCTACGACGCGCTTATCGACTGTGTATTGGCGGGGAACTACGGCATACAGGTCGCGATCAGGAAGCGCACATTCGGCCACCTCGTCACGAAGCTTGCGCAGAATGTCGTCAGTGATTTCGCGGTCGTCGTTGAACTGAGTTTCTACGTCGCGGCGCATTGAGCAGCAAGAGCGACCGCCCAGGCCTACATATACCTTGGAGACTTTCGAGGGGGCTACGCGGTTTTCGATTTTGCGGATAATGCCGCTCACCAACCGCGAGGTTTCCTCCACGTTGCTCACAGCGCCGTAGCGCACCCAGTCAAGGAGCGGTTCTTCTTCAACGGCCTTCACCGTCAGCACGCCTGAAGGGCTGAATGAGCCGAGGGCCCCTTTTATTTTGGAGCTGCCTATTTCAATGGCAATGATGTTCTTTTCTTCCATTGGAGATGGGGGGATTATGTTGTTTTTTGTTTTTTTGATTCGTTGGTTTTGTCAGAAGCCGGGCGAGGCTTTTTGTTCTCTTTGGAGGTGGCGGCAGAGTCCGGTGCTTCGGTTTTCTTGCGGGTTGCCACTGCCGGGATGGGCTTTTCGGCTGACACTGTGATGGGAGCGCCTTCGTCAAGCTCAGCCGTTGATACCGTGGATTCCTCTTCATTTTGCTCGTCAAGGAGATATTCCGGACCCTGTGAGCGGGCATTGCGGCGCACGCCAACCACCTGCCCTCGC
Source organism: uncultured Muribaculaceae bacterium (assembly GCA_910589095.1). Lineage (GTDB taxonomy): Bacteria > Bacteroidota > Bacteroidia > Bacteroidales > Muribaculaceae > Paramuribaculum. The sequence goes on from CAJUSN010000056.1 coordinate 11,197, forward strand.
CATTTGAGCGAAATCTCCTTGTAGAAATCCCATCCTTTAGAGCTCATGACCTTTGAGTACATGAGCTTGAGCCGACGGAATTTGTCGGCAAAGTTGGTGGTGTCGCCCATGTTTATCACGTGTCCGCGGATTACGGGGACAAGGATAATGTCGCCCGAGGATCGGGCTTCGATCATCGATATGGCATCGCGCCAGTCGGGGTCGGCTTCAATGTAATCGATGAGAGGAATGAGGGACGTGGCGGGAAATGTGGGAGAGAAGTCGCCTTTGACCACCGGCACATCAAGGAAGTAGCCCGGTTCGGCCGCAATGCGTTTCCCGGCGCGGTTTATGTAGTAGGACTGTCCTGCCGAATCGAATATACGTGCCACCGGTCGCATGGGCCACACATCGATAAGAAGCTTTCCGGAGGTGAGAATGTTCACATTGACTCGCTCTATTTTGTCAAAAAGATTGAACATGCGTTCAATTGAGTCGATGTCAATGTCGGCCAGCCGGGTGTCGAGCGCACGTGAGGGCAGATCACCGAGTTCGGCGGAGAGTTCCTGTGGAGTTACGAAATGGATTTCGGAGGTGTCATGAACGGTGATGAGCACACCCTGACACATGCGGTTGGCTGCCGCTGACTTGGTCATGAACCATGCCGCGACGAGGTATCCCACCGTGATAACGGTGAGGATGGCGAAGAGCCAGGATCGCATGAGGGGTGAGAACTCCAGTTTCATGAGCGGGAACGTGCGTTTTCTACAATTTCAGGGAGATAGTTGCAAATATCGCCGGCACCTACTGTCAGGAGTACGTCGAAGGGGGTCTGCTGGAGAATATCAGTGAGCTCTGACTTTTTGATGAGGCGTTTGACTGGGGAGGTGACGGAGTTGAATATAATTTCGGAAGTCACACCCGGGATGGGTTCTTCACGCGCGGGATAGATGTCGAGGAGGATCACCTCGTCGGCTTTGGAGAGTGCCTCGGCAAACTGCGGGGCGAAGTCGCGGGTTCGCGAGTAGAGATGAGGCTGGAAAGCCACGGTCAGGCGACGGTCGGGGAAGAGTGCACGCACAGAGTCAATGGAGTTGCTGAGCTCATCGGGATGGTGGGCGTAATCATCTATTACCACCGGTCCCTGCGGTTGTTTGAGCCAGAATTCAAAGCGGCGCTTGGGGCCCATGAAAGATGCCATGGCTGAACGTGCCACGTCGGGGGTGAGTTCGCCGGCAGCCCACACGGCAGCCAGGGCGGCAATTGCGTTGGTGATGTTTATTTCCACGGGAACTCCAAGCTCGATGTTGCGGATTGTTTCGCCATCGGGAGCCACGAAGTCGAATGTAATGGAGCCATTCCCACGGCGAATGTTCTCGGCATGGAAGTCGCCTTCATCGCGAGAGTAGGTGTAGATTTTGACAGAAGGATCAGTGCGTTCACGAAGTTTGAGTCCGGTGTGCTTTATGAGAACACCCCCGGGCTGGATGAGTTCGGTGAAGTGTGCGAAGCTTTCAAGGTAGGCTTCCTCGGTTCCGTAAATGTCGAGATGATCGGGGTCAGTGGCAGTGACCACGGCCACAAACGGGGAGAGATGATGGAATGAGCGGTCATACTCATCGGCTTCGACCACACTGTAGGGGGAAGCGTCGTTGAGCAGGAAGTTGGTGTTATAGTTACGGAGCACTCCACCCAGGAAAGCATTGCAACCACAGGGTGATGAATGGAGCAGGTGGGCCGCCATTGAGCTTGTAGTGGTTTTTCCGTGGGTTCCGGAGAAGCAGAGGGCTTTACTGTGGCGGGTTACGAGGCCGAGTACTGCTGCACGTTTCACCACTTCGAACCCGTTGGCGCGGAACCAAGCAAGTCCGGGATGGGAATCGGGGACGGCGGGGGTATAAACCACCAAAGTATCTGCCGGGTTGCGGAAAGATTCAGGGATGGCTTCGGCCGAGTCATCGTAGGTTATGGCGATGCCTTCGTTTTCAAGAGCGCGAGTGAGGTCGGTGGGGGTACGGTCATATCCACCCACATTGTAACCGCGGGCTTTGAAATAGCGTTCGAGGGCCGCCATTCCAATACCTCCGGCGCCAACGAAGTATATGTTTTTTTTCTGCTGCATGCTTATTTCTTGTTGAGGATTTGATAAATGCAATCGACAATTTTTTCATCGCTGTTGCGCAATGCCATTTCAGCGGCGTTGCGTCCGAGAGTTGCGCGGCGGTCAGGCTGAGCCATAAGTTCGGCAATCACACGTCCCAGTTGTTGAGGCGCATCGGCATCCTGGACCATGACGGCTGCATTGCGGTCGGCGAGTGCGAGTGCGTTTTTACGCTGATGGTCTTCGGCCACATTAGGAGAGGGGACGAGTACGGACGGCACTCCGAGAAGCTGGATCTCGGAAATGGTGCTTGCGCCGGCTCGTGAAACAACGAGGTCGGCAGCACGATAGGCGGCGGCCATGTCGGAGATGAAAGGCACGGCGGTAACATGAGGGTGTTTTTCAGCCACGGCCTGACATTCGGTGGCATAAAGTTTGCCGGTTTGCCAGAGTACCTGTGCACCGGTGGCCACAATGTCGGAGAGGTAGCGAGCTATGCTGTCATTGATTGAGCGTGCACCAAGGCTTCCGCCAACAACGAGCACCATGGGTCTGTCAGGATCCATTCCGAGCTTGCGTCGGGCATCGGCTGGCGAGAGTGAGGACTGAAGAATGTCAGCGCGCACAGGATTGCCT
>CAJUSN010000057.1 GCA_910589095.1 uncultured Muribaculaceae bacterium
GTCAGGTGCTCTAACCAACTGAGCTATTGGACCGGCATAAACTATTTCGTTTTTGCGATTGCAAAGTTAGGTGTTTTTTTGGTTCTGTGCAAACTTTTCTTCAATAAATTTGGCTGAAATTAGAATCCGATATTAAAATCAAAATGAATATGGATTAAATGGCTTGCGACAGAAGAAGTTTATAGGCTCTTGATAAAATTCAGCAACCGATCCACGGCTTCAGCAAGGATTGTGCGCGGAGTGGCCAGGTTTATTCTTACAAATCCTTCCCCTTCCGAGCCATACTTGGTACCCGGATTAAGCCACACCTTTCCATGTTCCATTAAACCACTATAGAATTCTTCCGAGGTCAGGCCGGAGGAGCGAATATCCATCCATGCCAAATATGTGGCCTCAAGTGGGGTTATCCGGTAATGTGGGGCTTCGGCTTCCATTCTCCCACACAGATACTTGTAATTTTCCCACAAGTACAACTTCAGAGCTTCAAGCCAAGGCTTCCCTTCATTGTACGCAGCAATTGTAGCCACAACACCAAACGGATTCACGTCACAAACTTCGTTAACGTTAATGGCTTTATCTATCCTTCGTCGCGTCTCATCATCTTCGGCCACTATATTAGCTATCTGCAAACCGGCTATATTAAAAGCTTTCGACGGAGAGATGCACACAGCGCAGTTTCGGCTGAACTCCTCGGAAATTGAAGCAAATGGAGTGTATTGATGTCCATTGAACGTGAGTTCGCAATGGATTTCATCCGAAATCACGAATACTCCGTTGTCCAAACATATCTTCCCTACCCTTTCCAACTCCTCGCGGGTCCAGCATCGTCCTGAGGGATTGTGAGGATTACACAGCAGGAGCACTTTTGCATCGGGATCGGCTGCCTGCCGGCTCAAAAGTTCAAAATCAATGGAGTAGGACCCGTCGGCATTTTGCAGGAGTGGATTAGATACAAACTGACATTCGTCGTTTCTGACCGATGAAAAGAAACAATCAAATGCCGGAGTCTGCACTATAACCTTATCACCTTTCGCGGTCATAGCCTTTATGATAGCGGAAACAGCAGGAACCACCCCAATTGTATAAATAATATGCTCGCGATTAATGTGCCATCCATGCTCTTGCTCAAACCAATGGCACACTGCTTCATAATAGGCATCGCTTACACGTGTGTAACCGAAAACACCGTGGCTCACCCGTCGCTGCAGCGCCTCAATCACGCATGGTGCTGTTTTGAAATCCATATCTGCAACCCACATGGGAATTACTTCAGAATCAGTGGATGAGTCCCACTTATATGACCCCGAGCCGCGCCGGCACACTACACTGTCAAAATCAAACTCTTTCATATATTGAATCACGAATTTACTTTTGGTATGTTAATCTTTTCGTATTTAGTCATAAAAAGGAGAATCAAGAAAATAGCGCCTCTAAAACAGAGCTCAACACACATGGCCACCCAAACTCCTCGCAACCCCATTGAGCCCACGAGCAGGGCAGCCAGAGAGAGCCTGACTATCCATATGCTCCCCAAATTCATGCAGGAGGGCAAAATAGTGCGGCCCATTCCCACAAAAAAACCGTAGGTCACAATTGCAGCAGCAAACATCGGCTCGGCCCATGCTTCAATACGCAATATGTCGGCTCCAAGTTCCCTGATGTCATGAACCGGAGTCATTATCCCGATAATTTGCGGTGAAAAAACATAAAGCGCCACACCAAGTAATCCCATCACCAACATTGCCGAACCAACCGTAATATGCCCGAAAGAACGCAAAAGCTTAGGTCTTCGGGCGCCTACACATTGACCGGCAAGCGTGGTAGCGGCCTCCCCGATTCCATACCCCGGCATATAACATAGACTTTCGGCAATGACGGCAAATGAATTTGCCGCAATGGCCACGACTCCCAGCGGAGCCACAATAAACGTAACAAGTATTTGAGCACCACAAATGGCAATATGCTCCAGTCCAATAGGTAAACCAATCTTTACAGCGCTGCGCATTGTATTGGCTTCCGGAATAAAACTGCCTTTCTCACCCCATATCTTAAGTGGTTTGTAATAAACACAAAGATAAGCTAACATTGCGCAAGCCACAATTGCTTCGGCTGTCACTGTGGCAATAGCCGCTCCGGCCACACCCATCCCCGCGCCAAACACATTTACCTCAACTCCTCCAATTTCCAACGTCCTTGATGGGAATATCAAGAAAAAATTCAGCACCACATCAAGCAAACACATTGCCACATTAAGCATGCTGGGCACACGCATGTTGCCCGCGCAACGAAGCATTGCACCTGCAAGAAAATTCATTTGCAACGCCGGGAGAAAAAGGGAGAAAATTAAGAAGTAGGTTGAAGCTTCTGCGTGGATTGACTCATCGGCCCTAAGCATCGAGGGCAATGGACCGGCAATCAGCACACCAATCAGAGCAATGACAATGCTGAATGATAAGCATCCCACAATTGATTGTCTCAACACCTTCTTTGCCTTGCCAAAATCATCAGCTCCTGTAAGATGCGCCACCTGCACGGAAAAACCAGTTGAACAGGCCGCGAGTACACCCCAAAAAAGCCAAGTGGTAGTAGAAACAAGTCCTATTGCCGCAGAAGGGCGAGCTCCGAGGCTCCCAACCATCGAAGCGTCGATATACTGCATGGCAATAGCCGAGATCTGCGCAACAATAGCCGGAAAACTCAACAAGAGGGTAAGCCTGAAGCGTTCCCTCATTGTCAATTGTTTCCCGGTGCGGATACGTTCTAAAAGCTGTTCGGTAACACCGGACTTTCCTCCCATATCACTCGGTTTTCGATCCTTTCAGTTCTATTTTGCAGTCGGCAGGCTGCTTGATATTGTCATCCAGAATTATCTCTCCAACAGAATCCAGTGAGATATGCCCTGTGGTTGGATTTTTAATGCTTACGATCCTTCCAATCACATCGGCCTGAAGCTCCGACTCCTCAAAAGCCAAGTCAGCTTCATCGCCAAATGTGCAATTTTCCAAAACCAGGTTATGGCAGTAGCACAGAGGCTGCGTTCCATTAATGTGACAATTTATCAGATGAAGGTTATGTGAATGCCAGCCAAGATACTCTCCGTCAATCTCCGAATCAAACACAGTGACATTCTCACTGTTCCAAAACGCGTCCTTTGATTCAATATGTGCATTTCGGATAACAACATTCTTGCAGTATTGGAACGAGTAATTGCCCTGCTGACGATAGTTGTTGATTTTAATATTGGTGCCATGCATAAAAAGATAGTCGGCATCTGCCACACGCACATCATCCAAATCCACATCGCTACAGTGCCATAACGTTTCTTGAGCATGAGGAATAACAACATCGGTCAATTTAACGCCCTGCATCTCGCGAAACATTTTAGGAGCCTCTACTCTGGTATGAGTCATTTCAAGGTTACGCGAGTACCACAGGGCGGCGCGTGCGCCTTCCGTAAATACGCAGTTATTGATCACAAAACCATCAACATGCCAGAAAGGATACTTCCCCTCAAACCGACAGTTGTCGGCAACTATATTTGAACATTCCTTAAGCGCGGATTCCCCGGCATGAATGGTGACATTGACCAATTTCAGATCATGAGAGGCGAATAAGGGACGCTCGCCTCCGAACTCTTTATTTTCTATTAATTGCATAATTCACTAGCTTTTAAGTTCTAAAACAAACAGCAGTCGAAACATCATTGGCTCACCGCTGCTGTTTTCTTCTGCAAAATTAACAAAAAAGCAGGCAAATAAGTTACCCGATTCACATATTGTAATACCAATTTCACTTATCCGAGAAAACAATTTATGAAAATGGAATAAAATGAATAGCTATAATTACATGTAATTTTACTAACTTTGACGGAATACTTAAAAATAAAACTATGAAATTGAAAATTTTATTAGCAATCATCGCGCTGCTCCCGTGTTTAACATCATTCGCGCAAGTAAATCTTCGCCAAAAAGGTTCGTATCAATTCACCGATCATAGTGGTGTAATCTACACCTTGACTATTTGTCCAAAAGTTGAAGTGAATAATGAAAACTATTACTCCGGCAAAACCTACCTGAAGAATGAATCATCAGGTGAGATGTTTTACGGAAGCTGCTCGTTTGACTTTAAGAACGATAGAAAGCGAGTATCATTCACAGAGTTGCTCCCGATAGATTGGAAATTCAGCTACGATAGGCTTAAAATAGGCGCATTCGATACAGCTTTCTGGGATAATGGCTATCCGCAAGACATTCTTTATATTAGTGAACAAGGCTGGTTATATCCTAATGGTAATGAATACGATTGCGAATCTCCCAAAAGACGGTTAAAGCTAACAAAGGTGGCAACACAGAGTTATTGATTCATCATCTTTATCACCCTATAAACTCTAAGTGCCGACTAAATATATAGTTTTAGAAAAAGCAAGATTTAAAAAAGGACGCAAATTTCTTCAGTTTCAGTTGGAAATTAGAGGATAAAGTTGTAATTTTGTGGGCATTTTTCCATGAAAGGCCAGAACAAGCGATGCAATTCAATTCAGCATCCGCCTTTCGGAGTAACCTAACAACGTATTATTCAATAAAATGTACGCAATTGTAGAAATCCAAGGACAGCAGTTCAAAGCTGAAGCTGAAAAGTTCTTGTATGTTCATTATCTCGGCGAAGCTGCCAAAGAAGGTGACAAGGTTGAATTTGACCGCGTTCTCCTCGCTGACGCTGATGGTAACGTTAAGGTTGGCGCTCCCACTGTAGAAGGCGCTAAAGTTGTATGTGAAGTACTCACTCCCCTTGTAAAGGGCGACAAAGTGATCGTGTTCAAGAAGAAACGCCGCAAAGGCTATCGTCGCAAAAACGGCCACCGTCAGTATTTCACCAAAGTGTTAGTTAAAGAAGTAGTTGCTTAATCCCTCAAAAATCTAAAAGACAATGGCACATAAAAAAGGTGTAGGTAGTTCGAAGAACGGTCGCGAATCGGAAAGCAAACGACTCGGAGTCAAGATTTTTGGTGGGCAGTATTGCAAGGCCGGCAACATCCTGAAACGTCAGCGTGGCACCGTTCACCATCCCGGTTTGAACGTTGGCATGGGAAAAGATCACACTCTTTTCGCCCTGATCAATGGCACAGTTGTGTTCACCGAAGGCAAAAACGGACGTCGCTTCATCAACGTGAAGCCTGTTGAAGCGTAAAGCTTCCTCTTCCGCAGCCGAGGTTTACTCAGCTGATCAGTAAAAGACACTTAAAGTTCCCGCATGGCATCTGCCAATTTGCGGGAACTTTCTTTTATAATATTCGGCAATATCAACATCAAAGATTACATATACCCTCAATCCGGAGAAGCTCACGCTTGGCATCACTCCCGCCCGCATAATTTCCAACACCACCACTCGCGGGCACTACCCGGTGACATGGTAGAAACAAAGACAGGGGATTCATAGCAACAGCATGAGCAACCGCACGTACAGCGCCGGGCCTGCCAATAGACTTTGCCAAATCCCCATAGCTCATTACAGTTCCATAAGGAATCATAGAAAGCGCATCCAACACCTGCCGCTGAAAACACGTTCCTTCGTAGCTTAGCTCACAATCAAATAATTTACGACTGCCACTCATATATTCTTGGATTTCGCCAATTGCCTTATCCAGTAATATGGAACTGTTGACAAACTGTAATTTATGTGACTTCAAGATCGAATATTTACGGATTGCGAGCGCAGGCTCCCATGCACACAGCACCAAGGCATCGCCTTTAGCTCCCAGAACAATCCGCCCGACTTCAGTTTGAATAATACGACAGTCAATTGTGTCCATTACAATCTCTCAATGGTTTATAAATAGAACGGGAAACTATCATTCCAGACTCATTAACCACCTCCACTCTTTTATCACCTTCAGACGACTCACGAACATTGAACTTAAGATCGCTGATGGGCAATGACATAACCGACAGCAACCGTAAAACAAGGCGACTGTCTTCTATGCTCAATGAAAACCTGATCGAGCCTTCTGAATTATTCTTTATTCGTAAATCCTTATATCCAAAGAACACCGTTGCATCGGAACCCAACGGAGCGAAGCGAGTCTCATCAGTGTAAAGATCCACAGAATGATTATGACGCTCACAAACTTCAAGACCGGCCATGAGAGCGGCATGATGAATTATGCCGGAGGCCTGACATAAACCTCCTCCGTAATCTTTCACAGGTACGCCTGCATGAAGACTCCTGCCGTAGGTGAAGCGCTTAGGATTGTTTGGATTCCCAACAACATGCCAAAACGAAAAAACCTCTCCAGGAAGGATAGTCACGGAGTTTATCTTTCGGGCTGCTTCACGCAAATTATGCTTCTTCCCCTCCAAGGTTTCTGAAGGCTTGAATGGCTGTTCCAACGTCAAAGAACATTCGGGTGTTTCAACCACGCGCGATACCGCAAACCGCTCGCGCGACAAGAGATCCCGCACTCTTACGAACCCCCATCTAACACGCGCCTTAAAAGCTATGGAAATCATTACGAATCACTTTTTCACAAGTTTTACAGCTATATAAGACGCCAAATTCTTCATTGGTGTACGGCAAATCCAAGAATCAAGCGGGCGAGCGCATCCACGCAGGAATTTCGGAAGAACATGCACAGGAGCAAACATTATTCCACATGATTTATCAATGGTGAAAGTATTTGAAGCCAAATCTCTCACATCGTGCAACGTCAACTCCGTATTTCCATGCCAGCCACCCTGATTCCTTCTGGAGAATTTTCTCCGCTGTGCTGATGGAAAATCAAATATAAAACATCCACCGGGCCTCAATATACGGCTTACCTCATTTAAAATATCCGATATATATTCACGGTCCAAATGCATGATAAGATGGAAGCAGTACACTGCATTAAATGAACCTGCGTCAAACGGCAAATCATGAGCCGCTGCTTGCACCAAAGTTTTCTCAGGAAACTTAATAGCCGCTTGAGCCAACATCTCACCACTCGCATCCACGCCACAATCAGCAAAATCAAGCAGTCTACCGGTGCCACACGCCATTTCAAGCGTGGTACCTTTTTCCCCGGCAAGAAATCTCGATAAGATTTTCCGTTCCTGGGCATCAATAAACGCTCCATAGCTATTGCCGAATCGAGAGGAATCATAGGTGGAGGCTATTGAATCATAATACTCCACTATATCTTTACGCTCTTTCATAATTGACAAATCTTTGGTTCATGGTTGCAAAAGCTGAGATATCGTTCAATCACAGCTTTTGTTTCAAGGCATATATAGTTTGTAGTGGTTCCGTCAGGAAAAGCCACCCGCGGATAAGAGAGCACCTCCTCATCAACCACAACTTGAATCGTACAGCCCCGATCGGCTATGGCACAGAGTGGAGATACCGCCCCCACAGGGACACCCAACATCTCCATCATTATATCCGGCTTAACGAAGGAAACCCTGGAAACATTCAGAGCACGTGCGAAATCACGAGTAACAAACGGCTTGCTCCCCGGCATGGACACAAGATGGAAGCGCGTAAGTTGTCTGTTGGCAACAAACAACGTTTTCACAACCGGGACCCCGAAACGTGCGGTAAGTTCCTCACAATCCTCTACAGATATAGCAGGATCACATTCAACCCTTTTAAACGGAATGCCGAGCTTGTTCAGCCCGGCATATATAGATTCCTGCAAGCGGCTTTCAATCCGCTCGGGAGCAGTGTCAAATTGTTGACTTATGTACATCAGGAGTTGCGTTTGCGTGATGAAGCAGATTTGGATGCAGTGGCTTTAGCAGAGCGTTGTTTATACTTTTCCGAATTCCGCTGCTGAGCGACTTTCTTCTGAGAGGATGCGCTTGATTTAGCAGCTGAACGCGATCCTGTGCGCAAGCCTGAATAAGCCGTACGCATAAGATCATTTGTGATATTGAAGCCTTCTGCCACAGGGCGCTTGTTATCTTTCAAACTATGGCTTAAAAGCCAGTCATACGTCTCTGCAAGATAGAAAAGGCGGGCAGGCTGCGAGTGGTTCATACCGGGGATGCGGTCATAGATCAAACGAGGGGTGGATGCATTGGCATTTTTCATGGCTTCTACCACCTTATCGCTCTGAGAAACACTCACAGCACGGTCAGCCGTACCATGCACAATCCACAGAGGAACATCATTCAAGCCGGAAAGATCCTTAACCGAACCGCCTCCGCAGAAAGCCATAGCGGCTGCTACATCGTCCGGATAGGTTGCGGCAAAGTCAATGGCACCGTAACCACCGAGGCTCATTCCCAGAACATAGATACGGTCATAATCCACATTATAGTAGTCTTCAACCCATTTCAAAACGTTCATCACCTTACGGGGACTCCATGCTCCCCCCGGATTCTGAGGTGCTATTACGTAAGCATCGAGTTCACGCCCCTTTTCAACGGCGTCGAGCGTTCCGTAACGGCGAACCTTGTTTAAATCATTGCCACAAAGACTTGCACCGTGAAGAAAAATGAAAACAGGCTTAGCCTCCATGCTGTCCTCCGGTTCAACGAGCCAAAAATTGTAGCCGTCGGCCACCTTTCCATGGTGTGAGGTCACCCTGCCGGCCGAAGCTACGGCAGTGAACATAAGGAGTAAAATTGCTAAAATAGAGAATTTCTTTATCATTTCAAACTGATTTTAAAGATAGCGTTACCTCGAGATCCAACCACGAGTGAATTTCCAATCACCACAGGCGAGACTCGAAATTATTGCCTATCGCCTTTGATGTGATGATCTTGCCATCCTTAGCGTTAATAATATACATATTGCCTGTGCAATCGCCGGTTACCACAAACATACGGTCTGCTTCATTCAAGAAGCCCACCGGCGATGACCATGCGTAATACTTCAATGGTGTTTCATATACAATATTACCGGTTTTTCTATCCATCGCTACAAAGGCCCCATTCTGGCCTTTGGTATTCTTCACACAATTAGCGAACACAAGACCTTCGGCATCACCTGAACCAAGGAGAGCTGATGAATAGAAACCGCCATCGAAATGTTTCTTGCCTATATTCATACGCTTGCCCTCTATCATTGTGCGCCAAACTTCTTTGCCGTTCAAGGCGTTAAGCTTGACAAATTTTGCGGAGCCGGCATCCTGAAGATCAATTTCACACCCTACATAAAGATAAGGTATACCATCCTCTACTGCCAAAACCGGAGTAGCGTCAGTGTCATCGCCCAACTTATAAGCCCATACGGGCTTCATGGTGTCCAAATTTATGGCAAGAATATTACCATGATTATCGGCAGTGAAGCCGTAATTGGAATACACAGCCATTGAAGCCTCTATACCGGGAGCCGTACCGGCAACCGTGTAACGCATAACGCTATGCATTTTCAAAGATCCGGGTTCGGCCTTAAGTTTATATACACCCCCGTTTTCACCGGGACGGAACAAGAATTGCCCCACTCTAACGGGAGAGGAATCATAGGCACCCCATCTGCACTGAGCCTTTGCATCTTCTGCAAAAAAGTGGATCTGTTCGTTACTGAAGAGATCTATGGCCAATGCACCGAACGGGCGACGACCGGGAACACCTTGACCCACATAAAGATTTCCGTTTAGCGTGGGATCAAGCGATACAGTTCCTTTTATAGGATTACCGACCGGAATGGCCTTACGTGAGGCTTTTCCTGTTGCAAAATCTATAAAATAAACACTCCCGAAAAGAGAGCCTACCATAATTTCCCGTCCCCCGAAACCGGCGTCGACCGCTCCAGATGCACGCAAACGCTTGAGACAGCTATCGGGCCATTCTACATAAAGTGGCTGACCTGTCCAACCAGTGCCTCCGCCCCAGCTTCCAACAGAAGTCTCGCTGTAATCCTCCTGTGTGCGGAATGTCCAATCTATTTCTAAGTCAGAGGGCTCCCCCGAAACCGTTCCATGGAAATCGGCTTGCCTCATTGGACCGCCACGAAATGTAAAAACACCGGGGGCGCCATTATAAACATCACTGAGAGAAGCCAACATGCCGGGAGTGTCGGCATCACAAACTTCAATGGAGTATTTCACCATAGAAGCAGATTCATAAACAGTATCGGGCAATCGAACCATTTCAACTCTTTGAGGACGTTCAACGTTGACGGAATCGGAATCCGCAACATCGCTACCGCGTTGAGCTGAACGCGAACCACAAGAGTTAAGAATGGTTAAAAATAATATACAACTTGCAATGTGTAGCTTCATGTGAGCTATCGTATTAATTCAATTTACGGTTGCAAAATTACTCATTTTTCAGTTTGTAGGCAATTTATCTCAATCCAATAAACCGAAATGTATGCTAACTGATGTTAAACAATTTTTCACCATTTACTATAGCAGCGTCACACTCACACCTCATCATCATTACACATTCATGTTAAAACTTTTGCTTATAAACTAATGTTTGGGTAATTTTGCACTCGCTTTCCGTAGAGCCTCGCTCTTCACGGAAAATTAGAGTCAGTGCTATGAGTAATAAAAACAATTCCAACATAGACCTGCTGCATGGCAAGCTCACTCCCAGCCTTCTGTTGTTTGCCATCCCGCTTATAGCGAGTGGAATACTCCAGCAATCGTTCAACGCAGTTGATGTAGCCGTAATTGGGCGGTACAGTTCAAGCATTGCACTGGCTGCCGTGGGATCAAACGGTCCTCTCGTAAATATACTCGTAAATCTCTTTTTGGGAATTTCCATTGGAGCCAATGTGGTAATTGCCAATTACATAGGGCGTCGCAACGATCGCGGAATAAAAGCTGCCATAGGCACAACATCCATCCTGTCGCTAATCAGCGGTGTTTGCCTGATGGTAATCGGACAAATCTTCGCACGGCCCATACTTATATGGATGGATGCCCCCTCTGAAGTCATCGACCTCGCGGCCGAATACCTCGGAATATACTTTCTTGGTATGCCATTCATGATGATTTACAATTTCGGCTCTGCCATACTGCGAAGCATGGGCGATACACGACGTCCATTTTACTCGCTTCTAATAGCTGCCATAGCAAACCTATGCTTCAACCTCCTGTTCGTAGCCATCTTCGATATGGGAGTGGCGGGCGTCGCAATAGGCACTGTGCTCGCACAAGCCATCAATGCCGGCTTCATTACAATGTGGCTTATGCGCGAAAAAGACCCTTACAAGGTTTCCGTAAAAAGGATGCGCATAAGTGTCAGCGAATTGAAGAAAATAATGCAGATAGGCGTGCCTGCAGGCATGCAAGGAATGGTGTTTTCCGGAGCTAACTTGTTTATCCAGGCTGCCATCAACCAGTATGGGGCCGAAGCTATGGCAGGATCATCGGCTGCACTTACCTACGAAGCATATTGCTATTTTATTATTGTGGCGTTCTCACAAGCCACCGTGGCATTTATGAGTCAGAACTATGGAGCCGGACAATATGAACGGTGTCGTAAAGTGGTGCGACATGCAATGGCATTAAGCGTTATAGCCACAGTTACTGCAACATGGCTGATCGCTCTCAACGGAACGGCATGCTTGCATTTATTCACGGATGAAACGCCTGTGTTGGAATTCGGCCTCTCACGCATGCACATAGTACTGGTGTTCCAGGCTCTGGCGTGCAGCTATGAAATCAGCGGTTCGGCAATGCGCGGACTCGGGAACTCACTTACGCCCATGATTCTCACTGTGTTCGGCACTTGCATACTTAGATTGCTTTGGATATACACCGTAAACGCCTCCTTCCACAGCTTCACGCTGCTATTATGGATTTACCCCATCACGTGGGTCATAACAGGAATTTTGGTGATAAGTGCCTACATAAGAATGGCCCGCAAATGTCTCAAACCGAAAACATCCGCAACCTTCTGTGAATAATATGTTTTTTGGAGAAATAGTTCCGAAGAGATCTGTTTTACATCATCTACACTAAATCAACGGCGGAAAGCTATAGGAATAATGCAATATACGGGCACTGCTGTGCCATTAATACGTCCCGCTTTCCACTGAGGCATGTTGCGTATTAGCCTGACCGCCTCCTTATCTATACTCTCTTCCACGCCCTTGACCACTTCTATATCGCTTATCGTACCGTTAGGCAGCACAACAAAGCCGCAAAGCACTCGGCCCTCAATGCCGGCCTTATATGCTTCACGTGGATAACGACGTTCTTTATTAATGTAACGCATCATGGCATTATCACCGCCGGGGAATTCAGGCTGCTGATCAACCGCATCCGAGATATATGCCTCGACCACCACCGAGGAAGTCCGGCTATAATAGGAAACCTTGCAACGCTGAGCGGCAGCAGGCAAAGTGATTGCCATTAGCAATGTTGCGGGGAAAATGCAATGTGTGACAAATTTCATGTGAGAGAGTGATGTGAAACAGTTAAATTCTGCGCAAATTTAAGCCTACCTTGCCATTCCCACAAATTATCACCCTAAAATTTGGCAATGATTATTATTGTTTTAAATTTGTTGACAATTCACCCGCCCATGCATTCAAAAGCATCACGCATGTCAAACTCCTGTAAGCATGGATAATAAGCACCTGTAAAGCCACTGCCGAAAGAAAGATTGTACAATATAGAGTAACATTAATCGTTTATTCTTTGTAACTTTGCATGCTGCTAAATGATCCTGACCAAATATAAATATTGCCTCATGGCCGCATTGGCCTCGTCAGTTCTCGCTCCGACCGCAACGGCCGTTGCAGCCGACTCTTCGCCTGCCTACAACTACCTCAACATCCCCTCCTCGGCGCATATATACGGACTTGGTGGCATAAACATTTCCACTGTGGATGACGACATTAATGCCATTGACCAAAACCCAGCCCTCCTCGGCCCGGAATTCGACAAGCAGATAGGACTCAACTACATGCGTTATATTTCCGATTCCAATTTCGCCGGTGTCAGGTTCGGCATGCCGGCCGGTGAACATGGAGCTTGGTCGGCAGCGATACAATATTACGGTTATGGCAGCATGGACCTCACAGATATAGAGGGCAACGTAAACGGCTCGTTTTCGCCTAAAGATGTGACCTTCTCCGGCGTATATTCCCACGATATCACAGATCGTCTGCGCGGTGGTATAAATCTGAAAGTGCTTTACAGTTCCTACGGCCAATACACCGCCATGGCATTGGCCACTGACCTGGGCATGAACTACTATGACCCTGAGCGCGACTTGTCGTTTTCCGTAGTAGTTGCAAATCTTGGTGGACAGGTCAAACGATTCGACCAACGTTACGATAGACTTCCGGTGGACGTGCGACTTGGATGGACCCAATCATTTGGCTCGCTTCCGATACGCTTCTCAATCACAGCCTGGAATCTGACCAAATGGAAACTCCCATATTATGAAACGGGCGACGGATCGGACAATGCTGATTTCAAAATTAAGGATTCGTTCAGTTCAAACCTGTTCAGGCATCTCGTTTTTGCTGCCGACTTTGTTCCTTCTGACAAGTTTCACATCGGAATAGGCTACAATTACAAGACACGCACAGACATGTCCACCTATCACAGATCATTCCTATCAGGGTTCTCCATTGGCGCTGGAATCCGCGTAAAATCCTTCGGTATAGGGGTTGCTTTATCCCAGCCTCACACCGGCGCCACAACTTTCATGTTCAATCTTTCAACTAATCTAAGCGAACTATTATAATGTCAACATCTGCCTCACCCCGCATAATCATAGCCATAGATGGCTACTCATCATCAGGAAAGAGCACCATGGCACGCCGCCTTGCCTCTCAAATAGGATATCGCTATATAGACTCGGGTGCAATGTACCGAGCCGTTGCCCTCTATGCTCTCCGTAATGGCATGATCAACCCCGACATGAGTGTCAATGCATCATCTTTGATTGC
>CAJUSN010000058.1:0-2762 GCA_910589095.1 uncultured Muribaculaceae bacterium
AGCCGTCGGCCATGTTGAGCACACGTTCCACCTCGCCGCCGAAATCGGCGTGCCCCGGGGTGTCAATGATGTTAATCTTATAGTCTTTATAGTTGATTGAAACGTTTTTGGAGAGAATGGTTATACCACGCTCACGTTCCAGGTCGTTGTTGTCGAGAATAAGTTCGCCGGCGTTTTGGTTCTCGCGAAAAAGGTTACCGGCCAGAAGCATTTTGTCAACCAATGTGGTTTTGCCATGGTCCACATGGGCAATAATTGCTACGTTTCTAATTTTTTGCATGAGGTCTATTCTAATTTCGGATGCAAATTTACGCAGAAATCATGTAACATCCGCCATTTATTGCTTAATTTTGCAGTGAAAACTAAAAAAGCAAACAGCTTTAGCGAATATGAGCGATAAGAAAATAACCATATTAGGTATAGAGTCGTCGTGTGACGACACCTCGGCATCCGTGATTCAGGACGGGTTGCTCCTGAGCAATGTCATAGCCTCGCAGAGCGTGCATGAAGAGTACGGCGGAGTAGTGCCGGAACTCGCCTCACGTGCCCATCAGCAGAACATAGTGCCGGTGGTGGATGCAGCATTAAAGCGTGCGGGCGTTAGCAAAGATGATCTATCGGCCATAGCTTTCACCCGAGGACCGGGGCTCCTTGGTTCGCTCTTAGTTGGCACTTCGTTTGCCAAAGGATTGTCGCTCGGATTGCGTTGCCCTATGGTAGATGTGAACCATCTTCATGGTCATGTTCTGTCCCATTTCGTGCGCCGCAACCCTGATGATGAAGTTCCGGAATATCCATTCCTTACTCTACTGATATCAGGGGGGAACAGCCAGCTTATTCTGGTTAAGAATTATAACGACATGGAGATTCTCGGCGCCACGATCGATGATGCCGCAGGAGAAGCATTCGACAAATGCGCCAAGGTGATGGGCCTCCCCTACCCCGGAGGTCCCCACATTGACCGTCTCGCATCCGAAGGAGATGCAACCCGATTTAAATTCGCTAAACCGCGAATACCCGGTCTTGACTACAGCTTCTCCGGGCTCAAGACTTCTTTCCTCTACACTCTTCGTGATGCAGTGAAGGAAGACCCCGAATTTATTGAAAAAAACATGGCCGACCTGGCTGCTTCTCTCCAGAAAACCATCATTGACATACTGCTTGACAAACTTGACAAAGCCGTCAAACAGACCAAGGTGAAAACCGTGGCTATTGGTGGCGGCGTGTCGGCTAATTCCGGTGTACGCGCTGCGGTTGCCGACTATTGCAGCCGACGTGGACTCAAAGCGTTCATACCTGAGCGTGCATTCACCACCGACAATGCCGCAATGGTTGCCATGGCCGGCTATTTCAAGTACCTCGACAAAGATTTTTGCAGCTACGATGAGGTTCCATACGCCCGCGTTACTGTTTAAGAATCTGCTTAAATGTTTATTTAAAAAGGATGAAAACGAGCGTAATTGTAATAGGCGATGAACTGCTCATTGGTCAAGTGACCGACACAAACAGCGGATTTTTGGCTCGCACCATGGCCCCGTATGGATGGGAAGTGGAATGGATACAAACGGTTCCGGACACTGAGGAAGCCATTACCCGCGCTGTGAATGAAGCGCTTGAGCGGAGCCAGGTGGTGCTTACCACCGGAGGGCTCGGCCCCACAAAGGATGACATAACAAAATCCACACTTTGCAAAATATTCGGAGGGACACTGCGGGAGGACCCTGCAGTTACCGAAAATATTCTTGAAGTTTTCAAAAAACGCGGGCTGAAATTGAATGAGCTTACTGCGCGTCAGGCCTGGGTGCCCACGTCGGCACATGTGATTCAAAACCGCGTCGGGACAGCCCCCGTGATGTGGTTCGAGACTGAAGAGCCACGTCATGTGCTGGTGGCTATGCCCGGCGTGCCGTTTGAAACCGAGCATGTTTTTTCACACGAAGTGTTACCACGCCTGCTTGAAACTTTTCCGTCGCAGTACGCAGTAAGTCACCGCACACTCATGGTGAGCGATATCACGGAATCGGCTTTGGCCATGCGCCTTGCTCATTGGGAAGAGTCATTACCCAAACATCTTCATCTGGCCTATCTGCCCAAACCAGGGCTGATCCGTCTGCGATTGGACGGACATTCGCGCCAACGCGACACGCTGGAACGCGAAATAGACCAAGCTGTGGCAGAACTTAAAGCACTATGCTCTGAAAACCTGCTTTATGATGGTGATGCCACTCCCGCTGAGATCCTTCTCCATGAACTGAAGAAACATGGAGCAACTGTGGCTACGGCCGAGAGCTGCACAGGTGGCAATATCGCCCGACTCATCACCTCCATCCCCGGCTCATCGGAATGTATGCAGGGTGGAGTGGTGGCTTACAGCAATGATGTGAAAGCCAACGTGCTCGGTGTGGACCGAAACGCTTTGGCCACATACGGAGCTGTCAGCGAGCCGGTGGTACTTCAAATGGCACAGGGTGCATGCCGCGTTACCAACGCATCGATTGCAGTTGCCACGTCAGGCATTGCAGGCCCCGGAGGAGGTACAGATGTAAAGCCTGTTGGCACTGTGTGCATAGCTGCTGCCTCAGCCACGGGCGAGACAATAGTCCATACCTATCACTTCCCCGGAAACCGCAGCCGCGTAGTGGACCGCGCCTCCACCACCGCCCTGCTAATGGCCATCCGCCTCCTACGCAACTTACCTAAAACTACCAACTGATTTGTCGGGTACCTGTGCCTTTTGGGGCGATACGCAATAGACTCTGAGC
>CAJUSN010000058.1:2772-13753 GCA_910589095.1 uncultured Muribaculaceae bacterium
CGAGCGGTAGACGTAAAGATTAAGCGAAGTCAAAATGAGGTAGAGCCGACGGTGCAAATGGATCAAGTTCATAGAGCGGTAGTCATCCTCACCCGTACCAAAGGGCATAGACAGCGTTTCACTCCAACTCCACACTAGCATTACTTGTTCAAAAATGAAGCGGCGCCCTCTCCCCATAGGATGTATCATGGAGGGTACAACTTTTAATTTAACCGGTTTTTAAGTTAAACTGTCTGCGAAGCGAAAACGTGCCAACTTCCATCGGCTTCAGAGCGATGGATATAGCCATTTTTTATCATATTTTGGAGCTGTTTTTTTACAGCCCGTGGAACTATTCCGGCAACTTCGGCAAGTCGGTCAATAGTAATGTCGGGATTTTCGTTTAGAGCATTTAGAATGCGAGAGCTACTTGCACTGCGGAACACAATTTTCTTACCATCGTACCACCAAACATTGGCAGAAGTTTCGCTCACAAATTCTATGTTGTAATTAAGTTCCGTTTCAACAAGTTTCGTAAAATAGCGCAAAAAGTGCTTGATTTTTGCAAGCGAAACGTGAGCACCTTCAGAGGGAACCGGACCGATTTCAAGATCAGTCTTATGTAGAGCCTCGATATATTCATGTTTGTTGCGACTGCGAACCACAATCATAGGCCAATTGTGACGTGCAAGAATATAGTTGACCATCAGACGAGCTATACGCCCGTTACCATCTTCAAATGGATGGATACGTATGTAACGGTAATGGAAAAGAGCGGCGAGCTCTACAGGCGTATAATCTCCGCTTGCCTCCGCCTCGTTGTACCAATCAACGAGGTCAGCCATCAGTGCCGGAGTTTCCTCAGGCGATGCATACTCAAAGCGGTCGCCATAGCGAGTTATAACACTATTCGGACGCGTCTTATATTGTCCGGCGTGAATAGCATAGCTTGTCTGCACACCTCCGGGCAGATTGCGATAAACGGTATAATCCTCGCGCAATAATGTTTTATGCAACTGGCGAATAAAAGATTGGCTCATGGGCTTATCGCGCAAATTCGCTTCTTCACACATCATAGCCATCCCGACTTGACTGGCTTTCATATCAACAAAGTTCTTCAAGTCACCCTCGCCGCTTACTTTGCCAAAGAGAATTAACAGTTCCGTTTGACCATAAGTCAGAGTATTGCCCTCGATATGATTACTATTGAAATTGTAATCTACCGAGAATCGTTGACTCAGCAAGTAACGCTTCCGTTCGGTAAGCGGTTGCAAACTTTGCCATTTGGCATACAAGTCGGTTAATTTATTCATAATTCTTAGCTTTTGCTCATGTGGAGGTTCCCTTAGTGAACGTTTGAATGTGCATTTTTATTTTATGGAGGTGCAAGTTTAATACTTCGTTCAATCAAGTTTAATTAATCATTGAACACAATAATGTTAATATTTTCCGACAGGTATCTACTATTCCCCTGCGCTCCTTGCCCAATAATAAAGGGGCCGGCCTCCCTCCTTCGGAGATGCCCAAGGGATACAAAAACAACAGGCTCCCGGATAATTCCAAGAGTCCGCTTCATAGGATTCCTCATTAGTCCATACCTATCACTTCCCTGAGAACGCTCGCAGGGAGATGCATCAACAAATGACAAGGATGTAAAAAACGGAACCATACCTGCGGGAATGGTTCCGTTTAAAATTAATGGTATAGCGGATTTATTAATCCGTCTCTTCAGTGCCGGCAAATTCCATGAGATAGGCCTTGATGAAGCCGTCAAGATCGCCGTCCATCACGCCATTCACATCTGACGTCTGATGGCCTGTGCGATGGTCCTTTACGCGACGGTCATCAAACACATAGGATCTGATCTGCGAACCCCACTCTATCTTCATCTTGCCTGCTTCAATCTTAGCCTGCTCCTGAAGACGGTGTTGCAACTCTTTGTCATACAAAATTGAACGGAGTTGGCGCATAGCATTCTCCTTATTCTTAGGCTGGTCGCGGGTCTCAGTGTTTTCAATCAATATCTCTTCAAACTCGCCGGTGTAAGGGTCGGTGAACTGGTAGCGCAGGCGCACGCCTGATTCTACCTTGTTCACATTCTGACCACCGGCACCGCCGCTTCGGAACGTGTCCCAAGAGAGCAAAGCCGGATCTACCTTCACCTCAATGGTGTCGTCAACGAGAGGAGTGACGAACACAGATGCAAACGAAGTCATTCGCTTGCCCTGAGCATTATATGGCGACACGCGCACCAAACGGTGAACACCGTTCTCGCTTTTGAGATATCCGTAGGCGAAATCGCCTTCAACATTGATAGTACATGACTTTATACCTGCCTCATCGCCCTCAAGGAGGTTGGCAATCGAGGTTTTATAGCCATGGTTCTCACACCAACGCAGGTACATGCGCATGAGCATAGAGGCCCAATCCTGACTTTCGGTACCACCGGCACCGGAGTTGATTTTCAACACAACTCCCAGTTTGTCCTCCTCGCGACGCAGCATGTTGCGCAGCTCGAGTTTTTCAATCTTCTCAATGGCATCGGCATACATAGCGTCGATCTCCTCCTCCTCCATGGCGCCCTCTTTAACAAAGTCCCATGCGAGTTCAAGTTCATCAACGGCTGTGGCCACTTCTTCATAGCCGTCAATCCAGGCCTGAAGATCCTTGATTTTCTTCATCTGGCGTTGCGCCTCCTTGGGATGTTCCCAGAAATCGGGCACGTGAGTGCGCAACTCTTCTTCTTCTACTTGTATTTTCTTGCTGTCGATGTCAAAGATACCTCCTCAGCGCTAACTTGCGCTCAAAGGTCGCTTTTAACTGTTCTTGAGTAATCATAGATTATTCTTTTAGAAACGATGGTGAATAAAACAATTTTTTGCAAATTTAGCTATTTCCCGCCAAATATTAAAATAAAGCCCGACGCACGCTCCTGCACATTTCGGCTACATGTAAATTATGTTTCTACAGGATTTTCATATAAAATCTTAAGTAAGAAAGCCTATAATATCATAAAATTGTTATAACTTTGGTAATTATTTAATATAACACAAAATAATATGGCAACTCCAATATCAGAAACTCCAATTTTGACGGGTGAAGACGCCGTTCGCTTTGAACGTCTCCGTAAGGAAGTTGACAACTTGACAAAAGAGGAACGCGCGAAAAACACGCAAAAACTTAAAGAAGCCGTGGAAAAAGCCAAGAAAAGAATCTCGATTTGTCTTTAAATGGAACTTTTAAGGCTGACTACCGGGCATAATCTCAAGCATTTTGACTGCGGCGATAAGGATTTGAATGATTTTTTACATGACGATGCTCTTAAATTTACAGAAAAGCGCATTGCCAATACTTTTATTCTCAGCGACAATGGCAACATAGCCGCTTACTTTTGCCTGCTTAACGACAAGATTAGCCAACAGGAATCGGCCAATAACAAATGGAAAAAACTGAAAAAGGATTTCCCGGAAGATAAAAGGTTCAGCAGCTATCCGGCCATAAAAATAGGGCGATTTGCTGTTTCAAAAGAATATAAGGGCCAATCCATCGGCTCAGATCTGATGGCTATGTTGAAAGATATGTTACACCGTTCTTCAAATCATTCCGCGTTCCGATATCTTACGGTAGATGCCTACATTTCTGCAACAGGCTTTTATGAAAAAAATGGCTTCAAGATTCTTTCACCTAAAGTTGTAAATGATTCGACACACCTCATGTTTTTCGACATGATGGAACTTGAATAACCACTTTTCAGCAATATAAATATGAGAAGCGAGCGGATTCTGTCTTGCGACAGAATCCGCTCTTATTTTTGATAAAAGTAAAAACTTCTCAGGCGTACATCGCCTCGATTTCAGAAGCGTAACGATGATTTATGACAGGACGGCGAATTTTGAGAGTGTTGGTGAGCTCGCCGGCCTCCATTGTAAACTCCTTGGGAAGAAGCGTAAACTTCTTTATCTGCTCGAATGCGGCAAAGTTGCTCTGCAGATTGTCAATTCGCTCCTGAAGCATCTTGCGCACATCGGCATTGCGGATAAGTTCCTCCACATTGCGATAAGCAATATGTTTTTTGCGGGCATATTCCTTGAGAGCTTCGAATGCGGGGATTATTATTGCGGTCACATACTTGCGTTGGTCACCAATCACGGCCACCTGCTCGATATACTTGTCCTCGCCAAGTCGGCTTTCAAGCGCCTGAGGGGCAATGTATTTACCATTGGATGTCTTGAACAGGTCCTTGATACGCTCGGTCAGCACCAATGCTCCTGACTCATCGAAGTGTCCGGCATCGCCCGTCCGGAACCACCCGTCCGAAGTAAATGCCTCGGCCGTAGCCTCGGGCTTGTTGTAGTAGCCACGCATCACGGTGGGACCCTTCACAAGAATCTCATCATGCTCACCAATTTTCACCTGCACACCGGGAAGTGTCGTACCTACGCTACCAATTTCATAGCCCACTTCAGGGAAGCAGCTCACAGTTGCAGTGGTTTCCGACAAGCCGTAACCAATCACGATGTTTATCCCGCATGAGTGGAAAAATTCCACAATGTTGGGCGAAAGCGGTGCGCCGGCAGTTGGGAATATATTTCCGTTGTCAATGCCTATGATGTGGCGCAGGGCTGCAAAAATCTTCTTGTCAAAGAATTGATACTGTTTCTCAATCCACCAAGGAGCTTTTTTCCCAACTCGCGCATACTCCAGATTGCGCTTGCGACCTATTTTCAGCGCGCGCGCCATCATCCATGCTTTGAATCCTTTCATATCGGCAAGGCGTTCCTGAACTGCAGTGTAAACCTTCTCCCAAAAGCGAGGCACGGAACACATGCAAGTAGGATGGAATTCCTTCACGGCGGTCTGAATGGCGCGTGGATCATGATTGATGCCCACCAGCATCAGCCGATGAAGACAGAAATAAGTCCATGCTTTTTCAAAGATATGACTCAACGGCAGGAAGCAAACTGAGGTGTCCGCCTCGGAAATCATGGTGAGCCGCTCATCATGAAACTGAAGGGCCGCATTGAAGCAGGAATGAGGAAGCACCGCACCTTTAGGCTCGCCTGTGGTGCCTGAGGTGTATATGATGGTGGCAATGTCCTCCTCTGTAGCGCGAGACGCGCGTTGCTCCACTGTCGAGCGACAGTCGGCCGATGCTTTTTCGCCCAGAGCAAGAAGAGATGCGAAAGTCATGGTGGTTTCGTCGCCGCTGTCACGTTTCACATCACTGTCGAACGTGATTATACGCTGCAGCGACGGGCACTTCTCCATAGCTTGACGTGCCTTGTCATACTGCTCCTGATTTCCGGTGAATATCATGGAGGCTGCCGAATCGTTCACAATATATGCCACCTGGTCGGCGGTAGAGGTGGAATAAATGGAGATGGGCACGGCACGGTTTGCATAGGCCGCGAAGTCCGTGATCAGAATCTCGGCGCGATTGGCCGAAAACACCGTAATGTTGTCACACTCTTTCAACCCGAGAATCTCGAGAGCACACGCCAGATTGTCGCGCATCGAGCGCACTTCACCCCATAGGGTCGACACCCATTTGCCGCTCGTGTTGTCGCGGTAAGCTTCGCGTGTGGGGTTGGAGAGGGCGTTTTTCGTTACTAATTCGGTGAGTATATTGGGCATATCTTCGTTTCAGTTCTTGAATTACGAGTGCAAAGTTAGGCACACCTTATCTATTGGATAACAAAACATGCGTTCAAACAGGCTGCGTGTTAACAAGCATTAGTGTTTCACCCATGCCATTTAACCACATTTAACCAATCCTGATCTTTCACCTCATAAACAGCCACGCCGAACAACTTCATCGCGCCGCGCGTTAAACAATATACATAAACATTCATCACCCCCATCCCCTTCCCGTTATGAAAGTTGGATTTTTCGTTCCCTGCTACATCGACATGCTTGCACCGCAAGCTGCCATCTCCTCCTACAATTTGCTCCGGCGTTTTCCGCAATTGCAAGTGGAGTTCATAGAGCAGGGAGCCTGCTGCACGCTTCCGCTCACCGACATGGGCTACACCCGCAAAGCGTGTGCGCTTGAAAAAAACCTCGTGCCGCTCATGCTCCCCTACGATGTCATAGTGGTGCCATCGGGGGTATGCACCGACCAGTTCCGCTATCATTTCGATTCCATAGAGCAGACCCACGAGGTGAAACGCCTGCGCGAATCGGTGTTCGACATAGTGGAATTTCTCCACGACATCCTCCAGGTGAAGGAACTACCATGGGCCCGCTTCCCCCACCGCGTGGCGCTGCATAACGGCTGCCACTCCCTCCGTTTTCTTCATCAGGCCCGCCCCTCCGAGCTTATGATCCCTGACTTCTCCAAACCGGAGGCTTTGCTTAAAATGGTCGACGGACTGGAAGTGTGTTACGCCACCCGCCGCGACGAATGTTGCGGTTTTGGAGGCACCTTCTCAATGTGGGACGCACCCTGTGCCGGACAGCAGGGGCTCGACAAGGTGAATGATTATGTGGCCAATGGATTGGAATATGTGACTTCGGCCGATTTCAGCTGCCTGCTCCACCAGCAGACTGTGGCCCGGAAGCATGGCATAAATCTGAAAATGTTCTATATCGCCGAGCTGCTCAACGGCGACGCCAAACCCTGAAAAACACCCCTATCCCTCTCCCTCACCATTTGCTCTCATGAAACAAGTGAACCAAGTAAAACTCGGTGCCAGGTTCATTGCCGACACCCCTCACCGCGTGAGCCACGACCGTTGTCTGTGGGCCGCGCGTATGCGCCGCGACAAAGTTGCATCCGAAATCCCCGGATGGGAGGAGATGCGCGCCCTTGCCTCGCAAATCAAGCGCCACACTCTGAGCAATCTCGATGAGTACCTGCGGCAGTTCGAGCAGCGCGCCACGGCCAACGGCGTTCACATACACTGGGCCCGCGATGCCGAGGCGCATAACGCAACCGTGCTTCGGCTTCTCAAAGAGCATGGTGCCACGGTGGTGACCAAAGGCAAATCAATGCTCATGGATGAATGTGACATGCGCCCCTATCTTGAAAAAAACGGCATCGAGGTCTATGAGGCCGATCTTGGCGAGCGAATCCAGCAGCTCGACAATCAGCGCCCCTCCCATATCGTGATGCCCGCCATACATAAGCTGCGCTCCGACGTGGCCGCACTCTTTGCCAAGAAGTTGGGAAGCGATCCGGCCAACGACGATCCGCGCTATCTCAACTCCGTGATGCGACGCGACATGCGCCGCAACTACGTCAGGGTTCAGGCCGGAATGAGCGGTGTTAATTTCGCTGTGGCCGAAACAGGAGCCATTGTGGTGTGTACCAACGAGGGCAACGCCGACATCTCGGCCGCACTGCCGCCACTCTACATAGCTTCTATGGGGATTGAAAAAGTAATTCCCCGTCAGTGCGACCTCGCCCTCTTCATCCGGCTCCTATCGCGCAGCGCCCTCGGCCTGTCCATTACACAATACACCTCCCACTATCTGCGCCCGCGCCCCGGTCAGGAAATGCACGTCATCATCGTCGACAACGGTCGCTCGCGCCGACTGGCCGGCGAATACTGGGAGGTGCTGAAATGCATTCGCTGCGGTGCCTGCATGAACACATGCCCGGTATTCCGGCGCACATCGGGCCTAAGTTACGACGCCCCTTACATGGGCCCGATAGGCATTGTTCTCGAGCCCAGCTACAATCTCAACCGCTATGCCCGCCTCCCCTACTCCTGCACCCATTGCGGTTCGTGTGGCAACGTGTGCCCCGTAAAGGTTCCCATCCCCGAACTCGTGTTTTATTGGCGCGATCTGATTGTGCGCAAACATAAGGATGAGTTGACTCACCGTCTTGAAGAGGGGATGTTGAAATATGTGTTGCTTGATGCCCGCAATCTCTCGCTGGCCGAAAAACTCGGGCTTTGGGGACTTCGCACCCTCCCCGAATCGCTCCTCGACTCCCCTCTCAATCCATGGGCACGCGCTCACGCCAACCCGGAACCTCCGCAGGAAACTTTCCGCCAATATTACAACCGCATTCACCGCTCCGATCACACAGATTCATAACACCCATGTCACGCCACGGAATACTCTCAGCAATCTTCGCCGCACGTCCGCCCAAGGTGGAACTCCCGCGCGTACCCGATTTCGCCGTCAGCGGCGACCCATTGGAAAATTTCATGTCCGCTCTTGCATCCTACGACGGCCGTGCACTCCGCTTTGCCTCGCGTGAAGAAGCCATCAGCTGGCTCACGGAAAATGTCAGCAACAAAGAGGTAAAAGTGTTTTCAGCGCTCCGGGATTTCAAAGGAAACATTGACCGCTCTGATCTCCGCGATCCCCACGCAGCCCATGAGGTGGCGATCTGCGTGGCCCGTGGTGTGCTTGGCGTTGGCGAAACCGGCTCCGTGTGGGTGACCGATGAATCACTCGGCGTTCCGGCTGCTGCCCTTCTCTGCACGGATCTCTATCTTCTTCTACGCTCGGCCGACATTCTCCCGGGCATCCACCAAGCCTACCGCGCCATAAGCATGCGCCGGCTCACCTACGGTTCATTCTTCACCGGTCCGTCGGCCACAGCCGACATCGAAGCCGTCCGCGTCACCGGTGCCCAAGGGCCAGTCTCGCTCACCGTACTGCTTTACTGATTGGTCCAGCGCGCGGACCTCATTCCGGGCGAGTTAAAAGAAACCGGGGACGGAAACTTGCTGCTTCCATCCCCGGGAATAGGGTTAACAATGATTACTCGCGTACGAGTTTAATGGGTATGGCATCGCCACCATGGGTTGCGTTGTCGTAGTTTGCTATTGAATAATCGGGAAGATAACCGGAGCCGTAGTCACCCATCATGAAGTTCATATCAAAGTAGTTCATATCCCATGCTCCAGCTGAACCGTATGTTTTATTCAACCAGAAAAGTGCTCCGGGGCAGCCGGGGTTGTTATAGGGTATTGGTCGCATGGAGTTAGTAGCGCCAGTTAGCAATACTGTCGAACTTGAATAGCGCAACGTACCGAAATTGGCAAACGAAGTTTTGGTGAAACCGCACATTGTGCGTCGGCCCGCTCCACGGGCACCCAGAGGGAAGAAAAGCTGATAAGCATTGGACGTGTTGTAGACCACAAATCCGCGCATACCGCGCGATGATGCCCGAGTAATGCCATATCCATTGTCTTCACCGTCGTTATCCCAATCCTCAAATCCATAAGCATCATCCACGAGAGTCGCTGTTTCGGTAGCGCCATCGGCATACAATACACCGATACCGAACTGTCCGTTGTCAATCAGGGCCTGATACTCAGCCTGTGTAGGAACACGATAGTGGCGAGTTTCATTATCAACCTTAGCTTCGAAATGTGCCCACTCAAATTCCGCTTGTACCGTGTTGGCTCCAAACGCTTTTGAACTGCCATAAGCATTCGTAGTGGGATAGCCCTGAAGATCCTGCCAGGTTGAGGATTTACCGTCTGTCAAAACAAACGTTCCACCTTGTCCGGGAGCTTGATTAACACCATAAGTTCCGTTGTTGGAAATAAGTATACCTTTATAATTGCCTCGACGGAAGAATGTACCGAGTGAGAGCGGAGAAGCTGTCACAGTAGCTGTCACATATTTCCCGGAAGTATGTGTGGTACCAAACGGAGTGCTGGTATCGCAACTGAACAAATTGAAAGAACTCCAATATGTGCCGGTGCCCGCTACATCGAGCGGAGAAAAATATCCCTGTCGCACAAAGATAGAGTGCGAGCAATTGAAACCGTGATATTCAACCTCAATGATGGCACAGTGTGACCCTTTCTCAACACCCTTGCCATTGAAAATAATATTGAAATCAATTGGGGTGTCGGTATTGCCATACACGGCACCGGAACCATCAACGCCAGAGCCACCCGTGAGAGTAATGAACCCATCTGAGCCGGGTGAAACAGTCTTTATATATGCTCTCCATGCACCTTCCGACGTGAAACTATTGAAGCTGGCTGCATCAGCACCCTCTCGGCGAAGCAAGCGAACATGGAAAGGTGCGTTGTCGTTCCAGCGACGCCAAACGCCCTTTGGATTCACAACGCGACGCACCTGGAACACAGGCATGTATTTCACGCGGGTAGTACCATTGGCAAACTTTGCAGTAATTTTCACCATAGCCTTTCGTTGATAGGTATCGTAAGGATTGTTACCGCTGAATCCGGATATACTGAGCATGGATTTGGGACGGGTCCACATAGGCATATTGACTGTAAGTGAGCCATCGGAATTCTTTGTCACTGTACATTTGTTGTTACCCGAGCCCACAGGTTTGTCAACAACGCCACCTGCACTCCAGCCCGTAACAGTAAGATCGGCCTTGGAGAATGTGCGAATGTTCTGAGGTATGGTATTTCCGTCACCCTTACCGTAAAAATAATTCTTCAATTTGGTAAAGCTCTTTGAATACCAGTCATCGGACGAATTGACAATCGTTGCCGGAAGATCTGTTTGCTGATTTCCTGGCACCATGAGTGCAAGGAATCCGGCCCAAATGGGCGTAACGTACTTGGGAGCAAGCTCATCGGTATAAGTCACTTGTGCCGTACCGGCTGAGTTATAAGGTCTTTGCAAGCCGTAATAATATCCATTATTAGTTATGGTAGCGTCTTGCACAGTATTGCCCGATGTACCCGATGAAGCCGGATATGTAAGTGCGTTGGTAGTGTTCTGCTTGCCTAAATTCAGATATACATTGCGGTTCCATTTGAAGTCCATAATATCACTACCAAATGATTCCTTAGGCACAGAGTCACTGGAAGTGGGGTCGTAAGGAGCCCAATTGTTCTCAACGATCTCTACTGTGAGCTCTTGTGGGTCACCGACAAGACGGATGGGGAACTCAGAGCGCTGATTGTACATATAGCTCACATAGTAAGTCGGGATGTTGTAAATCACATTTTCCGGCTCAATATATTCAATATGCCAGTCAGGCTGATTTGCCCAACCTTTGAAACCGAGTGTGAGCTTATAGTGATGGTTGCGGAGAGCATTGTAG
>CAJUSN010000059.1:0-6795 GCA_910589095.1 uncultured Muribaculaceae bacterium
GTGGTGAAGGCATTCGTCACTCCTGACGGAACTCTTTACGGGGCAACCCTTGCCGAAGGGTTGGAGTTTGTGAAAATAGATCCCGAAACATGGAATTGCGAATACGTAACGCTTGACAATCCGGACTACACGGTGCGCAGTCGCATTGCCTCAGTGTGGAGCACCTGGACTCCGGCTCCCCTTGCGGTGGATAAAGATGCCAACATCGTGTACTACGCCACAACGGCCAACGCAACAAAAATTGCCCGCGCAAACCTTGATACCCGCGAATTTGACCCCGAATTCATAGTACTCCCCTCCACTACCACCGGCCAACAGATGCTCTACGGCCAGGGTATAAGCGTGGATCCGACAACGGGAGAAATAGTTCTCACTGTAACGGAACAGGGCTATGGCGAACACTATAAGGTGAACATCATTTACCGCGTGGATCCGACCACCGGCAAAATCATAGATGACCGCACGGTGCGACTCTCGGACTATTATTGGTTCCCCTCGATGTTGCTCTATTGTGGCCTTGAAGCTCCAGAAATAAAAATCCCCGAGATTGATTTGACACAGGGAGCCATTACACTGGATCTTCTCGACTACACAACCTTGCCAAAAGGAAATATCCATTTGATAAATTTCGGAATAGAAAGCTCAAATCCGCAAGAGTGTGAAATCACACGTGAGGACGCTTCTCACTTCACTATAACTCCGCTTGGCGATCAGTCTGTAACATTAAAGTTCACAGCCGAGTACAATGGGCTAATCGGCAGTGACAGTGTAGTTGCCGGAATGTCGGCCATAGGTACCGTTGCAGCCGAAAAGAATCAGCTCGTAGACGTTTACAATCTCGCCGGTATACTTGTGCTTCGCAATGCCGACGCGGAGGCTATCAGAAACCTTCCCGCAGGATTCTATATAGCGGGAGGCCGTAAGATACTTGTAAAATAACCTGCCGGCTTATTACCATCCGATGAAGTGATTTAAACTTTTAGAGAAACATAAAAAGAGCTTAAATAACTTCAATTAAAAAAATCCGACATGTGGCATTTTTGTACCACATGTCGTTTTTTTTATTAAGGAAGAGTATGAAACACACTCTAAAATTCATCCGGGCGATATGTGACAGAACGTTCAGCGACGGGTGATGCGAGGAAGTAACCAAGGCAAAAATCTCCAGCAAACATCAGGGATGAGTTTGAATTATTTAGCAATCCCTCGAGATAGTCATACATGCTTGCACTTATAGGAGCCACTGTTGCCGTGACAAGATCACCGTCGAGCAGAACATCGTCGTCATCATCATCGTCGGGATTTCGGCGCGATGTCATCAAGGTGACATTGATTGTTCCGTCAGTGGAATAAGTGTCACGAACGATGGATTGCTTGTAAAACTCACCGTTTTTGTAAATAAGAATCCAAAAACTTTGCTCTATATCGGAGGTCCCGCAATCGATAATTATCTGCAGTGCGGCCACCTGATCATATGGCATCTTGATCCAACTGAAACTCAGGTCTGCTATGCCGGCGGGAGCGAGCATGGAAGAAGTAGCGGAGTAGTGCTTTAGTCCGCGAGCTACCGAGAGTTCGTAATCGTGCCCAACTACACCCGGGACAGGTGAGATGAAATATCCATCGGAATCGGCAGAGAGGTTATGGACCTCACCTGAGGTGAGATCTGTGATGGTTACAACGGCATCGGTGTAGCGTGTGCGGTTCATCAGTTCATCCATCGGTGTGGTCTCAGTAATGCTCACACGTGCACCATCCAATGAAAGCGAGGCTTCTATCACGGGTATAGGCTGAATGTCGCGATACTCAATATCAAAATCTTTCTCACATGAACATAGGGCGCACGAGAGGATGAAATATAATGAGAGGTGTTTTACCGAATTGACCATATTAGAATTTCAGAGTGTAAGATAATGAGGGGAGAAAGGCAAAGAGAGCTTGTATGACCGCGCGGGTACCTGAGGGGCTTTCAGGATCGTCCTTGAAATAGACTATATAGGGGTTTAGACGTCCATAGGCATTAAATATGCCGAAATCCCATCGATAAGTAAATCGTTTGCCTTGGTGAGTATAAGTTGCCGAGAGGTCAAGGCGATGGGTTGCCGGAGTCATATAGCCGTTACGTTGGGAGTAATAGTAGTGGGTCTGGCCGTTGAGCTCATATTTTGCATCCGGCGCGGTGAGCGGATGGCCTGAAGAGTAGATCCAAGCCCCCGATAAGCTCCATCGATCCGAGAGCTTATATATTGCAGTTACATTGAAATCATTCCTGCGATCGTTGGTGGAATTATACCAACTTCCTGAATTGATTCCTTCAATTTTTGTTTGGGTGCGTGAAAGTGTATAGGAAATCCAACCAGTCAATCGGCCTGTGTTTTTACGCAACATGAATTCTATGCCCCTACTGCGTCCTTTTCCGCCGAGGATTATGCTTTCAAGATTAATTCTGGAGTACATGCCTCGGCCATCCATGTAATCATACACATGGTCCATCTGCTTCCAATATCCCTCGATACTCCAGTCAAAAGCGCCCGAAGGAGTCATTCCGGTATAGCCTACTACATACTGCGTGCAACGTTCAGGCTTCACGGAGACCGAGGTCAAGGCAAACCGATCGAAAGGGAAGCTCGTTGCACTTGAGCGGATGGAGTGAAGATTCTGCGACGTGATGCTTGCACCGAGTTTCACATTGTGATATTCCGATAGGTTATATTTGACACATAGACGTGGCTCCGGGGTGAAATATGTTTTGGCACGGAAAACAGGAGCCGGTTCGGATGCGGCGAGGAATTCATTCATACGGTTACCGCCAATAGCCGTAAATGCGCTCAAACGCAAACCGAGATTGAGACCAAAGCGGTCGGCGAATGAAGCATCATAGGAAATCCATAGGGAATTTCCCCAACAGGAACGTATGTCGCGCTGAACTATATTGTTTGAGACACGTTCTGCCGACTTTACAGCAAGCAGCTCGCTTCTCAGCCCAAACTCCAGTGTGCGGTCGTCATCAAAGGCGTATGACACTCGCTCATTAACGGAGGCGGTGCGAATATACTCCTTAAGGTGATCATCGGACTGGGCGAGCGTCATGTCCATGACAGGAGAGAAGTCAGTGTAGGAGGCAGTGGTTTTGAACGTGAATGAATCGGCAGCGCGAGCTGTCCAATTGATGGACGTACCTATATTGCCCCAGTACATTCCCATGGTGTTTTTTATGGCAAGATTGTCCTTCCCCATAAAAAAGGAGAGATCAAGCGTTTGTCCATACTTAGGAACATAGCGCATCTTGGCAGTGATATCGTAGAAATTCATCACCGTGCCGCGATACTCGGGAACAATATTGATAATGGCATCCACATAAGAGCGGCGGACAGACAGCGCCAGGGACAACTTATCTTTCACGATGGGCCCCTCGGCCTTTATCTTAGCCATGAGCAGGCCCACAGAGAAAGAACCGTGGTAAGCCGTCATATCGCCGGGCGCAAGCATGGTCTCCAATACCGAGGCCGAACCTTCGCCATATTGCGCGGGGATTGGTCCTTTATATAATGTGGCTTGCGCGAGAGCATCGTCATTGAATGTAGAGAATATCCCCATCAGATGAGAAGGATTGTAGAGGGTGATTCCATCCAGACGTATATTGTTTTGGGTAGAGGAGCCTCCTCTCACTTCAAATCCGCCTATACCGTCACCTTCGGAACGAACACCCGGAAGAAGGGACAGCGATTTAATAAGGTCGTTTTCGCCCATAAAGGATGGTAGGGCGCGGAGACTTGTCATTTCAATCGTCTCAGTGCCGAGTGTAGTTTTGGAAACTCTCTCATAGGCATTCTTGCCGATAACTGTGACCTCATCAAGACGGGTGTGGCGCAATGTGTCAACAGACAGAGAATCGGCAGGAGCCTGTGCGGCAGCTGTAATGAAGCTAAACAGACAAAGTGGGCACAATATCGAACATTTCATAAAGAGACGAATTGAAAGAAGCATCGGAACAGGGGTAGGTCGGCACCTTTAGAAACATCCATAGATAAGTAAGATAGCCCGTCATCAGTAACTATTGCTGATGACGGGTAAGGTATTTACTTGAGTCAAAAATAGCGCATGTAGGAACCTCGACAGAGTTCCTTGCCGCAGGGATGAAGCTTTACTTCTTGGCTACTTTGGTGTAACGTTCGTTGAGTCCTTTGATCACCTCATCGGTTATGTCAAGAGCCGGATTGAAGTAAACGCCGGCAGCCTTGAAAAGGATGGCATCGTAACCTTTAGTCTTATTGTATTCCTTGATGAAGGCTTCGATGGAGTCATTGAGCTGCTGTTGCTGCTGGGCGAGTTCCATTTCAGTGTTACGCTGAAGGCCTGCAAGATAATTTTCAGCATCAGACTGCATTTTCTGGAACTTCATGACATCGGCTTTGTAGCTCTCTTCCGAGAGGTAGCCGTTGGTTTTCATCTTTGAGTCGATGCTCTTGCCGAATGTCTGGAGATCGTTCTGACGTGACTGTTGGGCAGCTTCAAGCTTGCTGTAAGCTCTAACGGCCGATTCCTTAAGATCCTTGGCAAAGTTATAATTTGCTGTAACAGAGTCACCGTCAATATATCTAATTTTCAATATCTGAGTCTCTGCGGTTTTCTCTTCGGTGGCAGCGGCAGCCGGAGTGTTTGTTTCAGCTTTTTCTTCACCACCGGCGCATGAAACCAGGGCAGATGATGAAAGGATTGCACCTAATGAGAGAGTGGCAAAAATATTTTTTTTCATCGGTTGAAAAGAAAAGTGATATGCTTTATCGTTTATTTATTGTTTTTCTTGATTGGAAGCGCAACCAATTCCTTTATCCCTCAGAGCGGGGATGTCATGGGCATGGCCCGAGGGAAACCGGCCGCCTTTGACAAAGAAGACCTTCACGCCGAGGAGCACCACGGCGACGGCCACTAAAATCAATGCCAACAGGACTGTTTTCACTCAGTTTTTGCTTTTAGTTTGCAAATATATGAAAGTTGGCGAGATTTTTTGCTAAAACTCAATTTTATTTTGTAACTTAGTGGTGCAGTTTACTGTTTATTTAACATTATTTTTCTTTTCAAGGGCTGAAAAGCCTAATTTTTACAGATTATAAATCATTACTGACAAACATAAACATCAACTTTTAGAAACAAGATGAAAGTATCCGAACTTCAACCCCGCGAGGTGTTCACGATCTTTGACGAGATCACCAAAATACCCCGTCCTTCTAAAAAAGAGGAGAAAATCCGCCAATTCATTCTCGACTTTGCAAAAGCCCACAACCTTGAGGCCAAGACCGATGCCGTGGGTAACGTTGCCATAAATATTCCCGCAACTCCCGGTTGCGAAAATGCACCTAAAGTGATTCTTCAGGGTCACATGGATATGGTGTGCGAGTCCAACGACAAGAGCTTTGACTTCACCACCACCCCCATCACTACCATTGTCGAAGGCGAATGGGTACGTGCCGACGGCACCACACTCGGAGCCGACAACGGCATAGGCGTTGCCGCAGGACTTGCACTGCTCACTGATCCTAATGTGAAGCATGGTCCTGTTGAAGCACTTTTCACCATGGATGAGGAAACCGGCATGACCGGAGCATTCAATATAGGCGAAGGCATGATCGACGGTGACATTCTTATTAACCTTGACTCAGAGGACGACGCCGAAATCTTCGTTGGCTGCGCCGGAGGTGTCGACACTGTTTGCACTTTCAAGTACAACCGCACTTTCGCCCCGAAGGATTTCCACTACCTCAAAATAAGTGTGTTGAACGGCCAGGGCGGTCACTCGGGAGGAGATATCCATCTGGGCCGCGCCAACGCCAACAAGTTGCTGTGCCGCTTCCTCTTCGATGTGTCACGCAATCATGAGGTGGTTCTGTCGGAAATCGACGGCGGCAATCTGCGCAACGCCATACCCCGTGCAGCCCATGCGGTTGTCGGAGTTCACGCATCCAAGAAGGATGACATCGCAGCCATGTTCAACCGCTACGTTGCTGACGTAAAGGATGAATATGCCGACATAGAGCCTACTCTTGAACTGAAGTTAGAGACAGTGGATATGCCCGACTTCTGCGTTGATTCCGAAACCTCCACAGCAGTGATTCGCGCCATTTACTCGGCGCCTCACGGAGTTGTGTCGATGAGCCGCGATCTGGAAGGACTGGTAGAGACCTCCACCAATCTCGCTTCGGTGAAGATGGGAGCTGACTCAACCATCGTTGTCACCACAAGCCAGCGTTCGTCGGTCGACAGCCGCAAATGGGACATTGCCAATCAGGTAGAAGCACATTTCCTCCTTGCAGGTGCCACAGTGACCCACGGAGAGGGTTATCCCGGATGGAAGCCCAACATGAACTCCCCTATCATGAAAATCGCAAGCGATGCTTACCGCGAGCTCTACAGAGTGACCCCGGCAATCAAAGCCATCCACGCCGGATTGGAATGTGGACTTTTCCTTGAAAAGTATCCTCATCTCGACATGGTGTCGTTCGGTCCCACCTTGCGCGACGTCCATTCTCCATCGGAACGCATGCACATCCCGGCAGTTGAGCGTTTCTATGAACAGCTTAAGCTCACATTGGCAAAAGTTGCCGAGCTAAAGAAATAAATCACAGATTTAACTCCGTGGCCATGGGAGACTCAAATGGTGAGCCCCGGCCACGGAGTTTCTTTTTTACTCTCATCAAGTGAAGAGACCTTGAACGAGTCCTAAAACCAAACCATGAAACATCGCATTTTTTCAGCCATAACCGCCACAGTCTTGCTGGCC
This sequence comes from uncultured Muribaculaceae bacterium, assembly GCA_910589095.1. Lineage (GTDB taxonomy): Bacteria > Bacteroidota > Bacteroidia > Bacteroidales > Muribaculaceae > Paramuribaculum. Next base: position 6,779 of record CAJUSN010000059.1, read on the forward strand.
ACAGTCGCCATACTGTC
>CAJUSN010000059.1:6805-13443 GCA_910589095.1 uncultured Muribaculaceae bacterium
CCATAACACCGGCGGATGCAGCCAAACGGCGAGCTAAAAGCAGCTCGCGCACGCGCGTAGCCGCCACCGACTCAACCACCACAAAAAACGAATCCGGAGCAAAAAATGACGGCATCCTGCGCCTCACCGAAGAGGACTATAAGGAAGTTGCCACACGCCTTGGAGTGGAAGTGGCTACGATCAAGGCAGTTGTGGAGGTTGAAGCCGGTCCGTCGCACGAGGGTTTCTTCAAGCCAGGATTGCCATTGATCAATTTCGACATGTCAATGTTCAGGAAATTTGCGGGCAAAAACGGGATAAACCTCTCAAAATATTATAAAAGTCACGCTGTTGTGTTTTCCCGACCTTCAGCCTCTAAATTCAGTTCAACGCAGGCTGCACAGCAAGAAAGGCTGAGAGTGGCCCGAACCATACATCCCACCACTGCTATCGAGGGGTGTTTTTGGGGGATGTTCCAGATTGGAGGATTCAACTGGCGACGTTGCGGATGCAGCTCGATAGAGGAATTTGTGGAACGCATGAGTAAATCAGAGCGCGAGCAGCTGGAACTATTTGCCGACTTCATAACCAACTCAGGAATGCTCCAGCATCTGAGGAACAAGAACTGGAGCTCGTTCGCACGTATATACAACGGTACATCCTACGCATCGCGCGGCTACCATACCCGATTGGCCAACTCCTACGCCCGACATCGCGGTCGCTGAGAAAGCATACGTTTGAGGCCCAGCAGCCAACCTACCGCCAACAGGCAGCCTGCAGGGACAGTAAGCCAAAGAGGGAGCATCAGAGCCATGACAGAGAGGGCGCCTACCGACAGAATGGCACCCCAACACACACTCCAGACCTTGCAGCCGAGAGTGACAGAGAGGGAGCGGCGGGTGACTATCCATACCATAAGGGTGTAAAAAGAATACCATAAAGTGAACCCGGCACCGACACCGGCCATTCCACCCAAATAGTAACCCACGACCATTGCTGCTACGCATATCACACAGCTCACCAACTCCGTTGCCATAAAAAGACGTCCGCGGCCACTGCCAACGATGACGTAGGCCATGGCCCACGATATGGCACGCATAACCACTCCGGGAGCGCCAACCACAATCATCGGCACCACATCAAGGAAAGAATCGGAATAAAGCAACTTCACAATCCAAGGGGAGCAAACCACCATTAGGGAAGCCAGCGCAGCGATGACAAGAACGCTGATAATAGTTTCATGGCGCAACATCACTTCTCCACGGCTTCTTCCAGAAGTCAGAGCAGCCGTGAGACGCGGAAAATATTCAAGAGAAAGCGCCGTGAAAACAACACCCACATAGCGCACGGTCAGTGTGTATCCTGCCTGGTAAAGTCCCATTTCTTCGCTTCCTCCGAGTCTGTTAATGGCCGACATCACAACATAACCGGCCAACCAGCTGGCAGCGCCTGAAACAGTGAGGAATGCGCCCAATTTGACCATAGCTGCCACCCGTTGCTTCAACTCCGTTCCATCCACATCGGGCAAAGGTTCTGAGCGTCGCGAAACCACGGTATAGGCAACCAAGCTGACCAGACCATAGGCCAACAACAGCGGCACTACGCTGTCAAGTCCCCACACCACAATCATAGGAGCGACAAGAATCAGCGAGATCAAAGTGGCCCAAAGCGAAGCGCGGGCCAAGGATTTAAGTTTCCCCTCTCCCTGGAGTTCAGCTCCGCGGCCTGCAACGAGGGTGTTAGCACCAACGGCCAAAGCAAGGGCAATGAAAGCGGGGGTGTGACTGAAGCTGCCAAATGTTATATAGCTCAAAAGAGGCGACAACACCATTGCCAACACAACGCCTATAAGAGCCAGGTAACGGCTATAGCGCCTCACAATAGCAATGATCGAGGGCCTTGTTGCAGGATTGGCAGACGCGATATCGCGAACAGCCGTAGTGCGGAGTCCCAACTGAGCCAATGTGGAGAGGAGTTCTATGGCATTTGCATATAGCCCGATCAGTCCAACCCCGACCGTGCCGATAAAAATGGCTACAAGCTTTGTTCTGACCACACCGCAAGCCATGGTCAGAAACTCCACGGAGCCAAACATCCCCATGGCGCCTAACACCCGCCGCGTGAGGGGTGGAGTGTGAGATGGCCTGTCAGAGTGCTTACCCATTTAAGATTAATGAAGCATTTACTTTACCCATTGGAGGGGATTGAGTTTGGTTCTCTCTCGTCGGATTTCGAAGTGCAGCACCGGACGGTTGCCTGACTGAGGATCCGGTGAGATGGTGCCTATGTCCTGATTGGCCTTAACCTTATCACCGGTCTTGACGTTTATCGCCGAGAGATTGGCATAGATCGAGATATAATTCCCATGTCGAATCATGACCACCTTATTATAACCATCCTGACTGAACACGCCGCTTACCGTACCTTCAAAAATACACCTTGCTTTTGAACCGGCAGCCGCTGCAATATCTATACCGGAGTTATCGGTGACCACATTTGGCAAATCGGGGTGAGTCTGCCGCCCAAATGCCCTCACAACTGTGTAACGACCACGAACCGGGAACAGGAGTCGTCCTTTATTGCTTTCAAAACTTCCGGACAGGGCCCTATCGGCGGCTGCAAGTCCTGATTCCTCAGTATGCCGTGCAGGCGCAGGAGTGGTTTTTGTATTGCCGGAGGATTTAGTAGCTGATGTCCCTTTCTGAGACTGAGAACGCTTGCGCTCCTTAGCTTTCTTCTGCTCTTCAGCTTTACGCTTGGCCTCTTCCTTGCGTTTGGCCTCGGCTTTTCGCAGCGCCTCCTGACGTTTCTGCTCAGCCACAATCATACGGTCAAGCTCAGAATCAAGTTTCTTCAATTTCTGCTGATTGGAGGCAATGACGGATTGAAGAGCAGAGCCTTCCTGCTTAAGGCGAGTGACCACACGGTCAGTTTCATCACGCTTCACGCGCAGTTCCGATTCGGCACCCGCAAGGGTTGAGAGAGAAGTGCGGCGGTCAGACTGCAACTTACCAAGTTCGCGACGTCGTTCAGCGACAAGCTGAGTGGCACGTGCTATTTCGGCTTGCTTACGTTTGCGCCAGCCTGCAAATTCACGCAAATAACGGTAGCGTGCGGCTGCTTCACTGAAACTGCCTGAGGAGAAGAGAAAAGACATGAGATTGGAGTCGCGGTAAGAGCCCTGAAGTTTACGCAGCGCGCGTGCATATTCGCTCTTGAGATTCTGCAACTGTTGTTCGAGCAAAGATGCAGAGTCGGCCACCGAGCGAATGTGCATGTCAATGGACTGCAATGAAGACCGTATGCGGCCAATCTCTTCGTTCTTTACCTGTAGCTCCCCTTCCAGTTCATTAAGCTTGCGCAGGTTCTGCTCGGTTTGCTTTGTGTTGACATCAAGTTTACGTGTTGTCTCTTTGATGGATTTCTGAGCAGCTTGCTGTTCGCGCTTGACACTATTGATTGTGCGCTGTTTTTTCTTTGCCGCACACACGTCGACCGACAGTGCCGAAACCGTCAGCAACATAGCTGAAATCACAAAAAGAAATGTGGTGCGAAGTTTCATCGCAAGGTAAGTTTTCTGTTTACAATGGTCAGCGCGGCTCAAAGTGATGAGAACATCTTGAGCAACGAGGAGGCGGAGAGGCGTTGATATTTCGAGGGTATCTCAATGGTGCGAAGTTTCACATCATTGTTCCACTTTGCTTTGCGGGGCGACCATTCAAGCGATGCATCAACCTGAGTTTTTCCGAAAGTGGCAGCCACCGAAGTAGAGGCTGCAATAGGGCCAAAGGTGGTGAGTTCCGGTTGACCGTAAGTGACAGTCACAGGCTCGCCATTTCCGACTTTTACAATCAGACCGAGTAGCTGCATGGCCGCATCGAAAGTAAAGCCATACTCTACCGATGCGACTGGCGCCTTGGGTATCATTGTTATACATCCTGAGGCAGCATCATTTTCAAACTCAAAGGCATTGATATCAGCGGCTGCCGATCGGGTGGATCCGAGAAGAAAAGGACGTCCGAGCAGCAAATCCTGCACATTGGTTATATTCACCGGTACCCCTCCGAGGAAGTTTCGTAGAGACTCAGCCACGTAGCGGCTATGATATTTATCAAGAGCCACAATTGAATCGGAGGTCAAATGCATTACGGCCATCTCCATACCGAGGAAGCGGAGCGAGAGCGTGACACTTTTGCCTCTTTCCATGAGAGCCGTACCGGAAATCGATATAGAAGAAGGCTTGCGCAAACGCACAGTCAACGGCACTGAAAGACGCTCCCAGGCCGTTGAGTAAGTCTGAAGTGACTGCTTTGCGTCAGTGTCTGTGACTTTCACTGAGGTTTGTGAAACAGGCACAGTAGTGGTCACCTGCTTTTTGGACCCACAAGATGAGAGCATAAAGCCAAAGCAAATTGCTGCAAGCAACGCTATGCGAGATATATGCGATAAGGATCGATTGTTCATTATCAATTGTTCAAGCGGTGAAATGGAATAATGATATGTGGTTATTTATAAAAGAATGTCTTATGTTTCACTTTGCGGCGCAGGAGCTCATCATCGGGTTTTAGTTTCAATGCCTTATTCCAGAACTCAAGCGCTTTGTCGGGTTGTCCGTCCATGAAGTAGATGTCGCCGGCATGCTCGAGAATATCGGAGGAGGAGTCAGGATTTTCATCGTTGGCGATTGCGCCGTCTATGATCTCACGCGCCTTGGCATAATTCTTCATTTTAAACAGCACCCATGCGTAAGTATCAAGTGATGTGGACGATTGAGGGTCATTCTTCACCACGCGCTCAATCATGGTCAAAGCTCGGTCAAGATCCTTTTCCTGACAAGCCAGATAATAGGCACTGTTGTTAAGAGCCAACATATTGTCGGGATTATACTTCAGCGAGCGCTCGTAATACATAAATGCGGAATCAACGCTCCCTTCCGAATAATAGGTATCAGCGATAGCACAATTAATTGTTGACAACTCATCGGTATCTGTGGAATCAACCACGGCAAGCCCGCGATTGAGATATTCTATGGCTTGCGGATAATCCTTCTTCTGGATAAGGACGGAAGATGCCATGGTGTAGATATCTGCCACATCGGGATGATACCGAAGAGCATCATTTATTGTTGCGAGAGCCTTATCATAATCTTGAACGCTATAATATAAGGAACCGAGCATCTGCCAGCGCTTCACGTCGGAGGGGTCAGAGTCCACAGCATAACCAATCTGCTCGGCAGCCGGAGCAAGCCGGCCGATGGTCACGAGATAGTCGCCATAGAGATTACGCACCGAAGCTTCATGAGGATATTGTGAAATGAGCGATTGGAACATAGACTCAATCCTGGGCTGGTGAAGCGAATCGGTATAGAGTTTGCTCACGTAATCATAGAGCATGCTGAGCTTAGGCTGAAGTTCAAGATCGGGCAGTTCAAGCGCCTGGAACAATTCGGAGTCATAACGCGCGCTGTCGCCGATCGATTCATAGAAAAGAGCACGCTGATACCGAGCGGAACCGCTGGACGGGTCAAGCTCCACAGCGCGGTTAAAGAATACGAGCGCTGAATCCTTGTCGCCAAATTCCTTGTAAAGCGTGCCTGCCAAAGCAGCATACTCAGAGGATGAAGGAGAAGAGTTCATGAGTGCATGCATCTCATTTTTTATCGAAGCAGTGTCGCCAAGAGCGTTATAAATGCGCATTTTCCGGGTGGAGGTAGTGGAATTAACGCCTTCAGTGCGGTCAATGTCGTTATAAATATCAATAGCCTTACGCATTGAAAGCGAGTCGCCTGACTGAGCGAGAGCATCAGCATACATGCCTCCCACTTCAATTCGGTCAGGATTACGGGCATAAAGTGTTTCCCATGTGGCGAGCGCACGATCTTTCTGCCCCAACTGTCCACAAATAGATGCATAGTTGAGCATGTTGTAGAAATCCTCGGGGTGCGCATCGGAGTAGGCTTGCATCCTGTCAAGGCCTTCGATTACCTGCATGGAGTCGCCGCTTGATTCAAGCAATAGCTTCAAGCCATATTGCATCGAGAGGAAATCATCGGTAGGATTAAGCTGATGGGCACGCTCAATCATACTGAAATAAGCGTCGGTTTTGTTAGAGGCCTGATAATTGACAGCCTCGAGATAGATGTAATCGGCCTTGCGAGCGTCACGCATCGCTTCTGTAAAGCGGGGCTTTGCAGCCGAAGCAATAACAGTTATCAAGCCTGCCAGCGCCAGAACCGGGAGGGTCCGGAGCAGATGATATGAACGGATTTCTGTGGTAGGTTTCAATGTGGGGAACGGGATATTGAAGTGATTACTGATGAGGGAGTGTAAGGTGGTATTATTCCAGTCCGGTATGGCCAAATCCACCCTCACCGCGTTCAGTAACGTCAAGTGACTCGCAAGCCTCCCAACAAGCTTGAACGCAGGGAGCTATGACCATTTGACATATACGCTCTCCATCATTTACAACAAAGCTCTCATTGGAAATGTTGACCAGAATCACGCCAATCTCGCCGCGGTAGTCGGCGTCTATGGTGCCGGGGGTGTTCAACAACGTAATCCCATGGCGCAATGCGAGCCCGCTTCTGGGCCTCATCTGACATTCATATCCTTCAGGGAGAGCGATACGCAATCCGGTTGGGATAAGCGCGCGCCCCATGG
>CAJUSN010000060.1 GCA_910589095.1 uncultured Muribaculaceae bacterium
ACGCTGAATGTGACCTGTCACCCACATCGATTGGAGATTTTCACACCTCAGGCTGACCGGCCGATCCGTCCGCTGCTCACGCCTATAATGTCGATGATGAACGACGTGGGCTACACCATCCGTCAGATTTTTGAAAAGTGACACACGCTGCCAATTTTTGTCCATGGATTTGGTGAGGCCATGGGTTTTTGGTAATTTTGCAGAGTTATAATAATAAGGAGCAGCCGCTACGACCTGCGGCCACAAGCGCTCCCGATTCAATAGTCAAATCAATCATTCGCAGATAACAAAATAAACATTATGGCATTACAATGCGGCATAGTTGGGCTTCCCAACGTCGGTAAATCCACTCTTTTCAACTGTTTGTCGAACGCAAAAGCACAGTCGGCCAATTTCCCGTTCTGTACAATCGAACCCAATGTGGGTGTTATCACGGTGCCTGACGACCGCTTGACCACACTTGTGGAGATGTGCAAGCCTAAGAGCGTTGTGCCGGCCACGGTGGAGATTGTCGACATTGCCGGACTTGTAAAGGGCGCGAGCAAAGGAGAGGGCTTGGGCAACAAGTTCCTGGCCAACATCCGCGAGACGGATGCCATAATCCACGTGTTGCGATGCTTTGACGATGACAATATCACCCACGTTGACGGCACTGTCGACCCGGTGCGCGACAAGGAAATAATTGACTACGAACTTCTGATCAAAGACCTCGAGACGGTGGAGAGCCGTATGGCCCGCACTGAGAAGCAGGCCAAGACGGGAGGTGACAAGACGGCCAAGCTGCAGTTTGAGGTGCTCAAGCAGTACTATGACGCTCTCAAGGAGGGCAAACCTGCACGTTCGGTTGAGTTCGAGACGGTCGATGAACAGAAATTCGCACGCGAATTGTTTTTGCTCACCAACAAGCCGGTGCTCTATGTGTGCAATGTCGATGATGCTTCGGCCGCCACAGGCAATGCCTACGTAGAGGCAGTGCGCAAGGCTATAGCTGAGGAGAATTCCCAGCTGCTGGTGGTGGCTGCCCAGACGGAAGCCGAGATTGCCGAGCTTGACACTTATGAAGACCGTCAGATGTTCCTTCAGGAAATTGGATTGGAGGAGTCGGGAGTGGCCCGATTGATACGTTCGGCTTACGCGTTGCTTGATCTTCAGACCTATTTCACCGCCGGTCCTGATGAGGTGCGTGCCTGGACTTTCCTGCGTGGCTCAAAAGCGCCGAAATGTGCCGGAATCATCCACACTGACTTCGAGAAAGGCTTTATTCGCGCCGAAGTGATAAAGTATGACGATTATGTGACTCTCGGTTCGGAAGCCGCTGTGCGTCAAGCCGGAAAGATGAACATCGAGGGTAAGGAATATATTGTGCAGGATGGTGACATCATGCACTTCCTGTTCAACGTGTAACCGCTGCAGTGGGGAATGTCTTCGGCATTCTCCCTGCCCCCTCTCTCCTTTCCTCCCTCTCTCCGTATTCTTTTAAGCCTGAAAACCGCCTCGATCTGAAGAATAATTTAAAAAGAATTAAAGTCTATGAAAAAACTGATTGTTGCGGCAATGATGCTCCTGATGGGGATTGTAGCAGTCCAAGCTGTGGCCGGTAAAGTTGTAAAAATCGCTTATCAATCTAAAAATGAAGGGAAGAAAGGGAGCTATGGAGTGTCGTATGATGGGGAAGGGCGCTTGAGTTTCCTGTTGACTTCAGATAATGTGGCCTTTGGCAATTTCCAAGGCGATGGTTACATGATTACGTATCCATCAACTACTGAAGTAACGGTAAGAAGATTGAAAGGTAAAGATCCGGTTGCACTTTACGAATATACAAGTGAAGGAATGCAGAAATGGACTCTTGATTTTAAAGTACTCTCGGTAGGTTATGGCGAGGGGGTCATTAAGAAAGAAGGTTTAAGCCTTGAGACACATCTCTACGACCGCAAGCGAGCCATAATAACCACAGGCAAGAATAAGTTCAAGGAACGAAATATTGTGGAGAGTACGCTTGATATAAGCGGTGCAAAGGCAAAGATGAAGGTGAAATATACTGCGGTACCGTACAACGTGTTTTCCTATGGCTTTGATTACATGTCGTTTATTATCAGTGAATTCCTTGGGGTTCAATTTGGTTGTTTCGACAATTGGGCGTGTTCGGGAATGTGTTTCATGGAAAATTATCCGGCCGAGATTGAGCTCGCTGACCGAAAGTATGTGTTTGATTACTCCACTTCGATGAAGCATATTGAAGTTAAAACAGTGGTAAAGAACCGCATGCAAGAACGTTACATATTTGATATCACACAATAATATCACACAAAAAATAGCACACAAACCAAAAGAGACAAGAATTATCATGAATTTCAAAACAGCAATGCGAGTGATGGCAGCTTTGACGCTGGCATTATTCACAGTGGGTTCGGCCCGCGCCTTTTCAAAAGATGTGTACGCATTTGAGATTGTTAACAGTGTGCCATCTATCTCACCGAAATGCATCCGCACAACGGTGAACGGTGTAACAACTGTGGTTGAATTTTCGCCGGCCGGACGTCTGGTGAGCGCTTCCGGCGCCACCCTCGGTGATGGTCTAACAGTGGAGCGCAATGCTCAAGGCTATCTTACTTCCATCACGGTGGTGGTTGATGGTACAAAGGTCACAACAAATTTCGGAGAGTATGGATCCGGAGATGTTCCGGTAATGATGAAGGCTTTACTCAACGGCCAAGTGTATTCTACCATGAACGTAGCCAAGTGTGAGCGTGGTCGTATGATTGAAGTTAATGGTATGATGGAAGGATACCCTTACAAGGTTAAGTATAAGGATTACAAGTTTGACAATCACGGGAACTGGATATACCGCACCTGGAAAAATCCGGCAGGACAAAAAATAGAAGAGCGCCGCGATATCATTTACGATTATCATGAAGATCTTACTAATCTTGGCGACTGGGCTGCATTGGTTTGTGGCAAGCGATTTTGGGTGATGTTCAAATGTGACGATGGTAAGAATGTAGAGCGATTGTCATCTCCATACCCCTATTTCTTTTTTGAGAAATCAGGGCTCATCGGAGGTGTATATTTCCCTTCCGATGGAACATACTGCGAAGTGCGTGACGGAAAGTTGTGCATCATGCTCGACGGCAAAGTGATAGAGACTCTCACGCTTATAAGTCTTGACAATGCCGGCTACATCCAAGTCAAAAATTCTCAAGGCCAATTGCTCTATTTCAAGCAATAGTCCAGCAGATACGTGTAAATAATGCCAGCGGCGCCCTGATACTTTACGTTTCGGCGGCCGCTGTCTTATTTAGTGTCAGTCCTCTTCAAGTTTCTGTCGGGTGCGGTCAAGCCAGTTGCCTATCTTTTCTTTTGTTTTACTTTTGAGTTCACGGCCTTTTTCTTTAGCCTCCTCAATCTGGTCGGCGTGTTCCTCTTTCCATTCATCTTTTTTGCGCTTCATTTTATCTTTGGCTGCCCTATAAACGCCTTTGGTTTTCTGCCAGTTTGTTTCCTTAGCGTCAGCCTCCTCAGTGAGTTCACAGTCACTTGTTTCGCTATCGGTGTCGGTGATGTCGGCCTCGTCAAAGTCAACGGACAGGGTGTCGTTGTCGGTGGAAACATCGGCGGGGATGTCCATTTCTGACACGCTAAACTCAACAGATTCATTATTCTCTTCGGTGACATGACTTTTTGAGTCTTTGCCTCCGCATGCCGTCACACCTAACATGAAGGCTCCGGCTGCTAAAATTGTGATTATCCGCTTCATTATATTTATTAGGGTTGATTACAAAAATTTTAAAAATCCTCCGACACGGTTGTTCCTATAAGATTACCAATGTCCTCCTTTGATGTGGAAACGGACAATCTACCTTCCAAAATCTTGGATTGCACGAAAGGTGCGCATTTAATCTCACCGTTGATGGCTATGGCCAGTGACCGCATTATATTTTTCTCGGTCAGAGTGGCCAGTGAGTCGCATTTAGTGAATTGTAATCCGATTTGGTAGTGCTGTGAACCGGCAGGTACAGGAGCCAAGGATGTAACTTTCACTGTGTCAGAGAGTGCCGGAGTTGTTTTTACATAGAAATGAAAATGCAGGGAGTCGGCTGAATTAGTCCAGTATGAGCGGTAGCCCACTTCGCTGAGCAGTGAGAAGGCTTTAGCGAGGTCTTTGGAGGACGCAGTATCACCGTTAAAGCCCTCCGCTATAATTACTGAGTCAACCCAACGTATATTATCTATATTTATGTCAAATGAATTCTTCGTAGCTTCGTAAAGAGTTACGGGTAAGCGCGTGGTATCGGCAATACCTATCTTTGCCATTTTTTCTGATTCCGCCTTAGTGTTGTTTCCAGCACATCCTGCGAGACTGGCCAGTAACGCGCCTATGCAGATAGTAGCAAGTATGAATGATTTGTTCATGTGGAGCAAATTGATTGAAAAAGTGATGATGGTGTTTGCAAATATGATGAAAAATAGGTGGATATGCAAATCTTTACCGTGGAAAAATTGAGAGATTGCCCAGAATGGGATAAAAAAGGCCGGCGGAATCGTGTCCGCCGGCCGTATAGGAGTTACGTTGTATAAGGATTATTCTTCGCTGTTGAGAATAGAGGGAGCGGTGTAAGTGCGGGAGGCAAGTTCCTGGTCAAGCATGTACTGACCCATACCGTTGTCGCCTACGAGGCGGAATTTGTCGATGAGCTGACGGCAGTTGTCCTCTTCTTCAACCTGTTCGCTAACGAACCATGCAAGACGGTCGCGAGTGGCATAGTCTTTCTCTTCTTCTGCAAGCGCGAAAAGGTTGTTGATGAGTGAGGTCACTTTCTGTTCGTGAACCAAAGTTGCTTCAAAAGCAGCGAGGGGAGATTCCCATTCGGTTTCAACGGCAGCGATGGGGGCGAGCAATACTCGGCCGCCACGCTGATTGAGATAATTGATGAAGATTTCAGCATGGGCCTGCTCTTCCTGGAACTGGATGCGGAACCAGTTGGCCACGCCGGCGCGGCCTTGGGCCTCGAAGTTCATAGCCATTGAAAGATAGAGATAGGCCGACCAGAATTCGGCATTGATCTGCGCGTTGAGCGCATCTTGGATTTTAGGTGAAAGCATGAGTTGAATATTTTTACGAAGTTAATTTTTTAGATTTGTCAACGGCGGTTGCCTTTCTTGGCACGCTGTTTTTCCTGCTCGCGGAGCATGGCCTGTTGCTGTCGCTGGGCGGCTTCAAGGCGAGCCATGAATCCGCTTTTCTTTTTGGGCTTGCGGGCGTTTTCACGCATGGTGGCGCGCACCTTCTCTTCATTGACCACCTGGCGGAAAATGTAGGTTTGCACAATGGTGATGAGCAGTGAAAGGAAGTAATAGTAGCTCAGGCCGGCAGCGTAGTTATTGAAGAAGAAGAGGAACATTACCGGCATGAGATACATCATCCATTTCATTCCGGGCATCGAGTTGCCTCCGGGCTGGTTCTGCATGTTTATGCGAGTATAGATGATGTTGGTGGCGGTCATGAGTAAGCAGAAGAGCGAGAGCTTGGCACCGAGGAACGGAATGGAGAAGGGGAGGGAGATGATATAGTCAGGCGCTGAAAGGTCGGCCACCCAAAGGAACGACTGTCCGCGAAGTTCTATTGCCGAGGGGAAGAACTTGAACATGGCGATGAGGATGGGCATCTGCAGAAGCAGAGGAAGGCAGCCTGACATTGGCGAGGCCCCTGCACGAGAGTATAGAGCCATGGACTCCTGCTGGCGTTTCATGGCATTTTCCGGGCCGGGATATTTATCGTTGATTTCCTTGATTTCGGGTGCAAGCACACGCATCTTGGCCTGTGACATGTAGCTCTTGTAGGTGAAGGGGAAGAGGATGAGCTTGATGAACAGGGTGAGGATGAGGATGATTATGCCGTAGGATGCAATGTATTTGCCGAGGAAAGTGAACACGGGAATCACGATGAGCGTGTTGATCCAGCGGAACAGGCTCCAACCCAAGGGGATGAGTTTGGTGAGATGAAGATCTTCATCGGGGGTGATTTCATCCTCAAGTTGCGAGAGCAGCGGGTAGAGGTTCGGGCCAATGAAAATGGTGAACGATGCAGGGTTGGCCAGGGTGGAGGAATAGTCCATCTCGGCTTGTGTGGTCATGCGCTTCACGTAAGCGGCATTTTCCTTGAGGGGGGTGGAGGTGAAGTTGGCTCCGGTGAAGTTGGTGCGAGGAATGAAAATGGTGGAGAAGAACTGGTTTTTGTAACCAATCCATTTTATGCGTTGGGTTACCTCTTCGGAGTCGTCAGAGTTCTCGCTGAGATTATCGGTGTCACCGCCAACATTCATATAGTATAGCGCTGAGTTCTGTTCTTCGAACATGCGACCTTCCTCGTTGCGGGCCATGGTCTGGTCCCATGCAAATTCCATTGTGGTGGCCGATGCGGGAATCACGTTTTGCATTCCTTGCTGAACGATGTCCATGTTGACCAGATAGCTGTCTGGGGCAATAGAGTACCGTATACCCCACTGAGCGCCGTCGCCCAGCTTGAGCATCATGGTTACAGACGAGTCGGTCTGTTCGGTAACGGTGAAATAGAAGTCGGAGGTGTTGAAGCGCTGGCTGGCGGAGGTGAGGGTGAAACCATAGCCGTTTGTGCCGGGTTCGATAGGGCACACCTGGGTGGAATCGAATCGCTGGTAGCCTTTGAGAGCAGCGCGGGCAATCACGCCGCCTTTGTTGGAAATGTCAAGCGCAAGCACTGAGTTTTCAAGTCGCACGGTTGTGGAATCGCCTCCCAGATAAGCAGAGAAGCCTTTGTAACGGGCCACGTCGGAGAGAGCCTTGCGCAGCAATGAGCAAGCTTCGGCGGCTTGAGTTTGAGAGAGCGAACCGTAAGAGGCAGTGAGGATGGACTGCATCGAAACCTTTTGCCCGGAGGTAAGGGTAACGTTACCGCCTATAACCGAGTCGGCCGACATGGTCATGGTCACTGCCGGGGCAGCGAGGGTGAGTGTGCCTGTGGAATCTTTCGATCCGAACTGGCGGATGGTTGCGGCTATGTTGGCTTTTTCCTTAGGAGTTACAAGTGTGTCGGTGAGACGTGCAGCCGGATCTGTGCCGTTCTGTGAGGCTTCAGCCTGTTCCTGACGTGCTTTCTCAGCCATTGCGGCCCGTTCTTCGGCCGATGGCTGGTTGAAGTACATGAAGAGCATTATGACGGCTCCCATCAGCAGCAGGCCCATGATGTTGGTCTTGTTCATCGGGGGATGTTTCGTTATAAGGGTTTATTATTTGTTTTCGTTGTTTTTGGCCTGTCCATAATCAATGGCGGCTTTCATAAATGAGAGGAACAGAGGATGGGGCGAGAGGACCGTGGCGGAATATTCCGGATGATACTGGGTTCCTATGAACCAGCGTTTGCCAGGTAGCTCCACCACTTCCACAAGTTTCGTATCGGGATTTTCACCCACGCATGCCATCCCGGCTTCTTCAAACTGACGGCGGAAGTCGTTGTTGAATTCAAAGCGGTGACGGTGACGTTCGCTGACATGTTCCCTACCATAGGATTTCGCTGCAAGGCTGTCGGGGCGCAGAACGCAGTCGTAGGCTCCGAGTCGCATGGTTCCTCCAAGGTTGGATATGGACTTCTGTTCCTCCATCAGGTCAATGACATTTGCCGGGGTTGAAGGATCCATCTCCGTGGAGTTGGCTTCATGCAAGCCGAGCACATTGCGGGCGAATTCTATAACCATGCATTGCATTCCGAGACATATACCAAAGGTGGGGACGTCATGTTCCCTGCACCATTTCAGAGCCGCGAATTTACCATCGATTCCACGATTCCCGAATCCGGGCGCTATGATGACACCGTCCAAGTCGCCGAGTTTCTCATCGGCATTTGCATCATTGAGCTTCTCGCTGTGGATATAGCGGAGGTCAAGTTTGCGGTCACAATAAGTGGCGGCTTGAAAAAGAGCTTCGTTTATGGACTTATAAGCGTCCTGCAGCTCCACGTACTTACCCACCAAGCCTATGGTGACAGTTTCGGAGGCTGCATGCATTTTGTCAAGGAACGCGAGCCAGGGGGCCATGTGTGGTTCTCCTTCGGGAGTGACATCAAGTTTGCGAAGCACCACTTCATCAAGGTGCTGGGAGTGCATGGCCACCGGTACTTCATAAATCGACGGAAGATCGATGGACTGGAACACGGCATCGGGAGCCACGTTGCAGAACTGTGCTATCTTGCGTCGCATGGAGGAAGGGATGTCATGCTCGGTGCGGAGGATGAGTATGTCAGGCTGTATGCCAAGTTCCTGGAGCTTCTTGACGGAGTGTTGCGTTGGCTTGGTCTTCAGTTCCTTGGCCGCGTGAAGGAAGGGCACATATGTGAGATGTATACAGATGCTGTTTTCCTCGAGTTCCCATCTCAGCTGGCGCACAGCTTCAAGAAATGGCAGTGACTCGATGTCGCCCACGGTACCCCCAATTTCGGTGATGATGAAATCGTAGTTGCCGGTGTTGGCCAGGAGCTTAATGTTTCGCTTGATTTCATCAGTGATGTGGGGCACAATCTGCACGGTTTTTCCAAGATAATCGCCGCGTCGTTCTTTGTCAATCACATTTTGATATTTGCGCCCGGTGGTCACGTTATTGGCTCGTGTGGTCCGGACGTTTGTGAAGCGCTCGTAATGTCCAAGGTCAAGGTCTGTTTCGCGGCCATCAGCGGTTACGTAACATTCCCCATGTTCGTAAGGGTTGAGCGTTCCCGGGTCGATGTTGATGTAAGGGTCGTATTTCTGAATGGTGACCCGATAACCTCTCGCTTTGAGCAGACAAGCAAGAGACGCGGAGATTATTCCTTTGCCGAGCGACGAAACCACGCCGCCTGTGACGAAAATATACTTTGGTTGCACTCTTAGATGTGATTTTTTACAAGCCACAAAATTACAAAAATTCCCTTAGAAACTGTTTAAATTTATTCAATTATTTCGTGCGTGCCTTGAAAAAACGGATAAAAAAACGGGCATACCTGCGGCTTTGTGCGGGTATGCCCGATATGGTATATCTGAAAATCAATGTCGTCCTTGAGAAGTAGGGGTGTACTGCATACCGGAATTTGCCGGAGGAAGCTGTATGCCCGGATTGGAACCGGTGGGAATTGGATTGGGTGGTACGACGGAATTGTTTGACGGGCGCGACGGCGTGATCGGATTTGATGCCTGAGGCGGCCGTACATTACCGCTGGGACGGTTGGGCACATTAACAACGGGTGGCGCTACCGGACCTCCCATAGGGCCGGTGCCCGGGCGGTAGATCGGGCGCCAGTTGCTCACAGGGAAGGCAGTGCCGCCATAATAATATGGGGAAAGCAACGGGGCTCCGGATAAAGTGGGGAGCCACTCACCGTCCCATCCATAATAATAGTCATAGGGTGAGGCTGATACGGAAGAGTCCCACACCGCATCACACGAAGAGAGCGATGCCGCTCCTGTGGCGCACAGAATAGCGCCGAGGGCCAATATCTTGTTTATGCGTTTCATAGCGAAGGGGATGTGTTTGTTTGTAGGTTGTTTATAGCGTTTCAAAGCGGTGTTTCCGCTCCGGTTCCGCTTTTATAATAATACAAATATGAGTGCGTTAAAGTTCGGTATTGGATTTGAAAATCAGGCCGTTTTCATAAAATGTTAATGAGTATTAATGGCTACGGGCTGTAGTTGAAATACTTCGTAAAGTATATTGAAATGCAGGAAAAGTATTAAAAAAATTCGCTGACGTTAAACCATATTAAGTTAAAAATGTCTTTAAGTTTGTGTGTCTCTCTCGCGGGAACACACGATAGACATCGTACTATATTCATCAAAAAGTATTTTCAATAGGTTTCAACAATATTAAAAAGAATGCAAACATCTCTACGAAAGCTGTTCCTGCTGATTGCACTCGTTGCCGCGACGGCAACCGCCTATTCTATGGTAGTGCGTGGCAAGGTGCTTGACAGTGACGGTGAACCGGTCACGGGAGCGAGCATCCGACTGCTCAAAGCTTCCGACTCGGCCTATGTTGCCGGTACGGTGACGGATTCCATTGGCGACTTCAAATTGCCCGATGTGAAATCAGGCCGGTATCTGGTGCAGACCCAGTATCTTGGTTACAACGATAACTTCACCCCGGCCCGCGTTGTCTCGACCGATTTGACGCTTGAGCCTATCACCTTGGGCTCAAACACCATTATGCTGGGTGAAGTGAGCGTGACGGGAGTAAAGACTCCTATTAAGGTGATGGAAGATACCATCGAGTACAACGCCGACACATATAAGACACAGCCTAACGCTGTGGTGGAAGACCTTCTGAAGCGTCTGCCCGGCGTGGAGGTCGATTCAGATGGAAAGATCACCGCCAATGGTAAGGAAGTAAGTAAAATCCTTATTGACGGTAAGGAGTTTTTCAGCGATGACCCTAAGGTCGCATCCAAGAATCTTCCGGTTAATATGATTGAAAAGCTTCAGGTTGTGGATCGCAAGAGTGATTTGGCCCGCTTGACAGGGGTTGACGATGGAGAGGATGAAACCGTTATCAACCTCACCGTGAAGCCCGGCATGAAGAACGGTTATTTCGGCACCATTGAAGGTGGATACGGAACTGACAGCCGATACATGGGCTCCTTTAATGTCAATCGCTTTTGGAACGATAATCAGGTAACCCTCCTTGGTAATTTCAACAATATCAACGAACTTGGATTCACTGACAGCAACGGTAATCGTTTCCGTCGGTTCGGAGGTAACAACGGTATAAACACTTCACAGGCATTGGGTGTGAACTTCAATGTTGGTAAAGGTGAAATTTTCCGTGTGGGTGGCGATGTGATGTATAGCCATACCGATCGTCGGAGCATACAGTCGGCCAACAATAAGTATTCATGGCAAAATGACTCGATCTCATTCCAGGATTCGTGGAGCAATAAGCGTGACCGCGGGCACAATGTACGTGCCGACTTCCGTGTGGAATGGCGTCCCGACTCGTTCAACACAATTGATTTCCGCCCCACGTTCTCTTACAATCTGAACCGTTCGGCATCAATTGACTCAGCCCTTACCAGCGGAAGTATCAATCGCATCCCTGTAAACAACACTTTCAATGATGTGACCTCGCGTGGCAATTCATTCGAATATGGTGCCCGACTTATCTACAACCATAATTTCCGCAACCGTCCCGGGCGTTCATTTTCGGTGAATCTTGAATATAAGCACTCAAATGTGCGTGAGCACTCCGACTCCTATTCTCGAAATTTGTTCTACATGTTCAACGACTCGATTGACGTATATGACCAATACGAATTCAATCACACATGGAGCGACCAGGCACAGGCCCGTTTGAGCTGGACCGAGCCCTTGGGTGATCCCAAAAAGGGAAATTTCCTTACATTCTCCTATCGCGCCCAGTACCGGTGGAACAATACTGACAAAATGGTCTATGATCATCCTATTGACTATGACCATCTTGATATTTTCGGCTACCCATTGGTCGACTATTCTCAGGAAATCTATAGCGACTCTCTCTCCAATCGTTTCCGCAACGATTATTTCAACCAGGACATTCGTGTGGGGTACAAACATGTGTCGGCTACCCACAATCTTGATGTGGGACTCTCCTTGGTGCCGCAGATGTCGCGCAGCGAAAATCTTATAACTGATGCCAAAAGCATACCCACACGCTGGGTATGGAACTACGCGCCCTTCCTGCGCTATCGCTATAAACTGGGCAAGACCCGCTCGATCATGCTCAACTATATGGGACGCTCATCGCAACCCACCATGACCCAGTTGCAACCGGTGGCCGATATCTCCAACCCGCTCAACATTGTGATCGGTAACCCGAGTCTTGATCCTACGTTCAGTCACAATGTGCGCCTGCGTTTCCAGGATTTCAACTCGGCATCGCAACGCTCCATCATGGTGATGGGAGATTTCCAGGTGGCACAGAACAGCATTGTTTCCAAAGCAACTTACGATCAGCTGACAGGTGGTCGCACCACCACATACGTGAATGTTAACGGCGTGTGGAACGGACGCTTGATGGCCATGATGTCGCAGCCTCTCCGCAACAAGGCATGGCAACTGTCGGCTCATGTGTTCACAATGTTGAACCAGACCATCAACTTTGCCGACGGCTCACGCAACCGCAACTTCACTTACTCCGTGAACTTCATGCCCTCCATCGCTTTCCGTCCCGATAACCTTGAGCTGGAATTGCGTCCGCGCTATTCGGTGCAGAACACCACAAACACATTCAGCCGCGACAACAACCAGACAATCCAGAATTTCGGAGGCTCATTCTCGGCATATTATTACACTCCCATCGGTGTGATTCTGAATTCAGAATTGACATATACCGGCACCAAAGGATATGCTGCGGGCTATGACAAGAATGAATGGATGTGGAACGCTTCGATATCCTATCAATTGCTTCGCGACAAATCGCTCACACTCTCTGTGAAAGCCTATGACCTTCTCCAGCAGAAGAGCAATGTGTCACGTACCATTTCCGGAAACTGTACGTCCGACATCCTTTACAATGACCTCACCCGCTATTTCATGTTCACTGTGAGCTACCGTTTCAATACATTCGGAAAGGGTAAGGAGCCTGCATCTCGCGAACAGCGTGGTCCCGGTGGTCCCGGCGGACCTCCCCCCGGCGGCGGTCCCGGTGGACGACGTTTTTAAGCTTCAAAAACAAAATGTAACCTTTTTAATGAAAAATCCATCCATTTTTTCTTTGTGGATGGATTTTTCTTTTTACCTTTGAAGAAATTAACTAAATCACATTTACAGTCATGGTTTATTACATAATGTATCAAGGGCAGGTGACCGGCCCAATGTCGAAGGAACAGATGATGGCCTACGGCGTGAACCGCGACACAATGGTAAGCGCAGACGGGGGCGAATGGCGAGCCCTCTATACTTATCCCGAACTGATGGAAATACTCGCCACCGCATCACCCGCTTCCGTTGGGGCAGGTGTGCAGCGCCAGATGGGCTTCTTTGAAGCCATAAAGACGGTGCTCGGCAAGTATGCCGATTTCAGCGGACGCGCTCAACGTTCGGAATTCTGGTGGTGGAATCTTGGTTACGCTATAGTCTATTATGCAATTTATTTTGTGATTGGGGGGATTTATGGTGGTGATCTGAGTAGATTTATGGAAACTCAGGACTTTGCATATTATCCCACCGGAATGGTTGTGTGGCTTGGATTGTTCAATCTTGCATTCCTTCTTCCGAATCTTGCTGTATCGGTGCGTCGCCTGCATGACACCGGACGCTCCGGCTGGTGGTTCCTTCTTAACTTCCTTTGCTGTGTTGGTGGTATTGTTCTGCTCGTGTGGTACTGCCAGGGTTCGGAGGAAGGAGAGAATGAATATGGACCTGAACCCAATGTTGAATAATAT
>CAJUSN010000061.1 GCA_910589095.1 uncultured Muribaculaceae bacterium
CCAGGACCCCAACATTAAAAGTGTTGTGCTCTACCAGCTGAGCTAGCGAATCGTTGTCCATCTTTTCAAGTGTCACTGTGAGTGGTGTTCCTTGGAAAAGCGATGCAAAGTTAGGGGTATTTTTTGAAATGACCAAATTTTTGCGGAAAAATTTGCGAAAAAAATCAAAAAATTGGGTTCTCACATCGCAGTCGGGGATTGTGCAATGGATGGGTGGTGTCAGATATTATAGAGTGTGGAGTGTTGTAAATGTTTGAGAAGTAGTGGACTATGGGAAAATAGGGCAAGCGTAGATAAAAGTGTCAGCTGAGTGTCTGTACTCCTCCACCGTTAACAAATAATGTCTGCCCGCTTATCCATGACGAGATGGGGGAGGCGAGAAAAAGTACGGCTCGGGCAATGTCGGAGGTTTCGCCAAGTCGCCGTATTGGGGTGTGGGCAAGCATCCGGGCTTCAATCTCGGGAGTGAGCACTGTGCTCAGGGCTTTTGTCCGTGTGGCTCCGGGTCCTACACAGTTGATTCGTATGCCCATTGGGCCAAGGTCGTAGGCCAGGTTGGCGGTAAGGTGGTTTAATGCTGCTTTTGACGAGGCATAGATGGCTATCGCCGGGTCGCGGTTAATGCTGCTCATGGATGTGATGTTGATAATGCTTCCATATCCGGATGTCTCCATGTGTGGGGCGGCAAGTTTGCAGAGCTGCCATGGTGCTACGACGTTGAGTGCATAAATGCGCTCTACATAGTCTCGGTCGATGGAGAATGGATTTTCGCGTCCGGCGCCTCCTCCTCCAGCATTGTTCACCAGTATGTTGACGGTGCCGTAAGTGTTTACGGCGAAGGCTATGAGATTTTCCAATTGCGCCGGATTGAGTACATTACATTCAACTGCGGCTGCATTGCCTCCGGAAACTATTATTTCATTGGCCGTGGCGCTGGCTTTTTCAGCAGAGAGGTCACTTGCAACAACGTTTGCGCCGGCTGCGGCGAGTAATAAGGCTACGGCGTGGCCGATTCCGTCGCCGGCGCCTGTAACTACCGTTGTTTTGCCTTCAAGGTCAAGGAGCGGGTCAATTTGAGTGTGCTTATTCATGTGGGGAGTGTAAGTATTTAGTAAGTAGCTATTGGAGGGGGGTGGAGTAAATTGAATGCCATCTACTTTTTCTTCTTGGCCATTTCCGCTTCTTTCATCAGGAGAGGTAAATGATCAATATTAACAGCGTATACAGTATCCATTTAATTTGGCCAGCGATTTAAGTAAATCCCCGGTCTTGTTTATATAACGCCCGGCAGCTTGTGGCGGTTATCAAAAGAGCTGAAAACTTTTTAAAAAATATCAATCATGTGGGCTCAACGTTCAATGCAAGCGTATAAATTGGCAGGGATTTATTAACTTTGCAGGTTATGAAGAAATCAGTAAAAAGATCTGTCGGTGGCGACAGTGACAATATTATAGTAAAGGGCGCCCGCGTTAACAATCTTAAGAATGTTGACGTGGAGATTCCGCGAGGGGCTCTGGTGGTGGTCACCGGGCTTTCAGGTTCGGGTAAGTCATCGCTTGCTTTCGACACGTTATATGCCGAAGGTCAGCGGCGATATGTCGAGAGTCTGAGTGCTTATGCGCGCCAATTTATGGGGAAGATGGCTAAGCCCGAATGTGATTTCATTCGCGGATTGCCGCCTGCCATAGCTATTGAACAGAAGGTTAACACACGCAATCCGCGAAGTACGGTAGGGACTTCTACCGAGATTTATGATTATATCCGGTTACTGTTTGCGCGTGTAGGGCACACGTTTTCGCCAGTATCCGGCAATGAGGTGAGCAAGCAATCGGCCGAAGACCTTGTTAACGCTGCGGCCGCACTTCCCGAGGGAACCCGGCTCGCAGTGGCGGCTCCGCTTATTGTGCCTGAGGGGCGAAGCTTGGGCCAGCATCTGGAGGTGCTTCTCAAGGGGGGCTATTCTCGACTTCTTTCACCCGACGGGACATTTGTGGAGATTGCCGAACTGCTGACTAACCCTGATGAGGTTGGGCCGCGCCATAGGTTGCTTGTGGATCGTATGACGACTCCTACTACGGCCGATGATGTGAATCGGTTGACCGATTCGGCGGAGACCGCCTTCTTTGAGGGGCATAATCGTGCTTGGCTGGTGGTTTGGGGTGCCAATGGAGTGGATTGTCGCGAGTTTTCAACTGCGTTTGAGGCCGATGGCATTACTTTCATCGAACCTTCCGAGCAGATGTTCAATTTCAATAATCCGTTTGGTGCTTGTCCACGGTGCGAAGGTTTTGGCCGAACGGTGGGTATTGATGAGCGCCTTGTTGTGCCTGACACATCGCTATCGGTTTATGAGGATGCCGTGGTTTGTTGGAAGGGGGAGAAGATGAGCGAGTGGAAGCGCGCTTTTATAGCGGCGGCCGCCCATATAAATTTCCCTATACACCGTGCATATGCCGACCTGACACCGCAGCAGCGTCGGCAACTGTGGCACGGGTTTAACGGATTCCCCGGAATAGATGGTTTTTTCCGAATGGTAGAGGAGAATCAGTATAAAATCCAATATAGGGTTATGCTGGCGCGGTATCGCGGGAAAACCACATGTCCGGAATGTCACGGTGCGCGCTTGCGCAAGGAGGCTCTGTATGTCAAAGTGGCCGGAATGAATATCGCCGAGATGGTGAGGATGCCGGTCAACAGATTGCTGAGCTTTTTCAATTCCTTGACACTCTCCGAGACGGATGCCAAGATTGCCCGACGGCTTATTACTGAAATCCGTAACCGATTGAAGTTTCTTAACGATGTGGGGCTTGGGTATCTCACACTCGATCGTCTGTCGTCGACACTTTCGGGTGGCGAGAGCCAACGAATAAACCTTGCAACATCACTTGGAAGTTCCTTAATGGGGTCGCTCTATATCCTTGACGAACCATCCATCGGTCTTCATTCACGCGATACGGGCCGACTCATCGATGTGCTTAAAAAACTGCGTGATGCCGGCAATACGGTTATTGTTGTGGAGCATGACGAGGAGATCATGCGTGCTTGCGACTACATAATCGACGTCGGTCCCAAGGCCGGTTCGCTCGGCGGAGAAATAGTTTATCAGGGACCTGTAGGCTCGCTTGATTCCGCAGCCAACAGTCTGACCGTGCAGTATCTGACGAAGAAACTATCCATACCGGTACCTGCTAATCGTCGGCGCTGGCGTGATTATATTGAAGTGGAGGGAGCACGCGAGCATAATCTCCGGAACATTGACGTCCGGTTCCCCTTGGGGGTGATGACTGTGGTGACGGGCGTCAGCGGATCAGGAAAATCCACGCTTGTGCGCGATATTCTCTATAGAGGCTTGGTTCGCCATCTTGGTTTGGGAGGCGATGCTCCCGGGGCATTCACCCGTTTGAGCGGATGCGTTGATAGGGTAAAGGCTGTGGAATTTGTGGATCAGAATCCCATAGGACGTTCGTCGCGCTCCAATCCGGCTACATACTTGAAAGCCTACGATGAGATCCGCCGTCTGTTTGCCGATCAGCAGGGAGCCAAGCAGATGGGATTCGGCCCCGGCTATTTTTCATTCAACACTGAGGGTGGCCGTTGCGAGGCCTGTAAGGGTGAAGGCACAATCACCATAGAAATGCAGTTCATGGCCGACATCACTATCCCCTGTGATGAATGTTGCGGACAGAGATTCAAGCGCGACGTACTCGATATCCGTTACCGAGGTAAGAACATCAGCGACATACTTGACATGACGATTGATGATGCCATTGCGTTTTTCAGCGAGAGTCCCGGTTCCACGGAGAAGAAAATCGTTAAACGCTTGCTTCCCTTGCAGCAGGTTGGGTTGGGTTATATTAAACTTGGCCAGAGTTCGTCCACTCTTTCAGGAGGTGAAAACCAGCGAGTGAAACTGGCCTATTATCTCGGACTTGAAATGCATCAGCCCACTATGTTCATATTCGATGAGCCCACCACCGGCCTGCATTTTCATGATATTCACCTGCTGATGCAATCATTTGACCGTCTTATTTCGCTCGGACACACCATTGTGATAATCGAACACAATATGGATGTGATAAAATGTGCCGACCATGTCATAGATATCGGTCCGGATGGAGGAGATGCCGGCGGCCGACTCGTCGCCTGCGGTACTCCTGAGGAGGTGGCGCAAAGCAACGAGTCGCGAACAGCAGAGTTTCTTCGGCGCGCCCTGAGTGAGTAGTTTTGATCACGCGGTCGCTTTGTAATGAACTAAAACAATCCCGGTGGCTGCATCCGAGGCACCGGGATTGTTTTGGTTTATTGTTGGTATACTGAAGCGTAAATTTTGCTTTCGCTAAGGGTGTCGGGATTTAAACAAGCTTCTGAATCTTTAATCCGAACATGTTCTAAGCATAATAATTAATATTCAAAAAGAGACTGTTGTAATAAAAAATGGGGTCCGCTGATGTTTAAAACAGCTTCAACGGACCTCATTTTGATTATATCACGATATTTTAGCAGTCTAGATGGAGATGCCTAATTCATTTTACTTAGTTGTGCATATACTAATAGCAGTATCCTATCCAAAGGATAAGGTAGCTGTTACTGTTGAGACTTCACTAATTCAAGCCAAGTCTTATTGCTTACGAGCGCAAACCATAAACCATATACTAGCTTGATAATAGCGAAAATTGTGCTCATTGTAGTATCAAATGTTGTGATATTGAGATCAAAAGGAACGCCTATGATAATTAGTGCCAGATAAAGTATCAGAGGGATTATAATGGAAGTTTTACGATATAGATAAATGCACCCTCCTATAAAAAAGATAAATAATGAGTCTACGAGGAGGTTGACAGCTTGTGGAATATCTTGAGAAGATAGGAAAAGATATAGAGGATCGCTGTATTCAATTAAATTATAATATGCAAGTGGGTGAATGATATTTCCCAAAGATATATACACGCACCAAAGCAATAGCAACATCAAACAACAAATTAATACTTTTCTGATTGCTGATTTTTTTGCCAATAGCAATAGCGAAAACCCCAAAAGCGGCGTTCGATAAGCAATAATGGACATTATGATCCAATAAATTGTAGGAAATAAGTCAGAGTTAACTTTTAGGAATATTAGGAATAGTGCTACTGCCCACAGAACAGAAGATGTTATTGCAAGAATGCCACTAATGTTTAGCATTGCTTTGAGACCGAACTTATCTGCAGACCTATTTTCAACAGATGCAGCGTAAACAGAAAGAGAGGCGCTATTCAAAGAATGTCCACATTTAGGACAAAAAATAGCTTTATCGCTGATTGGGGTTCTACAATTTGTACAATTTGTAATAGACATAGTTTTAGAAGATTTTTGCAGGTAATGGCATGCCATATTTATTATCGCCATTGTCTGAGCGTTCAAGGAATAGGAAGAAGCAAGCGATTGGGCAGCTGCACCACCAGCCGCATTTGCCGATCTCGCGCATACGTGGGATGCTGCCATCTATCATGGGCAAAAGGAAAACGATTATGCCAACACTACCGATTAATGAGCCAGTAAAGAAGATTTAAAGACCAAAAACCTCGTCAAGAGGCGCAATCGGTATAGACGGCATACGTTATGTCTTATAATGTTTACTTTGCTTTAAGTCCAATCAGTTGCTAAAGATGAGTCGATGATTAGTCGAAAGTGTAATATTTAACCCAGTCCACTTCCATCTCTACCGGGAGTGAGTAAGACTGCACAGCTCCAACCCAACTTCCGCCCAATTGCATGTCGATGCGGAGGTCCCAATCGCGATAATACGGGAATTGATCTTGGGCATCAATTTTGGGATAGGTGAGAGTGGCGGTTCCGTCAATGTAGAGAATCACACAGTCCTCTTTGATATCTACGGCATAAGTATGGTAGGAATCCAAGCCCACTACGCGGATGTTCTTGCTGTAAAGCGGATTGTTGCGGTTGCCTTGAACGTCGATGTAGCCGGAATGGAGAGTTTGGTAAACGGAACCATCGTAGTTGAGGTGTTCCATAATGTCGATTTCGCCATCGTAAGGCCACCCTCTTTCAGATTTGAAAGGCATCATCCATATCGCAGGCCACGCGCCTTGGGCCTGGGTCATACGGGCGCGCACTTCAATACGTCCCGGGCCAAAGGCTTTTTTGCCGTTGGTCCACAAGCCTCCGCAGAGATAGTCGCGTTTGTCGGCCTCCTTGTTGTCGTTGACAATACCGCGCAACACAATGGAACTCTCGCGCTTTTCATAGCATCGATTGTCGAGCGACTGACACTTGGCCCAGTCGGGGGTTCCCTCAGGGATTCTGCTCCATACTGAGGTGTCTATTTCCGCAGCATCGAAGTCGTCCTGCCACACCAGCGTGAGCTTTTCTTCCGGGGTGTCGGGCTCGTCGGGCGTGGTCGGTTGGGAGGGCGTTGGGTCCTGTGGCGCGGATGGCGTGGGGTCATCGTCATCGCCTCCACAGGCAGTCAAAGAGAATGTCAAGAGAGGAATAATTGCGAGGAGCGTTTTTGCTTTCATGGTGAAAAAATGTAGAGTAAATGATTGATTTAATGACTAAGAGTATGTTCGGATTTTCATCTGAAAACTCTCTGAAAATAAATGGAAACAGTTTCTAATGTAAGTGCGAATTTAGCGTTTTATTCAATAATGCGCAATTTTTTTTGTGAAATTAGCGCGGGAGTGCGTAAATTTGCGGTGGACAGCCGTCCAAGTATTGATAACGCACTGATCCATGATTAGAGGTGCGGCAGTCAATTGAACCCGGCATGTCACAAGAATGTTAACTATCATGAAAGAAACACCTAAAAAATATATATTTTGAAAACAGTAGAAGAAACATTGCTCGGGCGTCGGAGTATACGGCGTTATGAGCGCGAGTCGATCACTAAGGAGCAGATGGATTTCATATATGCCGCCATTCGTAACACCCCTACGAGCTACAACGGCCAGCAGTATTCAGTGATTGACATCACTGACCAGGAACTCAAACTCAAGCTCTATGACCTTACGGGCCAAAAGCAGATAAAAACTTGCTCGCACTTCATGGCCTTCTGTGCCGATTTCCACAAAATCACACTCATGGCCAAAGAAAAAGGAGTTGAAATGCCGCAAATAACTTCAACGGCCGATGGCTTGATACTTGGTACAGTGGACGCATCGCTTGCCATGATGAGCGCGGTGACAGCCGCCGGCGCCCTGGGGCTTGGAGCGTGTTGCATAGGTTATGCCCGTACAGCTGCACCTGAAGCAATCTCGGAATTGCTCGGATTGCCCCAAGGGGTATATCTGGTTTGCGGTCTGGCGCTGGGTGTTCCGCGCGAAATGCCCGATCTCAAGCCGAAACAGCCTGAGGCAGCCGTGATCCACAAGGATAAGTATTCATCCGATTCCACATTGGTTGAAGCTTTGAAGGCATACGACGCAGAAGTGACTCATTATAATGCAACTCGTGAGGGGACAAAGACCGATAACGATTGGGCCAAGCACATCATTTCCTATTATGCCGAGGCTATGAACTACCACATGCTGGAAGCTCTGCGGAGCCAAGGCTATGATCCCAAGAAATAAAAGGTATTGATTTTTTGAAATATGGTGGTCCCGGTCATGTTTTTATGGCCGGGACCCGTGTTTTAGAGCAAAAATTTGAGTAACTTTGCCCCGCTTAGAGTATGTTTGGAGTTAAATCCAAACATACTCTAAGGAACTGTTTAGATTATTGGAATGAATCTAAAGGGTTTTTAATCAGTGTCTTTAATCACCAAAATTATGTTGACAATGAAAGGCACTGACACTTTAACTCACGTTATTTGAGACTCTTATTGAAACAGACTTATTCATGAAAGCAGAGTTACCATTCAACGGGCCTATCGGAGTGTTTGACTCCGGCTATGGAGGATTGACAATTTTGAGAGAGATTCGTCGACGGTTGCCGCAGTTTGATTATCTCTATCTCGGTGACAATGCGCGGGCTCCTTACGGGCCTCGTTCGTTCGACGTTGTGTATCGGTTTACCCTCCAGGCTGTGAATTATCTGTTTGCCCAGGGGTGCCCGTTGGTGATTCTCGCATGCAACACGGCTTCAGCCAAAGCATTGCGTACCATTCAGCAAACTGACCTTCCGCAAATTGATGGCACACGCAGAGTGTTGGGAGTTATCAGGCCCACGGTGGAAAAGGTGGGTGAATTGAGCCGGAATGGAGTGGTAGGGGTTTTGGGAACCAACGGCACTGTGCGTTCGCGATCCTACGACATGGAGATAGCCAAACTGTTTCCGGATTTCATCACTGTGGCACAGGAGTGTCCTATGCTTGTGCCCCTTGTGGAGAATGATGAGGCGGAAGGTGGAGGCGCCGACTTCTTTGTTAAGAAATATGTGGATGCTTTGATGACGAAAAATCCTGATGTCGACACTGTGTTGCTGGCCTGCACGCACTATCCTCTTCTTTATGATAAAATCCGTCGGTTTGTGCCGGAGAATGCAATTGTGGTGAAGCAGGGGGAAATTGTGGCTGAAAGCCTGGCCGATTATCTTGAACGCCATCCGGAGATTGCTGAGCGCTGCACGCGTGGAGGCCTATGCTCCTACCGTACCACGGAAAGTCCGGATGCTTTTACAAAATTGGCACGTATATTTTTAGGAGAGCCTGTAAAGGTGTCGCATGTAGAGTTGGCTTGAACAGACAATAGTCGCTTTTCATACTGTGATCCACAAGGGTCGCCTTGTCTTCAGCCCACAGGGGAGAGGAGCGCCGCAGGGGTAAGAACCATCACGGCAAGAAATCCTATTGGTGTTTTTACGGCGCAAAGGCATTGAAAGTTCGACTCGTTAAAAAATACAAGAAGGTCCGAAACAGATACAAAAACAATTTGGTGTGACTCACGGATTGTTTCCGTAAAGCCACACCAAATTTATGTTTTATGTCCGGGAGAGGGGGGATCAAAGAATACCCTGAGCCTGCATGGCACGAGCCACTTTCATGAAGCCTGCAACATTGGCTCCCTTCACGTAGTTGATGTATCCGTCAGGTTCCTTGCCGAAAAGTTCGCACTGATGGTGGATTTCAGCCATGATTTCTTTCAAGCGGGCATCGACCTCTGCTGCGCTCCACGACAGTTTCTGAGAATTCTGTGCCATTTCAAGCCCCGATACAGAAACACCACCAGCATTGGCTGCTTTACCGGGTGCGTAGAGAATTTTGGCGTTGAGAAACTCTTTGATAGCCTCGGGAGTGGAGGGCATGTTGGCCCCTTCGCTCACAGCTATGCATCCTTGAGCGAGAAGAGCGCGGGCGTCGTCGCCATCGATCTCGTTCTGTGTGGCAGAAGGCATGGCTATGTCGCATTTCACGCGGTGCCAAGGACGTTCGCCCGGGAAGTATTCGCAACCGTATTCCTCAGCAAATTCGCGTATTCGGCCACGATAGATGTTTTTGAGTTTGAAGATATAGTCAAGCTGTTCGCGGCTTATTCCATCCGGAACATAGATGGTGCCGTCGCTGTCGCTCATTGACACTACTTTCGCGCCCAGTTCCAGAAGTTTCTCGGCTGTATATGTGGCAACATTACCTGAGCCTGAAATTGCCACGCGCTTATCTTTCAAGTCAATGCCACGGGTTGCAAGCATTGATTGGAGGAAATATACATTGCCGTAGCCGGTGGCTTCCGGACGGATGAGCGAACCGCCGAATTCGCGACCTTTGCCGGTGAAGGTGCCGGTAAACTCGCGGGCAAGTTTCTTATACATGCCGTACATATATCCAACCTCACGTCCGCCGACGCCTATATCGCCGGCCGGCACGTCGGTGTCAGGACCAATCTGGCGCCATAGCTCGGTGATGAAAGCCTGGCAAAAACGCATTACTTCCATGTCGCTCTTTCCGCGCGGAGAAAAGTCGGAACCGCCCTTGGCGCCACCCATTGCGAGTGTGGTGAGTGAGTTTTTGAAAGTCTGCTCGAAAGCAAGGAATTTGAGAATTGACTGATTGACTGAAGAATGGAAGCGGATACCCCCCTTGTATGGTCCTATGGCATTGGAGTGTTGGATGCGGTAGCCCATGTTGTTCTGCACACGGCCCGAATCATCAATCCATGAAACGCGGAAAGAGTAGATGCGGTCAGGAATGCAGAGACGTTCAATCAGATTGTAACGTTCGAATTCAGGATACTCGTTGTAGACATCCTCGATTGAGGTTACAACCTCCTCCACGGCCTGGAGATACTCAGGTTCATTGGGAAACCGCCTGCGAAGGTCGGCCATTACTTCAGAAGCTTTCATCGTTTTGGAAAATGTATTGATTTAAATAGCGTGATTGTACCTGTTGACTAATCCATTGGATTATATTAACGATGAATTGACCAAGCCCCTTGTATAGGTTACGATTGAAAGGGGTTTTGCGAATTCGGTTGCAAAATTACGCAAAAACTTTGTAAATCCAAGCAAAAATAGCTTATAAAATGTGATTTGTTTATCAAATAGTTGCTATTGGTGGTGCTGACGGCAATAAATGTTAAAAAGTTTGCTGAAACGGGATGTATGTAGTAACTTTGCAATTCCCTTGGAGTTCCGGATAAGGAGCTCTTCGGGGAAGCATACCGCGAGAAAGCGATGCAACAACACGGGGCTGACCGGTTTTGACAGCGTGTAGAGGTGGTGTGTAAGCATGCAGAGCCATAATGGAAGGATCTCTTTAAACTCCGACATTGACTTTTTTAAATGGCGAAAACAACTACGCTCTTGCTGCTTGATTGAAGTATAGTAGATCAGCTTAATCGCTGCAACAGTTGCAGCGACAAGACATCGCCCGATTGTCCTGGTCCCGAGACTAATCGACAAGGCGGTGCAGATAAATCGGGAATAGGCCGGCGCAAGCCTCGGGTACCGGCCGAAAATTTAGAGGATAAGGCGACGGTTGGTGGTCTCTTGCCTGCCGGCGTCCGACACCCAAGTAGAGACTAAGCATGTAGAAAGCTCATTAGTTCCGCGTTTGGACGAGGGTTCGAATCCCTCCAGCTCCACTTGCTACTACGGACACTCTGTAGTCTAAATCAGACAAACCGCAGACTACCAATTAGTTCTGCGGTTTTTCGTGCCTTAACCTATCGCGTTCTTTGCATAGCAAAGCGTCCAAGTAACGGTTAAGGGGGCACAAGCCGAAGTATGGCAGTTTGTCATTATCCACATTGAAGAAGGTACTGAATATGATGGTTACTTCGAGGGAATGGCAGACAGAATTGTGGAGGTAATGACACAGGAGCAAAAAGACCTGATTCTGCGACTGAAGTTTAAAACACCGGAGGGTAAAGACTATCACGGTGTAGAATACTATGAGGCTGTAATCGCTGATGGCATAACAACGGTGCCGGAATTTGAAAAATGGGTAACTGAACACCGAAATAGAATCCATATTACTGGATTCCGTAAGAAGTATATTCAATAAAACGGGTCATGCAAATTTCTAAGCATGACCTGTTAGTTGTGTGTCAGTGTATAGTCGCTTTATGGCAGAAGTTTCTCAATCTTTTCTTCTGGGAACAATTTTTGGGCTTGTTCTTTTGAAAGCAAGACTGAACATGCTCCATTCCCAATACGCATTTGTACCATTGGAGTAGCCACTACTTCGCCATTGACAGTAATAACGATACGTTTTCCAATATTAGCTTCTGTAATTTTTGCATATCCAACACTGTCTTTGAACTGGAATGGAACAGTGATATAATCTCCGTCCCTATCATAATGGATGATTTTATCCAGCGATACGCACTCCTGTAAAAGAGCAGGTTCAAGGGGCGTAATTTTACCTTCTGTTTCTGTGGCTGCATAGATAGCCACATTAAGATTTTGGTTGACGCTTTCCTCTTGTGGCAATTCATTTTTGTTGCCACACCCTATGACGAGTATGCCTATCGTGCAGGCTGTCATAATTGCAAAAAATAGTCTTTTAATTTTCATGATATTGAAATTTACGGCTCATTTAGCCAGTTCTTTATTTTATTTAATTTCTTGATATTCGACCTGTATGTTATAAATTCCAAGGAATAACAGATGACTGTTGCAATTGAAATAAAGACAATTTCACTTGGTCTGTAAGGTATAGGCGAGCAAAGGACACCTGCTATCATCAACGCCAATATAACGGCACAACCATATAGTTCTGAATTGCGATATATTTTTTTGATTGCCAGTATTTGTTCCATCACTTGTAGTTGTGTATCCTCACCGAGATTTATCTTGGCGATTTTTTGTATAAGGAATGCCATAATGACTATACCTGATACAAAGAGGATACAAAAGGCTCCAATCCACCACTCAGGCATTTTTATGACCGCCCATAATCGAGATGTGCCGAGAAGGATTATAGCTACGATTAAAATGATAATCCCCCAACGGAAGCGATTTGTAAGAGAGGTCTTTACATCGCGTTTATGGTTGGTCAGAACTTCCTCTGCATCATTCTTTGAAATATTCTCGATGTCTTTTCCAAGGGACTTCCATGTGGTTCTCAAATCTTCAAGTTCCATATCATTTCTGTTTTTGGGATGAAAGTTTTACTTTTATTCGGGATAGACGGGAGGCTACTGTATTGCGTGGTATCCCTATATTACCAGCTATTTCCTCATAACTCAGTTCATCAAGCCACATCAAAATAATTGCTTTGTCCATTGGATTGAGTTGTGAGATTGCGGAATATAGCCATTGAAGTTTTTGCAAGAAGTCATCGTTTGTTTCAGCCTCAAAATTCACACAAGGTAATTCATCCAATGAAACGGTATGAATTTTACTGATAGATTTCCGCAAAGACAAAAGACAGGTGTTGAGGCAAACTCTATATATCCATGTTGATTCAGTCGATTGTCCTTTGAAACTCCTGTAACTTTTGAATAACGAAATCAAGACTTCCTGCCTCAGATCCTCAAATGCAATATCGGAGTTGGCATAGAAGAAACAGACACTGAAAATAGTCTTTTCATGTCGTTTCACCATATCAGTGAACTTGCGATTATATTCCGTTTGATCTGTCATACAATATTACATCTTTACAAAGTTAGTTGCAATCTTGGTTGAAAAGTTCCATTCAAGTCGTATTTTTTGTCAAGATATCTAAATTTCATTGCACAGTCTCGGTTCGTGGGCTGTCTCCCACTTCTCTCGACAGCGGAAAAACAAAATTGTCCTGTCTATAAGACAAAATAAGGCGCTTTTTGTCTTGGGAACAAATGCCGTGCAAACAATGAGATAATAATGGGTCAATGTAAATAAGCGGTTGTTAAAATGTATTGTAAAAATACGTACATT
>CAJUSN010000062.1 GCA_910589095.1 uncultured Muribaculaceae bacterium
GCCCTACCCTATGCCAACGGGCCTGTCCACATTGGCCACCTTGCCGGCGTGTATGTGCCGGCCGACATCTATGCGCGCTTCCTCCGAATGCGCGGTGAAGATGTTCTTATGATCGGTGGCAGCGATGAGCACGGAGTGCCCATCACCATCAAGGCACGCAATGAAGGCGTGACCCCACAAGATATTGTTGACCGTTACCACACCATCATCAAGGATTCGATGGAGGGCCTCGGCATATCATTTGACATCTACTCACGCACAACGAGCGAAATCCATAAAGAAACAGCATCGGAATTTTTCCGCCGCCTTTACGACAACGACCAGTTCGTGCAGCAGACATCACTGCAGCCCTACGACGAGCAGGCAGGCCAATTCCTTGCCGACCGCTATGTGACAGGCACCTGCCCCCACTGCGGAAGCGACCGCGCTTACGGCGACCAGTGTGAGGCGTGCGGCACATCATTGAACGCAACTGACCTCATCAACCCCCATTCAAGCCTTACCTCAGCGCCGGTGACCATGCGTGAAACCACCCACTGGTATCTCCCGCTCGACCGCTGGGAAGAGAGCCTGCGCAAATGGATTCTCGACGGCCACAAGGAGTGGAAAACCAACGTTTACGGACAGTGCAAATCATGGCTCGACCTGGGATTGCAGCCACGTGCGGTGAGCCGCGACCTTGACTGGGGTGTACCCGTGCCCGTTGAAGGCGCGGAGGGAAAGGTCCTCTACGTGTGGTTCGACGCACCGATAGGCTACATTTCCAACACCAAAGAGCTCATGCCCGACAGCTGGGAAAAGTATTGGAAAGACCCCGAAACCCGCATAATCAACTTTATCGGTAAGGACAACATTGTGTTCCACTGCATTGTTTTCCCCGCCATGCTTATGGCTTATGGTGACGGCTACCAACTGCCCGACAACGTTCCGGCCAATGAGTTCCTGAATCTGGAGGGTGACAAGATTTCAACCTCGCGCAACTGGGCAGTATGGCTTCACGAATATCTGGCCGACTTCCCCGGAAAGCAGGATGTGCTTCGCTATGTGCTTACAGCAAATGCTCCCGAGACAAAAGACAACGACTTTACATGGGCCGACTTCCAGGCACGCAACAACAACGAGCTCGTGGCCATCCTTGGCAACTTCGTGAACCGTGCAATGGTACTGACCCACAAATATTTCAACGGAGCTGTACCAGAACGCGGTGAACTGCAGCAGGTTGACACTGATGCATTCCGCGACATCAACGCAGCCGCCGACCGCCTCACAGCCGCTCTTTCAACCTTCCATTTCCGCGAAGGACTTAAAGAAGCAATGGAAATTGCACGCATCGGCAACCGTTATTTGCAGGAAACAGAACCTTGGAAAGTGGCTAAGAGCGACATGACCCGCACTGCCACCATCCTCAACATGGCACTCCAGATATGCGCCAACATAGCGGTGGCGTTCAAACCATTCCTCCCCTTCACCTCCGACAAACTGGCACTCATGCTTGGCATGGATGAATTGACATGGGCCGAACTGGGCTCCGATTCATTGATTCCGGCAGGACGCACCTTGGCTCAGCCCGAACTTCTTTTTGAGAAGATCGACGATGCCACCATCCAGGGGCAGCTCGACCGTCTTGCACGCATCAAGGAGGAGAACAAGATAAAGAATTTCAAAGCAGCCCCTCAGGCCGAGGATGTCGACTTCGACACTTTCATGAAAGCTGACCTGCGCGTAGGAACTGTTCTTGAATGCGTGAAGGTGCCCAAAGCCGACAAACTTCTCCGTTTCCTCATTGACGATGGATTGGAGAAACGCACCATTGTTTCAGGCATAGCCAAATATTACAATCCCGAGGATCTTGTAGGCAAGCAGGTATGCTTCATAGCCAACCTTCCGCAACGCAAACTTAAAGGAATAGTTTCGCAAGGTATGATTCTTTCAGCCGAAAACGCCGACGGATCGCTTGTGGTCATTGGCCCGAGCGCACCCGTCGTACCCGGCGCACAGGTGAAATAATCACTTTGCCAAAGACTGTACCGCCTCCGCTGATCAACAATCATTAAACACTCATTTAGGCCATGAACAATCCTACGGCCCGCCGACCTCGCATATTGCTCATCTACACAGGTGGCACAATAGGTATGATAGAGAATCCGGAAACCCGGGCTCTCCAACCGTTTGACTTTGACCATCTGATAGACAATGTGCCGAAGCTGAAGATGCTCAATTACGTGATCGAGAATGTTTCGTTCACACCTCCTATTGACTCAAGCGACATGAGTCCGGAGCATTGGGAAGAGATTGCGCGCGTTGTGGAGACAAATTATCATCTCTACGATGGTTTCGTAGTGCTGCACGGCACCGACACCATGGCCTATACCGCATCGGCGCTGTCGTTCATGCTGAGAAACCTGCGCAAGCCTGTCATCATAACCGGATCGCAGCTGCCTATCGGCGAGGTGAGGACCGACGGTGAGGAAAACCTCATCACGGCCGTGCAGATAGCAGCCGCACTTGACCGCCATGGCGACCCAATGGTACAGGAGGTGGCCATACTGTTCGAGAACTACCTCTGGCGAGGCAACCGCGCCACCAAACGCTCGGCCGATAATTTCAACGCCTTCAAAAGCCACAACTATCCTCAGCTCGCCAAGATTGGGCTCGGCATAAATTACAATGAGGACGCGCTCTACAGGCATCACTCTCACGAGCCTTTCAGCGTGTGTTACGGGATGGACAAGCGGATTGTGGTGATTGACCTTTACCCGGGTCTGCGACGCGAAGTGTTGCGCTATGCGCTACACACCCCCGATACCAAGGGTGTGGTCCTACGTTCGTTCGGCGCCGGCAATGCCCCTACTTCGCCATGGTTCCTGGATGAACTTAAAGATGCCATAGGTCGCGGCATGGTGGTGTACAACGTGACGCAATGCGTGGGTGGCAGTGTGCTGCCGGGACGCTACGCGGCAAGCGACGCCATGGTGAGCGCAGGTGTGGTTTCAGGAGGTGACATCACCACCGAGGCGGCAATAACCAAAATGATGTTCCTGTTTGGCCAAGGGATGGACAACTCCGAAGTGCGTCACAATCTGACAGTGCCACTCTGCGGAGAGATGACACTTCCCGCGGCTGACGAATAAAGCATTAAGAAAACAACATGGCTCTTGAGATAACAGATATATCACCGGAAGTCCAACAGGCCAAAATGCGATTCGGCATTGTTGGCAATGCCCCTGCGCTCATCGCTGCCGTGGCACGCGCCATTCAGGTAGCTCCGATAGATCTGTCGGTGCTTGTGACCGGAGAGAGCGGAACGGGAAAGGAATTCTTTCCGAAAATAATCCATTCGTACAGTCCACGCAAACATGCGCGTTACATAGCCGTGAACTGCGGCGCCATACCGGAAGGAACTATAGATTCGGAACTTTTCGGACACGAAAAGGGATCGTTTACCGGAGCTGTTTCCGCCCGAAAGGGTTATTTCGAAGAGGCCGACGGCGGCACGATTTTCCTTGATGAAGTGGCGGAACTTCCGCTAACAACCCAGGCAAGGTTGCTGCGCGTGCTTGAATCCGGAGAGTTTCTTAAAGTTGGCTCCTCGACTGTACAGCGCACCAATATAAGAGTGGTTGCAGCCACTAACGTGGATATGGCAGAGGCTGTGAGGAGCGGACGATTCCGCGAAGATTTGTATTATCGTCTATCAACAGTTCAGATCACAGTGCCTCCCCTGCGCGACCGCGGAAACGACATAACCTTACTTGCACGTAAATTCGCATCGGATTTTTCGGAACGTTACTCCATGCCTCCCGTCACACTGGAAGAAAGCGCGCGCAGTGCTATGCTGCGCTACCGCTGGCCGGGCAACGTGCGCCAACTTAAAAACGTTGTGGAGCAGATCTCGCTGTTTCTCGCAGGCTCCAAGGTAAACTCCGATGAGTTGATGCCCTACATTCCTGATGTCGGATTGGGCTACACTCCCACGGTGTCATCACATTCCACCCATTCCTATGATCAGGAACGCGAGCTGCTGTTCAACATGATTTTCCGGATGCAGGCAGAAATAGACCGTCTGCATCAACGCCTTGACAACGCCACTCCGCTGGGCACACATCTTCCGCAGGATCCCGGAGGGAAACCTGTGGAGGTGATAGAGGTACCTACAAGCCTGGTGAGATACACCGAGCCGGCACCATCGCCCTTCGAACATATCGCGCCCGAACCTGCCACACCGTCCCAGCCTGTGATGACTCTTGAGGAGACGGAGCGCGAAACTATCAGGCGCGCGTTGGAAAACAATGGTGGCCGCCGAAAGGACACAGCCCGCGAACTCAATATCAGTGAGCGCACACTCTACCGCAAAATCAAGGACTACGGCCTTGAATAATTAAGAGCGTTATCACAATTGGGCATAGTGCAATCTTTCCTTCATACGGCCGCTATCAATTCATGAAGCAACTTTCTTGAAAAGCGAACTCCAAAGTCGGCGTATTTGTATATAAACCATAACCCTACCGTCCGTCGGTATTACATATGAGACAATGATGCATAAGACTTTCAAATTGACGCTTCTTGGCGGCCTGCTGCTCTGCCTTACCTCTGTCCCGGCTGTCCATGCGCAGTTCAGTTGGGGACGCGCGCTCAGCGGGCTTGTCAAAACAGGCCAGGCCATGACACTGACCGATGCGCAAATGGCCGAATATGTGAAGGCATCCGTGGCGCAGATGGACAAGCAAAACAAGGTGCTCGGAGCCTCAAGTCCTTACACACAACGATTAAAGCGACTTACCTCAGGGATAACCTCAGCCGATGGCATTCCGCTGAATTTCAAGGTATATCAGACCTCCGACGTTAATGCATTCGCGTGTCCCGACGGGAGCGTGAGAGTGTACACGGGGCTGATGGATATAATGACCGATGATGAACTTTTGGGTGTGATTGGACATGAGATAGGCCATGTACTGAAACATCATTCAAAAAATGCGCTTAAAAACCAGTTGCTTACCGGAGCCTTGCGCGATGGTCTGTCGGCAATGGGTGGAAAAATCGGGGCTCTCTCATCCTCCCAATTAGGAGCTATTGGCGAAACACTTGTCAATGCGAAATATTCGCGCTCGCAGGAAACCGAGGCGGATGACTGCGGCTATGATTTTCTTGTGTCGAAAGGAAAGAACCCTTACGGAATGGTCAAGGCATTCCAAAAGCTGCAGGCACTGGAACAGAAGAGCGGAGGATCTTCTTCGTATCTCACCAAGATGTTCTCATCTCACCCCGACACGCAGGCCCGCATAAAACACATGAGCGACCGCTGCAAAAAGGATGGCTACGGGGCAACCTCTACAACCGCCACAAAGACCTCAACTAAGAAAACCACTGCCGCCAAGAAAGCCACAAGCAAGAAGAGCACGACAACTCGCAAGAAGCGCTGATATCACAATCCGGCCTCGCAACGCAGATTGTAGTGATTGCGGAGCTGCTCGAATTGTTCCGGATTGGTGCGGAGCATGGCAGTGTCGGCAAGCGGATCATAGCTTGACGCGATTTCCTGTGCGGTAACCGTCTGTGGAGCAGGCGGAGGCACCGGCATGGAGAATTCCGGAGCCGGAATTCCGAGAACGTCGGCCACAGCTTGCGCCGCCATTACAGTGGCGCGGATTTTGCCTTGACGCGAATAGCCGGCAATGTGAGGCGTGGCGATGAATGTCTTTTCAAGCAATTGACGGTCGATATCGGGTTCCGATTCCCAGCAGTCGATTACCGCGCGACCCACATGTCCGTTGTCAATGGCTTCCAGAAGAGCCGAAGTATCAGCAATGGGCCCTCGTGCGGAATTTATTACCATACATCCTGAGGTGAGCGAATTCAAGAAATCGCGCCCCAACAGATGATGCGTCGGATGGGGACCGGAGGTGGTGTATGGCGTATGGACGGTTACTATATCAGCCTCAGCCGCAATCCGTGCAAGCGAGCAAAACTTGTCGCGCCCTTCCGCTTCAGCCCGGGGAGGGTCACAACAGAGCACGTTCAAACCCAACGCTCTTCCCCATCGCTCTACGATCGAGCCTACGTGACCAACTCCTATTATACCAAGCGTGAGATTCCGCAAATCCAACCCATAGGCAGCTATGATGGAGGCAAACACATATTGCGCCACCGCAGGAGCGTTGCATCCGGGAGCATTCCTGACTATGATGTCATTGGCCCGACACCAAGGGAGGTCAACATGGTCGAGCCCAATTGTAGCCGAGGCCACAATGCGGCAGCGTGAACCGGCCAGCAGTCGTGAGTCGCA
Organism: uncultured Muribaculaceae bacterium; assembly: GCA_910589095.1. Taxonomy (GTDB): domain Bacteria; phylum Bacteroidota; class Bacteroidia; order Bacteroidales; family Muribaculaceae; genus Paramuribaculum. The sequence continues at coordinate 6,284 of CAJUSN010000062.1, forward strand.
GCAAGTGCGGGTACGGGTTATAAGGGCATCGGCCGATTTCATTGCTTCCGGTGTAATCTCCTCAGGTGAGAGGCGGATTACGCGGGCATTTTCACCGAAAATACCATCGGCAAACGGAATGTTACGTTCAATTATTATTTCTGGCTTTGTCATAGCAAGCTCCATGCAAAAAGAAGGAAGAACACACCGAGAAGGATGCACACTGCTATATACCCTCTGTTTTCGGCGTTAATGCGGAAGAAGAGCGCAGCCTGAAAAGCCACGCAGCAATTGAGCAGAGGCAGGTAGGCTGTGATGTTGGCAAAATCGATCATGGTGAGAATAAGCGTAGCGATGGTCACCGTAACAAGCAGCCCGGTGAACGAGCGTGAGCGCGCATTGTAACTGTAGATTTTCACCATATTGGTCAGAGTCAGCACAAACCCTGCTATAACCGTGAGAATCAACACGGCTGTGAGTTGCGCGGCGTCTATGGAGTCAAGTTGAGAAAAAACGCTCAGCCCGGATGGGAACGTGATGGAGTCAAGTGTGATCCAACCAAAGCCCCAGCCTATCCACCACGGCACCACCAGACCGGTGAGTGCCGCGAGCAGAGTCCGAAATGAGAAGCAACGCATCTGAGCGCAACCGGCAAGAAACACAGGCCAATAACCCACGAAGGCATACTGCCCCATAGAGCCTGCCGAGAGCAGAGTGAACGCAAGAAATATGCGCTTGGTCCCAGATACCGGTTGCTGATAAACAGAGTACATCAGCCCCATTGCTCCGAGCACCACAAGAGCTACCACCGAACCGCTCGACAAGCGGGTTGTGACAATGGGCGATGCCGCTTCCATAAAAGCGAACACCCCGAGAAACAAGAGCGAAGAGGTGCGCAGCAGGTTGAATGCACTGTTGATTAGCGCCATCGCGCCCATGATGCATCCGGTGAGAGCGAGCGCCCCGATGAGTGAGAATCCACCGCCAATAAAGGATGCGGAACTCAAGCCGGTTACAAGGCCGCGACCGGTGGCCACAGCCGGAAGCTGTGCAACACCGGCTGAGATAAGCATTCCAAGGAAGGCAATGGCCACAAGGGAGTAGGCCCCCAGGCGACTGCGTAGATAGCGTGTGAGTGCGCGTTCGGATGGCTTCACTTCAGAGAAGGGGAATATTCAGCGTTACGGGCAAGCCCTTACTTTGCGGTTACATCGCGACCAATGTCGCGACGGAAATATGCGCCCTCGAAGTCAATCGAGGCGATGGAGCCAAAACTCTTGGCCAATGCTTCTTCAAGGGTAGGAGCGGTGGAGCTAACAGCGAGCACGCGGCCTCCGGAGGTAACTGTCTGCCCCTCGGGAGTGGTTTTGGTGCCGGCATGGAACACAATGCTGTCCTTCACATTGTCAATGCCTGTTATGACTTTTCCTTTGGGATATGAACCGGGATAACCTCCACTTACCATCATAACCGTGGCTGCAGCCAGGGGTGAATGAGGAAGAGGTAGCGTGCCGAGGTTTCCACGTGCGGCTGCTGCCATGAGCTCTACGAGGTCGGCATCGATGCGGAGCATCACGGCCTCGGTTTCAGGGTCGCCCATGCGCACATTGTACTCAATCACCATAGGTTCGCCGCCAACATTGATAAGGCCCAGGAATATGAAGCCGCGGTAGGTGATACCGGCTTCCGCCAGTCCTTTGATAGTGGGTTCGACAATGCGCTCGGTCACCTTGTTCATGAATTCTTCGTCGGCAAACGGAACGGGGCTCACAGCTCCCATACCGCCTGTGTTAAGACCGGTGTCGCCTTCGCCAATACGTTTGTAATCTTTTGCCACAGGGAGGATACGATAGCCCCCGTTGCCATCGGTAAGCACGAATACAGAGCACTCGATGCCGGAGAGGAACTCCTCGACCACCACAGTGGCGCTTGCACCCCCGAACATACCGGAGAGCATCTCGCGCAGACTATTCTGTGCCTCTTCAAGATTGTCGATAATAAGTACACCCTTGCCAGCTGCCAATCCGTCGGCTTTCAGCACGTACGGCGCACGGAGAGTGGCAAGAAAATCACATCCTTCCTGAGCTGTTTCCTTGGTGAAGGAGCGGTAACGGGCGGTGGGTATACCGCAGTCCATCATGAACTTCTTGGCAAAATCCTTGCTACCCTCCAGACGGGCACCCTCTTTTGATGGACCTACAACCAACACCTGAGGCATTTCCTGTGCGAAAAAGTCAAAAATGCCGGCCACGAGAGGATCCTCGTTGCCCACAACAATCATATCAATTCCATTAGTGCTGACGAAATCTTTGACAGCATTGAAATCAAGCGGATTGAGAGCCACATTTGTGCCATAGGCTCCTGTGCCTCCATTACCGGGAGCTATAAACAGGGCGTCAGTGAGTTTGCTTTGGCTTATTTTCCAGGCCAGGGCCGATTCGCGGCCTCCAGAGCCGAGCAGAAGGATCTTCATAGGTGATTGATGATTGTTGGGGGGAGTAATGGGTTATATATTGCAAAAGATTATTTTTCGGGTTCGGTCTTGTCGCCGGGACGTTTCCATCCGCGACGCGGACGGAAAGTAACACCGCTCTTATCTTTCGAGAGCGACGGCTCTTTGCCAAGGATACTCTTGAGGGCATGCTCATTGCGACGCGCTGCCAGAGGATTTTCCGAGGCGGGAGTTTCAGCACGGTTGTCCTCTACCCGCGATGCGAAGCGCCCTTTCTGCGGACGGTATTTTTCCTCTCCACGGCTGAAGGGTCTACCCTCGCGACCTGGACCAAACTTGCGGTCATCTCCACGACCAAAAGGCTTGCGGGACGAATCCATACGCTTGCCTCCGAAGCCGTTGCGACGCGCGTCATCGCGCCATTCACGGTCAGAGCCGCGACGACGATCCTGACGCTCGGGACGCTGCTCGCGCTCGGTTTTGATATGTCCACCTTCGCGACGGAACGAGCGGTAATCGCCTTCAAATATCACATATTCGCGCAACTCACACTCAAGCGCTCCATTGTAAATGGGTTCTTTGAGCGAGGGGGCAAGTCCGATTTTCTGGAAATATTCCTCGCGGTAGCCGATTATCCAGGCGTGATAGCCCGTGAACACCTGCTTGAGTTTCGTTCCGATGAGCGAATACAGGCCCTCCATATCGGGAGTGCTGATTCGCTCGCCATAGGGAGGATTAGTTACGAGCACACCGTTTTCGGGCGCATCGGTCCACTGCGAGAGCGGCTTCACCTCAAGGTTGATATATTTGGCCACACCGGCACTCTTGGCGTTTTCGGTGGCTATGGCTATTGCTTTCGGCGACATGTCGGCACCGATGATGGGATGTGTGACAGTGCGCTCGTTTGACTCATCGTTGTAAATGGCATCGAAGAGCTCGGCGTCAAAATCGGGCCAAGCCTCAAAAGCGAAGCGACGGCGATAAACACCGGGGTTGATACCGGCGGCGATAAGGGCGGCCTCTATGACGAATGTACCCGATCCGCACATGGGATCCACGAACGGAGCATCGCCGCGCCATCCGCTTTTCAGGATTATACCTGCGGCGAGCACCTCGTTGATGGGAGCTTCGGTCTGTGCCACACGATAGCCTCGCTTGTGGAGCGATTCGCCTGAAGAGTCGAGCGACACAGTGACACGCTCACCCTGGATGTGTACATTGATGCGAACATCGGCATCCTGAAGGCGAACGCGAGGGCGCGATTCGGGGCCGAGCTTGTCGCGGAAATAATCCACAATGCCGTCCTTCACGCGATAAGTCACATAACGCGAGTGGGTGAATTCATCGGAATTGGAAACGGTGTCGATTGAAAAGGTTTTATCAAGGCTCAACACGCTGCTCCAATCAAAAGCTTTTATAAGTTCATATAGCTCATCGGGGTTGGCGGCGGTGAATTTATAGATGGGCTTCAGAATGCGCAAGGCTGTGCGGCAGCACATATTGGCCCGGTAAAGCATGGCCTTGTCACCTTCGAACGACACCATGCGGCGCCCCGGTTCCACATTCACGGCGCCCAACGAGCGCAGTTCCTCGGCCAGCACATCTTCCAGTCCCTGAAAGGTCTTGGCCACCATCTCAAATTGTTGAGTCTGCATAAAATTTTCAAAAATGTCAATTATTCTGCAAATTTACTATTTTTTCTTGAAACAGTTATCTTTTCCTCCGTAAAGTAAGAACCTGTTTAATTATATTTTCAAAGGATTTTCAGATGGATTTTCAAGATGTTTCATTGCAGATTCTAAAGTTCCAATGAATTCTCTTTAAGAAGGAAGTCATAGATACTCATCGTTGTCACACCTTGATTGTCGCGTTCAACCAATATCGGATGCCCCACTATGATAATTTTTTTGAATGAATCGTCTATATTACGAAATGAGTTCCTCTCCTGCTCAACTTTTTCATCTGATTCCATACGGTAGGCCGACTGAATATAGTAGCGTTGATTCCCTTTATTGCATACAAAATCTATTTCGTATGCAACTTTCCGCTGTTTCCCTTCCGAATTGCGGATTGTGGCCGGAACAACACCGACATCAACATTAAATCCTCGGACAAGCAATTCGTTAAAAATCACATTTTCCATCATGTGGGATTTCTCCAATTGCCGGAAATTCAACCTGACGTTGCGTAAGCCCAAATCGGTGAAGTAGAATTTATACGGCGTTCCGATATATCCTTTACCTTTGACATCATATCTCTGCGCTTTTTCAATCAGAAAAGAGTCACAGAGATACTCCAAATATGTTTTTATAGTTTTATCTGTGACCCCCTTCTTATTGGCACTACGAAAAGTATTAGCCAACTTTGTCGGATTCGTGAGACTGCCTATGCTTGATGAGATGAAATCAAGCAGCATTTCAAGTTCCTCATCATTCTTAATCTTATAGCGCTCGACTATGTCGGTGAGATATGTTTTGGCAAATAAAGTTTTGAGATACGAGTACTTACGATCAGGTTGCGGAAACTCCAACACTTGCGGCAAACCACCGAAGGTCATATACTCTTCAAAGGCCAACTCCGGCTCCCGTTGACTTACTGACATAAATTCACTAAACGTCAAAGGATAAACCCTGATTTCCTCTCCGCGACCTCGAAAACGGGTATCTATATCCTTGGATAGAAATTTTGCATTACTCCCGGTTACATACAAATCGGCGTTCGGAACCTTTAAATAACTGTTCAAGACATCATCAAACTCATCAACCAATTGAATTTCATCTATTAGTATGTAGTATTGGCTCTTATCCGTGATTTGACTGTCAATGTAGGCTAACAGATTGTCAGGGTCGCGCAAAGCTTTATTACGACGATCTTCCAAATCAACCATAATAATATGGTTTTCATCTACTCCATTAGCTTTTAACCAATCCCCGAACAAATAAATAATAAATAAGATTTTCCACAACGACGCACGCCTGTGACAATCTTTATCATATTATTATGACGACTGTCTATAAGCAGGTTAAGATAATTATCTCGCTTTATTTCCATATACATTCCGAAAAACAGTCATTTGTTACCATTTTTCGGAATACAAATTTAGGCACTATTTTTTATTTTGCAAAAAATCCCCCATACTTTCATCTCATTAAGAAACAGTTTAATCAGCAGAATATGATCAGGTAAGCACGGGGGTTGTACTACGAACACAAACAACCCAGCCCTACGGTCTGTATACAAAAATTCAGTGCAGCAAGCGGTTCTTCAATTGCTGGTACTCCTGCTCGGAAATTGCACCTGAGCGGCGTAGATTGTCCAGCTTTTGGATTTCGTCGGCTATTGAAGTCACGGATTTTGTGCGCGCGGCCGATTTTGCAGCGGCATACTCCTGGACCTTAGTCCTCACTTTTTGAGAATTTTCCTTCACCTTTTCAGAGGCTACGTTCATCCCCTGCTGCACTCTCGCCTTAGCGCTTTGCATCGTGTCGGATTTTTTGAAACGGTCGGCAGCCTCACCGGCGCGGGCACCGAAACCCTTCACTGTATCGGCAAGCTTCCCAATTGATTGCAACGTTTTTTCAACGTGTGGATCGCCACTTGGTGTACGTGGCCGCGATTTAGCCGGGGATGTATTTTTCACGGGCGTTGTCTTTATTGATGGCTTCGCCGCTGTTGCTCTGTCCGGAGCCACGACGGGGCGCTCCGATTGCACTTCACGCTTAGCACGAAGACGCTTCATGGCGTATTTCAACAATTTCCAGACAATCGTGAAGATTGCTACCCAAAGAATTATACCGAACAATTTTTTCATAAAACCGCCCGACTTCTTGTGACTTGATGGACTGTAACCACCGCCCTGCTGATAATCATTGGAGGAGGAATAAGAGTCATGCTGCGAAGAAGATTCATACTCCGACTGCACTTGATTGAAATCCACCGGCGTATAGCTGGTATTGTTAATCTGCATATCGGGGTATTTCGCTTCCAAAGCACGCATATCTGCCTCAGATGCTGTACCACCCGACGAAGAGCCTCCGCTGCGCGATGACGACGAGGAGCCCCCCTGCTTGGGACACATGTGACTGTCATACTTTCCGATGGTCCGACCACAATTTGGGCATGTAATCTTCTCATTATTCACACCGTAGGTTCCAACGCCCTGACGTTTATAATACCCTTCGGGAGCCAAGGCATGACTCAGCGACACAGCAGTCACCATCAGCCACACAATGAACATTCCTTTCAAAAAATTCCTCATAAATAATCAGTCCTTATGTTTGTGCGGCGGTGCTCACCGACAAAGTTAGGCATTTCATACGTGAATTGCAAGGTCCCGGGTGAGGGAAGCGGTGGAAAAGTTGGGAAGAGGTGTTGGAGAATAGGATAATTTGTGTAATTTTGTAAATTAGGCAATATTTTTTCACCGCTAAGTGGCTCTGATAAATGAGTAACTGTTTAT
>CAJUSN010000063.1 GCA_910589095.1 uncultured Muribaculaceae bacterium
GTGCGGGGCCACGGCGTAGGCTCTGCCGACTCCGTCGGTGGCTATACGCAGCTCATCGGAGAGGGTGGTGACTTTGAGAGGGGCGGGAGAGAAGGTCTCGTCAGTGAAATTTCCTATCATGGCCGGGTCGTGGAGGGGAGAGCGGGCGAGCCGTGTGGAGGTGTCATAGACTTTGGCTGCGGGTATTCCGTTGGCCATGGGTGCGGCTCCTGTGTGAATTATGGCAGATGCGGCGGCGCCATCGATAGAAGAGCCGTAGTCAACACGGTCGATGTTGACACCCGATGAGCGTATGAGCTTGAATCCCCCCGGGGTGAACATGTCGGAGAGTTGGTGGAGGTAATCGTTGGATAGGCCTTCGACGGTTACGATGACCACGAGGTCGGGTTGGGAGTTGGTTTGGGCCGATGCGGAAGCGGACAGACCTGAGGCAAGTAGACAGGACAGGAGGGCTATGAAGAGCTTAGGCATTTTTGGAGCGTTGAATATATGACAGTGAGAGAAGCAGATCGGCTGCAATGAGGGGGATGAAAGCGGAGTTGCAGCTTTGCCAGCCGAAAGCAATTACGAGCAGATAGAGGATGATGGCGGAGATGTTGGCCATCATGTAGACGCGCAGTATTTTGCGAGCGCGGGAAATGTAGATTGTGGCGGGCACTATGGCGCAGATGGGATTGATCCAAAGTATGATCCAGTTGGGTGATGTGGCTTCATGGGAGGAGATGCACACAAGGAATGCAACAACGCATCCGGCCAAGGCCAATAAGCTGAACCAAAGGGCGGTGAGTCCGCGTGCTATTCTGTGCTTGCGGGATGCGCGCCAAAGTATGAGTGCAGTGATGGCGGCTGCCAGCCAGCAAATAGAGAGAGGTGTGAGGTACCAAGGGGTGGGTGGTTCGGCTGTGCCTTGGGGAAGACCGTCAAGCAGGACTCGCGTTTGCTTGACGAGCGGAGTCGACGGGCCAATAGTGGCATTGGAGGCCATAGCGCTGAGGGTGACGGGGGCGAAACATGCCATTCGGGTCGAAATGGGTTGGTCAATTCCGGAACCGAGGGCGAGGTCTATGCCGAATTGATACCATGGATAACTTTTGTGAAAGCGTTTCATTTCGGAACGAAACGTTGCGCTTTCGGCAATGGAGTCGGTGTGGAAACGGATGCTGTCACCTACGGCTTGCTCAATGTAAGAGATAGGGCGGGTGGCACAGTTGTCGAGCACATAGTTGTAGCGATAGGTGCGGTTTTCGGGGCGCACGGCTTCTGTTACGAGACGTGCTAACTCATTTGCCTGCTGATGGGTGAGATTCAGAACCTGCTCGGTCACTCGCCGCCCCTCATGGCGATATTCGAGTAGGAAATAGCTGAATGGGATGAGCCCGACGCAATAGTCAGTTTCGCCTTTCACGAAGCGATACACGAAGTTGGGGGTGTTGAAGTCGAAGAGGCCCCAATTGGCCACTACGTCGGAGGATGCGGACTGGAATCGCAGGCCTGAATGTCCTTCGAGCTGATAGATTTCGCTCCCCGGAGCAGCTGTAAGGAGGCTAACGGTGAGAGTGGTGTCAATGCTGGAGGAGTCGGGATTGACTTGAGCGTCTGCGGGGGCGTAAATTTGAGCCTTGGCCACCAAAGAGGCGGCCAAGGCTATGATGAGAAATAGAAGTCGTGAAAAAACGTTGGAGATGTAGCGGTGCATTGGTTGATAGCTTGTTACATTATGCCGCGTTCGCGGAGCTTGCATTGCCATGCCCAAGCGGAGCGCATGGTGTCCTCCAATGTGGAATCAGCGACCCAGCCAAGAACGTCGTTGGCATAGGAGGGATCGGCCCATACTTTTTCAATATCTCCTTCGCGACGGCCAACAATTTTGTGGGGGACTTTCACTCCTGTTGCGCTTTCAAAGGTGTTGATGAGCTCGAGCACTGATGTGCCGCGGCCGGTGCCGAGGTTGAAAATCTCGATTTTGTCCTGCGATTTGTCTTCGAGCATACGCTCAACGGCGATGACGTGAGCCTTGGCGAGGTCAACCACGTTGATGTAGTCACGGATGCAAGAACCGTCGGGGGTGTTGTAGTCGTCGCCAAACACGCTGAGCTCCTTGCGGATGCCCATTGCAGTTTGGGTAAGATAGGGGATGAGGTTTTGAGGCACACCGTTGGGGAGTTCGCCAATCTCGGCCGAGGGGTGAGCGCCCACGGGGTTGAAGTAACGAAGGATAACGCTTTTGAACGGAGCGCCGGAAGCAATCACGTCAGTGATGATTTCTTCAGAGATCTGCTTGGTGTTTCCGTAGGGCGAAGTGGCCTTCTTGATGGGCGATTGTTCGGTAACGGGGTTGACATCGGGCTCGCCATACACGGTGCATGATGAGCTGAATACGATACCTTTCACACCGTTGGGTCCCATGAGGTCGAGGAGGTTCATGAGGGTGTTGAGGTTATTGCGATAATAAAGGATGGGTTTCTGAACTGATTCGCCCACAGCTTTAGATGCGGCGAAGTTGATGATACCGCGAATGTCGGGGTATTTTGCGAACAAATCCTTCAGGGCGTTGATGTCAGTGCAGTCGGCTTCGACAAAGTCGGGGCGGAGGCCGGTGATTCGTTCAATGCCGTCAAGGACATCTATGTTGGAGTTGGAGAGGTTGTCGATAATTACCACGGGGTAACCTGCGTTTTGCAGTTCAACAACGGTGTGTGAGCCAATGTAGCCTGTACCACCGGTTACGAGGATGCGATCTTTTTTCATGTTGCAAGGTGAGTTCAATTGTTTCTGAGATGCAAATTTAGCAAATCCCCGTAAAATCCGCAACTTGCAGGGGGTCAAAATGCAACGAAAAAACGTTGAGGCTCACCTATGGATACTTGGCCGAGTCGGTTCAGTGCGTGGCGACGAGGTGCATGAGGCAGTGCGTGCAGTCAAATTCCAGTTCGAAGCGGTCAGGTCCGCTCTCAAGGTAGAGTTTCGCAGGCCATTGACTGCCGGAGGGAGTGCGGAGACATCGGTCACATTCGCGCCGCAGACAGTAGCGGGTAGTCATTACAGTGAGCTTCCCGGATTTTTCTTTGGCCGCGCAACCATTTCCGGTGGTTTCCAAAGCCGGCTCTATTTCAGTCACGCCATGCGACTTGTAGAATTCGCGTGCAAGTCTGTTGGCTACGTTGTGGTGGTATGTGAGTTGGCTTTCGGGGAAAAGAGATGTGTGATCCTCTTTGGTCCGATAGTGAAGCGGATGAGTGAGGGATATGTTTTCGGTGAGTTTTTCCAAAACCTCTCGCCGGAAGGCAGTCAATTGCGAAAGGGGGATGAAAAGGTTTTGGGCGAGGTCAGTGATGGAAGAGGGGGTGAAAATGGTGTCGCCCATCTTGGCCAAAGCTTTCCGGTGTGTTTCGGCTTGTGGTTGTCGGGCCGCTTGGGTTTCCGTTTCGGCAAGGAGTGAAACGGATGGGCCGAACTGAGTAGACGCGTCGATAGCAATACCGGAGGGGGTGGGACGGAGGGTTATGTCAACGGGTATGGTGCGCGAAGCAGTTGGAGCTGCAAGCGCCTCCTCGCGCAGTTTATTGTGGTTGCGATAAAGCTCAGTGCCAGAGGTAATTTGTTGCGGAGTGGCGGGGTATAGCGTGGATTCATCGGCGCGGTTCACTCTGAAACCGCAAAAACGGCCGGCGCGGTCAAAGAAACCGAGGCCATCACCATTTGCGATAGGGGTTGTCAATTTTGCCCGGATTTCGCGCGGGGTGCAGCGTATCACTTTTCCCACCGGCGTTCCTATCCATTTAGGTGTGAGCATTGAAGCCATCTTTTCGTTTGGGCGGGGGGAGGAGGTGAAATAAGTGGTGAATCCGCGGTTGAAGCTCTCGCAAAGAGATGGGGTGAAAGATATTGTGCTGATACCCTGCGAAGAGCGCACATATTCGTCGGGCTTCGCAGCAATTGCTCGGTCGAGAGCTTGCCGATAGGCCGCAACGGTATTTTTTACATAGGCTGCATCCTTGAGGCGTCCTTCGATTTTGAACGATGAGATGCCAGCTTCCAGCATGTCGGGGATAAGGTGAGATCGGTTGAGATCGCGTAAGGAGAGGAGATGGCGTCCCTGAATGAGTTTGTTTCCCCGGGCATCAGTCAGATCAAACTCATGGCGGCATATCTGAGGGCACTCACCGCGGTTGGCGCTGCGGCGTTGTGTTGCAAATCCGGCTTGACAGTCGCCACTGTAGCTCACGCATAGGGCGCCGTGGCAGAATGCCTCGAGCTGGGTGCCGGGAATGGCGTTATGGATCTCTCGCATCTCCTGCAGAGTCATTTCACGTGGGAGCACGAGCTGTTCAAACCCTACTGACGCGAGAAAGCGTGCCTTGTCGGGGGTGCGTATGTCGCACTGCGTCGAGGCATGGAGCGCGATGGGTGGAATATCCATGCGGAGCAGAGCCATGTCCTGCACAATAAGGGCGTCGACTCCAATGCGGTACAATTCGCAGACCAACTTTTGCACTTGAGCGAGCTCGCTGTCATAGATAATGGTGTTGAGCGTAACGTATACACGGGCTCTGAACTTATGGGCGAACTCTACAATTCGGGCGATATCTTCTACAGAATTGGCGGCTGCAGAGCGAGCGCCGTGTGACGACGCTCCAATGTAGATGGCATCTGCACCATGTAGCAACGCCTCAATGGCTATTTCAGCATTTCGTGCTGGAGCGAGTAGCTCTATCGGTCGCGGACTTGTTTTCATACCGCAAAAGTACGAATTATCCGCTAAAACGGCTTGTCCGGATTGGTCAGATTTTGATTTTTTTGACAGAAGAGCCCGCTTTGACAATATATAATCCGGGAGGGAGAGGAATCGAGGCTGTGCCGGAAATGTTCCGCGAGATTATTTGCACTCCAGTGATGGTTGTGACTGTTATCGTTGTTTCGGCATTGGCGAAAACCGAGATGCCGTAGGGCGTTATGGCAATGTCAGGCGTGGCGTTGTCATCGAGTGTGAGCGAGGTGGCGGCTGTGCCGTCAAGGAACCGGTCGAAAGATTTCACGCCGAGAATGTTCTCAAAATTAGACCATATCCGAGCTGTGCGGTAGAACTCTTCGCTCCCTTCGGGAACTACGAGGGTCACGCCTGTGTAATCGGCAAGGAGGCCTTCGGGCCCATAAATTTTTTTATAACCTTCCAAATCGGGCAAGTATTTATCAGAATCGGCTATGCCGATATCCAAGGGGGTGAGCCAATACCAAGGATTGAACTCTTCGATTATTGGCGGAGTGCTACCCAGGCACACAATGTATTTGGGGCGATATGAGATACCCTTGTGATTTGAAGCGAATGACTCTATGTCAGGAAAGACTAAGATTTCGGGTCCCCTTAGGATAGCTTCTTCATCAAGAAAAAAGCAACATTTTGGGAATTGATACACTTCCGGCGCCGGACATGAGGAGGATTCCAAGTTCAATCCGCTATAAGAACGGAAAAATGGGGCGTAACCCCGTTCAGGTTTTGCAATATTGTCGCTGAAATTAAGTATTATATCTGAACTGAAGCCTTCACACAAAGATACGATTGAGTCAGGAAGATTCAGTTCTTTAAGCCCCGAGCCATAGGCAAAGTGGTGCCCGATTGATTTCAGGCTTGCCGGCACGTTCATTGTGGTGAGGTTTTCACATAGATAGAAGCAGTCACCTCCTATCTCTTCAATGGAATTTGGAAGTGTGAGCGATGTGAGGTCTTTGCATTTGTAAAAAGCACCGTAGTCCAAGCTATACACACTATAGGCAGTATCGCGAAAAACAACGTAGTCGGGAACAACAATATCACCACTATAATAAGAATTGTTTACTATAGTTTGTCCGGGGTAACTATAATCAATGTGTCGCTTGGTGCTTATTGCGTTTTCAGGGAATTTTCTATATGATCCTGGCGAGAGGGATGTGATATCCTCATCTTGAATTTTCGCAGCTTCAGAGGCTTTACCGGCGGAAGCCCCGGGATAAATCTCTTTTAAGCTTCCATCGGGTAACACATCTATTATTTTAAAAACAGATGAACACAAGGTGTCCCCGTGGGTCACTTGCGCAACGCCTTTGCCATTATGGTATGTTAGCCAATAATAGATGCCATCGATGCGATACTTAGTCCAAAATTCAACGGCGAATGCCGATAATACGGATGCGATAAATAAAACGATAAGTATGATTCTTTTCATGTTCTTTTCTCCTATCTTCCATTTCGTGAAACAATTACCCTCACAGTGTGCATGGCGATATTTTCTCCATGAAGTATATTTTCTCCATGAAGTATAATGGTATCGGCTCCATATAGCAATGCTTCAATGGCTATTTCAGCATTTCGTGCGGGAGCGAGTAGCTCAATCGGTCGCGGACTTGTTTTCATGCCATAAACGTACGAATTATCCGCTAAAACAGCTTGTCCGGGTTGGTCAGATTTTGATTTTTTTGACAGAAGAGCCCGCTTTGACAATATATAATCCGGGAGGGAGAGGAATCGAGGCTGTGCCGGAAATGTTCCGCGAGATTATTTGCACTCCAGTGATGGTTGTGACTGTTATCGTTGTTTCGGCATTGGCGAAAACCGAGATGCCGTAGGGCGTTATGGCAATGTCAGGCGTGGCGTTGTCATCGAGTGTGAGCGAGGTGGCGGCTGTGCCGTCAAGGAACCGGTCGAAAGATTTCACGCCGAGAATGTTCTCAAAATTAGACCATATCCGAGCTGTGCGGTAGAACTCTTCGCTCCCTTCGGGAACTACGAGGGTCACGCCTGTGTAATCGGCAAGGAGGCCTTCGGGCCCATAAATTTTTTTATAACCTTCCAAATCGGGCAAGTATTTATCAGAATCGGCTATGCCGATATCCAAGGGGGTGAGCCAATACCAAGGATTGAACTCTTCGATTATTGGCGGAGTGCTACCCAGGCACACAATGTATTTGGGGCGATATGAGATACCCTTGTGATTTGAAGCGAATGACTCTATGTCAGGAAAGACTAAGATTTCGGGTCCCCTTAGGATAGCTTCTTCATCAAGAAAAAAGCAACATTTTGGGAATTGATACACTTCCGGCGCCGGACATGAGGAGGATTCCAAGTTCAATCCGCTATAAGAACGGAAAAATGGGGCGTAACCCCGTTCAGGTTTTGCAATATTGTCGCTGAAATTAAGTATTATATCTGAACTGAAGCCTTCACACAAAGATACGATTGAGTCAGGAAGATTCAGTTCTTTAAGCCCCGAGCCATAGGCAAAGTGGTGCCCGATTGATTTCAGGCTTGCCGGCACGTTCATTGTGGTGAGGTTTTCACATAGATAGAAGCAGTCACCTCCTATCTCTTCAATGGAATTTGGAAGTGTGAGCGATGTGAGGTCTTTGCATTTGTAAAAAGCACCGTAGTCCAAGCTATACACACTATAGGCAGTATCGCGAAAAACAACGTAGTCGGGAACAACAATATCACCACTATAATAAGAATTGTTTACTATAGTTTGTCCGGGGTAACTATAATCAATGTGTCGCTTGGTGCTTATTGCGTTTTCAGGGAATTTTCTATATGATCCTGGCGAGAGGGATGTGATATCCTCATCTTGAATTTTCGCAGCTTCAGAGGCTTTACCGGCGGAAGCCCCGGGATAAATCTCTTTTAAGCTTCCATCGGGTAACACATCTATTATTTTAAAAACAGATGAACACAAGGTGTCCCCGTGGGTCACTTGCGCAACGCCTTTGCCATTATGGTATGTTAGCCAATAATAGATGCCATCGATGCGATACTTAGTCCAAAATTCAACGGCGAATGCCGATAATACGGATGCGATAAATAAAACGATAAGTATGATTCTTTTCATGTTCTTTTCTCCTATCTTCCATTTCGTGAAACAATTACCCTCACAGTGTGCATGGCGATATTTTCTCCATAAAGTACAATGGCATATATGCCGTAAGGAATGTGAAGCCCGACTGAGCCAGATGATCCCGATACAGGTACATCGGCTCTTATCATATTGTTTGACAAGTCAAGTGCCATAATTTTTGCGTTTTTTGCCTCGGCACCAAGCTCGTAGTCCACTTGAAGAACTCCGCCTTGGTCAATGCAGCGAACAATACGGCTGGCGCTTTGGCGTTCGGTTTCACCTGACGTGGTGTAACCTTTGGCCGGAGATATGAAAGGGATTTTATTGTGTCCCGACACTACGACGCTAACATTTTCGGGATGTGCGCAGGCGTAGTAAAGATAGTCACCGTAAATTCTTTTGACCGAGTCCGTGGTGTGATCAAAGATTGAAATATAACCTTTTTCATCACTAATCCTTACTGAAAGGTAGTTTCCGGAACGATGACATGATACGCTTTGAAATTCATCTGGGACCTCGGTTGTGAACATTGTGGAAGGGTCGCCGAAGCAATGGAAAATTTGTTTGGTGTAAAGGTCATAGTTCTTGCCATCTTTATAATATTGGGCAGTGGTGTTGAGAGCTTTATCAAGGATTTGCCCTACCTGATATATCGGCTTTTCGCCTGTGAAGCTGAAATCGTAAAGAAATTTCAGTGTGGAAAAGTATCCGGGAGTAGGCCATACGGCATTTAACAGAGCACATGTCAGTGTTGCGTTATATCCAGGCTCAGCTGAAGAAGATGCAGCTATTGTGGCAATTGAGCCACCGCATTCATTTGAGAGAAGGCTCTGCGCAAAACAATTATCTCTGAAGTCGCCCGTATCGCAACATATGCTAAGGAATAGAGTGAGCCATTCGTTGTTATTAAGTGAGTATGCATCCCGGGTGGTGAAATAGGAGGAAAGCTCATTTGAGTCAAGTTGAGTTGGAGATCCATGCCCTCGATAAAGCGCATAAAATCTTCCATCTTCAATAGCATTTCGGAAGTCGTCAAATGATTTTTGAAGGGCGATTTCCTCTAATACGTCATCGGGAACATACATCTCTCCGGACCAATAATCGCGAAAATCCCAAGCTAAAGGTGTGCGTCCATCTATCTTGTTTTCCCAATAAATTCGTTCTACTTCCTTGCGTGAGCTATTTGGTTTATCAACGAAGCATACGTAATTACGAGCGTCTTCGGAACTTTTTACAAATGTTCCTCGTTCCATGTTGAAATACTTGTCAGATGGGAATCCTATAGTGGGATCGTATTGAAAATACGAGCAATGAACGCCGGTACGATAGAAAATAGAGTCTTGGGTAGGATGCTGTTCATAGTGCATGATTTTATCAACGATAGCTTCTACCTCCCCTGCGTCATCAGTGGCCCAGCGACCGCGGAAAAGGTCGGCCATAGTGTCGTCATCACCGTCAATGCAGGCGTATGGGAAGTCTGAAACGTAGGTTACTTCTTTACCGTTAAAATTAAATTGTAACTCTACACCGGGCACTTTGTTATTGCTGCCAACGAACAGTAAGTAAAGTAAGCGGTCGTCACGTTGATAACAGTCTTGTATGGCACTCTTAATTTCCTCTGTGGTCCATGAGGGTTGGTATAGGCAATTGACATTATAGCCCAGCATGCGTTTCCATGCAGCGAAACGATTGACCCCGTTTGCGAGTTCAGGTGTAGAGATGATAAGGTATCCTGCGTCGGCAGGAGTGGATTGCATTAGATAGTCATCTATTTTGATGGAATCATAAGGAAGAGGGAATGCAATTCCCGGTATAAGATTGCCGGGGACAGAAGAGAGTGTGTCAATACGATTGGCAATTTTAGAAGAGCGGCTTGCGAGTTCTTGAGGGCGATAGGTAATGCGGTATACTATTTTTGAATAGATGCGGGCGCGGGAAGTGGCAATGTCGTATTGCACTGGTGATATGCCTATGTTTAGAACAGTATGTTTTCGGTATGTCTGTCGGTTCTCTTCAGCAACTGTGTTGATCGGGAAATAGCCTTGAGGCGTGGATAAAGGTATGGCGAGCGAATAATTATATGGGAGTGCAATGTCCAATTCATTGCAAGAAGCGCTTTCAATTTCCACTGTTGCAGAATGGTTTTGAGGTACAACGAAGGCGTCGTTTCGCCATGGAAGTTTCAGCCCGTTTTGGGTCTCTTGAGTTGAGAAGCCTTCAAGGTGGATTTGGTCCTTTTCGTTTGCAGGATTGCTGACAAGTTGAAAAGATTTAATATGGTAAGTAACACGAAAGCCATCGGTAAGTTGCTCTATGTTGCGGGTTACTTGACGACTGCTGTCGGGATTAACTTCAGAAAAATCTGTTGTAGAGAGTGTCGTTGCTTTCGCGGAGGCGAAAGCTAAAAGCAATAAAAGAAGTGGGATGAAGTGGGGGATATTCATGGCAAGAAAGGGAGGGGTGAAGGAGAGGGGTGGCAGAAACACTTTGATATTGGCAAATATATGTATTTTAATTTGATAATGGTGTGGAGAGAATTGAAGATTAACAAACGTTAACAATGTGTGGCGGTTGCGGAGGCGAATATGACTGGAGATTGGTGTATGTTGCTTCATTCTGTGGTGTTGACATGTTTAATATTTGAGGGCAGAGGTCAAGCGGGGTTCCAGATTGTGGGAAGCTGTTTGAATTTATTCAAAAAAGAAGAGTATGTTTACGTTTATCTCTAAGAGTATGATTGAATTTAAATCAAATTAAACATACTCTAAGCCTTTACTGGCGCTTATTGATTTGATTCAGTAGGTTGAGGGAAGAAAAAAGGTCGCCCGATGGTCCGGGAGGACAATCGGGCGACGGGTGTATTCAGGGTACGTAATTTCTGAATGGGTAGGCTACCTGTTATTTGGGCAGGTTGCCGATTTCGGGATCAACACCCCACTGCTGCTGTGCAAGGCGGCGGTAGTTGTTGTAGCGCCACTGAGCGTTGGCTTTAGCAGCGGCGAAGAGTTCGGCAGCTTCCTGAGGATATTGTTTCACTACAGAAGCGTAGCGAACTTCGCCTTTGAGGAAGTTTTCGAATTCATCCCAGTTGGGTTCCTTGCTGTCGAGAGTGAAGGGGTTCTTACCTTCTTCTTCGAGAGCGGGGTTGTAGCGCCAGAGGTGCCAGTAGCCGCAAGCCACTGCATTGGCTTCTTCCTGCTGAGCCTTGCCCATACCTGCTTTGATACCGTGGTTGATACAGGGTGCATAAGCGATGATGATAGAGGGACCGTCGTAGGCTTCTGCTTCGCGGATTGCCTTGAGAGTCTGAGCCTGGTCGGCGCCCATAGCAACCTGAGCAGCGTAAACGTATCCGTAGGTAGAGGCGATGAGACCGAGGTCTTTTTTGCGAACGCGCTTACCTGCAGCGGCGAATTTTGCGATTGCGCCGATGGGAGTGGCTTTAGAAGCCTGACCGCCGGTGTTGGAGTAAACCTCGGTGTCGAGAACGAGGATGTTGACGTTCTTGCCTGAAGCGAGCACGTGGTCAAGACCGCCGAAGCCGATGTCGTAGCTTGCACCGTCGCCACCGATGATCCACTGTGAGCGTTTCACGATGTAGTGCTGAAGTTCAACGATGGCTTTGCAGGTGTCGCAAGAGCAGTTTTGGCAAAGAGGAACAATCTTGTCGGCCACTTCGCGGGTGATGGCAGCGTCGTCCTTGTTGTCGAGCCACTGCTGTGCAAGAGCCTTGATTTCATCGGAGCAGCAAGAGCAGGTGAGAGCTTGCTTCATGTTCTCTTCAAGACGAGCGCGGAGCTTTTCGTTGGCAATGAACATACCGAGGCCGAATTCGCAGAAGTCCTCGAAGAGAGAGTTGCCCCAAGCGGGACCGTGTCCTTTGGCGTTGACGGTGTAGGGGGTGGAGGGAACGGAACCGGAGTAGATTGAAGAGCAACCGGTAGCGTTAGCCACCATTTCGTGGTCGCCGTAGAGCTGGCTGATGAGTTTCACGTAGGGGGTTTCACCGCAACCGGAGCAAGCGCCGGAGAACTCGAAGAGGGGGGTTGCGAACTGGCTGTTCTTAACGTTGGCTTTAACGTCAACGAGGTGCTGCTTGGAGGCAACGTTAGCCACGCAGTAGTCCCATTCGGCCTGAGCGCCGAGCTGAGTTTCGAGGGGCTTCATGGCGAGTGCCTTCACGCCCTTCTTGCCGGGGCAAACGTCAACACAGTTGCCGCATCCGAGGCAGTCGAGAACATCGACTGACTGAACGAAGCGCATTCCGGTGAAAGTGCGTCCGATTGCGGGGAGAGTCT
The DNA here is from genome assembly GCA_910589095.1 of uncultured Muribaculaceae bacterium. Classification (GTDB taxonomy): domain Bacteria; phylum Bacteroidota; class Bacteroidia; order Bacteroidales; family Muribaculaceae; genus Paramuribaculum. Next base: position 12,158 of record CAJUSN010000063.1, read on the forward strand.
GATCTTCCGATACGGGAGCACCGGCCATTTCCTGAGCATCGAGTACGAAGGGACGGATGGCGGCGTGGGGGCAAACGTAGGCACATTTGTTACACTGGATACAGTTTTCAGAGAGCCATTCGGGAACGAAAGCGGCCACACCGCGCTTTTCGTAAGCGGCGGTACCCTGCTGCCATGTGCCGTCCTCGATGCCTTTGAAAGCAGAAACCTTGAGAAGGTCGCCATCCTGAGCGTTGATGGGACGTACAACTTCATTGATGAATGCGGGATCGTTGTTTGCTTCGGCAGCTTCTTCGGAGAGGTTGCTCCAAGCCTTGTCGACGGGGAGTTGCTTGTATTCACCACCGCGGTCAACAGCTGCATAGTTCTTGTCGACGATGTCCTGGCCCTTCTTGCCGTAGCTCTTGACGATGAATTTCTTCATCTGCTCAACAGCGAGGTCAACGGGGATAACTTCGGTGATGCGGAAGAATGCGCTCTGGAGAATGGTGTTGGTGCGGTTGCCGAGTCCGATTTCCTGAGCAATCTTGGTTGCGTTGATATAATAAACGGTGATGTTGTGGTCAGCGAAGTATTTCTTCACCTTGTTGGGGAGGTTCTTGGCGAGTTCCTCACCTTCCCAGATGGTGTTGAGAAGGAATGTACCGCCATCGCGGAGACCGCGAGTAACATCGTACATGTGGAGGTAGGCCTGAACGTGACAAGCCACGAAGTTGGGGGTTGTCACCAGATAGGTGGAGCGGATGGGATCATCGCCGAAACGAAGGTGAGAGCAGGTGAAACCTCCAGACTTTTTGGAGTCGTAGGCGAAGTATGCCTGGCAATATTTGGGAGTGTTCTCACCGATGATTTTCACGGAGTTCTTGTTGGCACCTACAGTACCGTCGGCACCGAGGCCATAGAACTTGGCTTCATAGGTTGATTCGCCGCTGAGTGCGATTTCTTCAACGGGGGGAAGCGAAGTGAAAGTTACATCATCGATGATGCCCACAGTGAAGCCGGTTT
>CAJUSN010000064.1 GCA_910589095.1 uncultured Muribaculaceae bacterium
CACAAATAATGAAGTTCTACAACTACCCCTCTAAAGGAACCGGCTCAAAGAGCTACACCTTCGGCGGTAATGAACTGTCGGCCAACTTCGGCAACACCACCTACAACTGGAACTCAATGCCGGGCGCAGTGCCGGAGTCCGTCACCACATCGCAGAAACTCGCCTATTCCACTCTTGCCTTTCATTTCGGAGTGGCTGTAGAGATGCAATACGCGCAGGAAGGTTCAGGAGCCTACACCATGATGGTTCCCGCGGCTCTCCGCCAATATTTCGGCTACGACAGTGCACTCCGCCTCCACACGCGCGAGTATTACAACTCAGCCGAATGGCTTGGCATGATCAAGACCGAACTCAATGCCGGACGCCCCGTATATTACGGAGCCACCAGCGACACCGGAACCGGCGGCCACGCCTTTGTGTGCGACGGATATGACTCCAATGATTTCGTACACATCAACTGGGGTTGGTATGGACGCAGCAATGGTTACTTTCTCATCAACCATCTTGACCCCACCAGCCTTGGTGAAGGTGGAGGAACCGGTGGCTACAACCGCGCACAGGAAATCATCACCGGCATAATGCCTGCACGCGCGGGATCCGTACCGGCAATTTCGCTCTACGGTGCAACTCGCCTCAGCGCGGTTGACTACGGCTCTGACTTCACCTTGATGACCTTCATTGAAAATCTTGACACCGAAGCCGTAAACGGTAAGGCTGGTGCTGTGCTGGTTAAGGATAATCAAGTGGTGAAAGTGCTCGGATCGCAGGCGGTGACAGTGCCGGCATTTGCAGGCGGACGCTCCGGAAGTGTCATGGTAAACCTTCGCGGAATGTCGACCAATGCTTCAGGCGTGGCCGACGGCGACGACTACCGCATCAACATGGGCTATCTCCCCGACGGCCGTGACGAATGGATAATCCTGCGTCACCCCATAGGCCTTCCCGCCTATATTGAAGCTTCTGTGAAAAACGGTGTGGTAAAACTTGGAAATCAGCATCAACCCGCACCCAACGTGGTTCTCCTTGACAAAATCACCACCGATGGCGATGTTTATGCCGCAGGTGCCGCTCTCTTCCACCTCAACATTGACAACCGCAGCGCCGACTATCGCCTTGACAGCATCACAGTACGACTCACGTCGGTTGAAAACCCCTCGGTAGAAGTGGACGTCACAGCCGATGTCAACATTTATGATCTCAGCTCCGAGGAGCTCGACCTGCTCATGCAGCTTCCCGCGTCGATCGCACCAGGCGAATATTCGCTCACCGCTTTTGAGAAATCCTTCCCTCAATATCCGTTTGACGACTCAGAGGTTGGCCGCAACACCATCACCGTGCTCCCCGCCCCCGACGGCCCCGTGGTACGCCTCACCGGACAAGCCTACTGGCAGAACTCGGCAGGCGCGCAGCCTGTGACACAAGGCGAATACCTTCACATCATAGCCCCGGCACGCAACTACGGCGTAAGCGGCACAGCCTCCCTCCTGGCCCGTTTGGTGGATACTGCCGACGATTCCCGCTCCTATATCTTCCTCCAGCAGAATATCACTTGCGAAAAGGGCCAGTCCATGAACCTGCAATTCTCACGTAAAGCTGCCATGGATCCCGGCAATTACCGACTTGAGCTCTTCGCAATTGATGCGCAGGGCACTGAGACCCCCTTGGCCGGAAACATCACACCGACTGAAGTAACGGTCACCGCTTCTGACCTCATTGACATTGAAGTCATTGACCTTCAGCTACCCACTTCTTTGGAAAAGGGTGAGCGTGTGGCCTGCTCTCTCACCTACCGTGCGCTTCGTAACTTCACCGGACCGCTCTATCTCCGCCTGCGTCAGCTCACGAACACCAGCGGTGAGATTGCCTACATGGGCACTCAGAGCGTAAAAGCCGGCGAGGAAAAGACATTGAACTTCAACTACCGTCCTGCTGTTGAACAAGGTGTCTACATGCCCATAGTAGAAACGCGCCCCTCCGGTGTGTCAATCGGTAATGAAACACCCGCGGCGGGATTTGAGATATATGGCACCCGCACCATCACCGTCATAGATCTCGCTTCGATTGGTGGCATAGCAGCCGACAGCGACTCGCCCCTCACTTTCACTGTGAGTGGTGACATTCTGGAGGTTAACGCCGGAGAACCGGTGCTCATGCTTTCCGCATATGACCTGAACGGACGTCTCGTCGCCTCTACCGCTGCCTCAGAGCAACTTGCCATAGGACATCTTTCCTCCGGCATCTACATCCTCGAGGTGCGCACTGCATCCGGCACCCGCTCATTAAAAATCAAAAAATAAAACCAAATAGCAGCTCAATTATGGCAAAACTCAATTTTGGAGGTGTGGAGGAAACTGTGGTTACCCGCACCGAATTCCCTCTTGAAAAAGCCCGCGAGGTTCTCAAAGGCGAAACAATAGCAGTGCTCGGTTATGGCGTTCAAGGCCCCGGGCAGAGTCTGAACCTCCGCGACAACGGCTTCAACGTCATCGTAGCACAGCGACCCGGCAAAACCTACGACAAGGCTGTGGCCGACGGTTGGGTACCGGGCGAGACCCTCTTCTCAATCGAGGAGGCGGCCAAACGCGGCACCATCATCATGTGCCTTCTCTCTGATGCGGCCGTGCTGTCAGTTTGGCCCGTCATCAAGCCCCATCTAACCGAGGGTAAGGCCCTCTATTTCAGCCATGGGTTTGCCATTGCTTGGGCTGACCGTACCGGTGTGGTGCCCCCCGCCGACATCGACGTCATCATGGTTGCCCCCAAGGGCTCCGGCTCATCACTCCGCTCCATGTTTCTTGAAAACCGTGGCGTGAATTCCAGCTTTGCAATAGAGCAGGACTTCACAGGCCATGCCTATGACCGCACCATAGCACTCGGCATAGGCATCGGTTCGGGCTACCTTTTCGAAACCACCTTCAAGCGTGAGGCCGTCAGCGACCTCACCGGTGAGCGCGGCTCGCTCATGGGCGCCATCCAGGGACTGTTCCAGGCTCAGTATGAAGTGCTCCGCGAACATGGCCACACCCCCTCCGAGGCTTTCAACGAAACTGTCGAGGAACTCACTCAGTCACTGATGCCCCTCTTTGCAGCCAAAGGTATGGACTGGATGTATGCCAACTGTTCCACCACCGCCCAGCGTGGCGCACTTGATTGGAAAGATCCGTTCCACGATGCTGTCAAGCCTGTGCTCGAGCGGCTCTATAAGAGTGTTGAGGACGGCACCGAAGCTCAAATCTCAATTGACTCGAATTCGCAGCCTGACTATCGTGAGAAACTGAACGAGGAACTCCGCCAGATGCGCGAAAGCGAAATGTGGCAGACCGGCGTCACCGTACGTCGACTCCGCCCTGAAAACGACTGATCCCGCCTCATTAACTTTTATTGGCCACAATATTTGCGCTTTTTTGCGTAAATTTGTGGCCAATGTCATTTTAAATACATACATCAAAAAATGTTTTCAGGAATAGTTGAAGAAGCCGCCAAAGTGGTCGGCGTGATCGATGAAGGCGGAAACCGCCACATACGTGTGAAATGTTCATTTACCGATGAGCTGCGCATTGACCAGTCAGTGGCCCACAACGGCGTTTGCCTCACCGTGGTTGCGCTCCACGATGACTCTACCTATACCGTAACAGCCATTCAGGAGACTCTCGACCGCTCAAATCTCGGCCTGCTCACCGAAGGTTCAGAAGTGAATCTCGAACGCAGCATGATTCTCAACGGTCGTCTCGACGGCCACATTGTGCAGGGCCACGTTGACTGCACCGCCGTGGTAGAAGACATCCAGGAGGTCGACGGCAGCCGGTACTACAAGTTCCGCTATGAAATTGACCCCGAAATGGCGGCTAAAGGATATGTCACTGTTGAAAAAGGCTCGGTTACGGTCAACGGTGTAAGCCTCACCGTGTGCGACTCCGAGCGCGACACATTCCGCGTAGCCATCATACCCTACACCTACGAGCACACAAACTTCCACACCTTTGTGCCCGGAACTCGCGTCAACCTTGAATTTGACATCATAGGCAAATATCTTGCCCGTCTCCACGACTTCTCCCGCTGACCCGAATATTTCTCTCGTCCTCACGAAACCGATTTTATCAAAATTCTCCACACAACAGATAGGTGTCCTTGCGACACCTATTTTTATATCAGCCATTATTGAAATTGGCGAGCCAAACACCCCTGTCGGGCTGTAACTTTGCTGCAAAAAGCAAATCTATGGACCTACATCTTTCGCCCGACACTTCCAAAACTCTTCTATGGCTCCTCACAATGCTTCTCATTGACTATGCTGCCGTGATTATAGCCGTGGTGATAGATTTGCGCAGCGGCTTGCGGCGGGCACGGCGGGAGGGCCAACCACTCACTTCGGGCGGCTACCGTCGCAGCGTTGACAAATGTCTGCGCTATCTCCTCACTCTTATGGCTTTCACCACAGTTGATGCAATGATAGTAGTGGCGTCAATGCTTTTCCGCTCCACAATGGGCTGGGCCATCCCTGTCTTTCCGTTCTGTACTACACTCTGCGGGCTCCTCCTGGCTCTCATAGAGGGTAAAAGTGTAATGGAAAACACCCAGCGTCGCTCCGATTTCACCGAAACCGCACGCGCCGCCCTTTCACTCCTTACCGACGAGCAGTTCACCTCGCTCATTGACACGCTCCGTTCTTTCCGAAAAGAATAATTTTTGGTCATAATTTCACTTTTTCACCATCCGCAAGACGGAGTTACGAACTTTTTAACTACTTTTACCACGTGAACCACTGTTCACACCCTGCAAACTAATTCTTATCACCTAAACCACATCATTGTATGAAGAAATTTTTAATGGCTGCCTTGGTGCTTATCGGAGCCCTCGCCACAAACGCTCAGAGTTCAGTATTCAACAATCCCAACAATAAAGGCTATTGGGGCATCCGCGCATCGCTCGACGTTGTGTGCCCCACAAGCATGAAATCCGGCCCTATTTCGGTGGACGCTTTCGACACCGGAGTAGGATTCACCGTAGGTGGGGTCTACAATCTCCCCCTTGTGGCAAACCTATACTTCGAGCCAGGAGTTTCTCTTTATTACGACACCTATGGCGTAAAATCCGATGCGCTTGACATCCCCGGCTTCAAAGGCGATCTTGATTGCTCTTTCCGCAAATTCGGTGTGCGCATCCCCCTCAACTTCGGCTATCACTTTGACTTCACCGACAATCTTAACGTATTTGTCTACACCGGTCCCATGTTTGAAGAGGGAATTGTTGGTAAGCTTCACGTGTCGGCGAAGCAAAACGGCGTGAGCGCGTCTGACTCCGAATCAATCTATGGCGACGGTGGAATGCCCCGCGCAGACCTTCTCTGGAACTTCGGTGCAGGTGTCAATTTCAACCATTTCACCGTTGGCGTGGGGGGCTCTGTGGGCATGCTCAACATGAGCGGCGACGACGACGTCAAATTCCGCGAGAACTTAGTGCAGCTGACCGTAGGCTACAATTTCTGACCTATCCGTCCATCCCGGCACGCTTACAGTTTCTTAATTTTTCGCAAAAACATTGCGAATTAGAAAATTATACGTAACTTTGCACCGTCGTTGGCAGTCCGGGGGCATTCTGTCCCTTTGACTGCCATGCGACGGCTTTTTATAATTAACCCTATTTTATTAACTTATTTAATGACTGAAGAATTAAAAAATTCGCCCATCGCTGATTTCGATTGGGATGCCTATGAGAAAGGAGAAGCTCAGGGCGAAAAGACTCGCGAAGAACTCACCAAAACTTACGACGAGTCCCTCAACACCGTCAAGGACAAAGACGTAATCGAAGGTACCATCATCGCGCTCAACAAGCGTGAAGCTGTGGTTAACATCGGCTACAAGAGCGACGGTATCATCCCCATGAATGAATTCCGTTACAACCCCGACATCAAAGTTGGCGACGTGGTGGAAGTATTCATCGAGAACCAGGAGGATAAGAAAGGTCAGCTCATCCTCTCACACCGCAAAGCCCGCGCTGCCCGCTCTTGGGAACGCATCAACGAGGCTTTGGAAAAAGACGAAATCATCAAGGGCTACATCAAGTGCCGCACAAAGGGTGGTATGATCGTCGATGTATTTGGCATCGAAGCATTCCTCCCCGGCTCGCAGATCGATGTTCGCCCCATCCGCGACTACGATATGTTCGTGGGCAAGACAATGGAATTCAAGGTTGTGAAAATCAACCAGGAATACAAAAACGTCGTTGTCAGCCACAAGGCTCTCATCGAAGCCGAACTCGAGCAGCAGAAGCGCGAAATCATCGCCAAGCTCGAAAAAGGTCAGGTACTCGAAGGTACTGTCAAGAACATCACCAGCTACGGTGTGTTCATCGACCTCGGCGGCGTGGACGGTCTTATCCACATCACCGACCTCTCTTGGGGCCGTGTTTCTCACCCCGAAGAAGTTGTGCAGCTTGACCAGAAACTCAACGTCGTTATCCTTGATTTCGACGACGAGAAAAAGCGTATCGCTCTCGGTCTCAAGCAGCTCATGCCCCATCCCTGGGACGCTCTCGATCCCAACCTCAAGGTTGGCGACAAAGTCAAGGGCCGCGTAGTGGTTATGGCCGACTACGGTGCGTTTGTTGAAATCGCTCCCGGCGTTGAAGGTCTCATCCACGTTAGCGAAATGTCTTGGAGCCAGCACCTCCGCTCTGCTCAGGACTTCATGAAGGTTGGCGACGAAATCGAAGCCGTTATCCTCACCCTTGATCGCGACGATCGCAAGATGAGCCTCGGTATCAAGCAGCTCAAGCCCGATCCCTGGGAAGATATCGAAATCCGCTACCCCGTTGGAAGCCAGCACACCGCCAAGGTTCGCAACTTCACCAACTTCGGTGTATTCGTTGAAATCGAAGAAGGCGTGGATGGTCTTATCCACATCTCCGACCTCTCTTGGACCAAGAAAATCAAACACCCCAGCGAGTTCACTCAGCTCGGTGCCGACATCCAGGTACAGGTGCTTGAAATCGACAAGGACGCTCGTCGTCTCAGCCTCGGTCACAAACAGCTCGAAGAAAATCCCTGGGAAGTATTCGAAACCATCTTCACCCCCGGTTCTATCCACGAAGGTACTATCGTTGAGATGGTAGAGAAGGGCGCCGTTGTCGCTCTCCCCTACGGTGTTGAAGGCTTCGCCACTCCCAAGCACCTCCAGAAAGAGGACGGCTCTCAGGCCAAAGTTGATGAAAAACTCAACTTCAAGGTTATCGAGTTCAACAAGGACAGCAAGCGCATCATCCTCTCACACAGCCGCATCCACGAAGATGCAAACAAAGCTGAACGCAACGAAGCCCGCAAGGCTAAGCGTGCAGCTAAGCGCGAGGAAGCAGCTCCCGTTCTCAACCAGCCCATCGAACGCGCCACTCTCGGCGACCTCGAAGCTCTTGCAGCTCTCAAGGAGCAGCTCTCACAGGGCAAGTAATTCCGAATTACAATCCCCATTCATATCCGGTCCGCGATTCCATAAGGTTTCGCGGACCTTTTTGTTTTATGAGGTTACAACGCACTCCGCACGAAGCGATTTTTGCCCAACTTTTTTGACCGTTAGCATGCTTTTTCGGATTATTTGATTAAATTTGCTCCATCCAAACCATTCACAACCAATCACAGATCATGAAAAAACTCCATGCAATCTGCACTTCAGCCATCGCGCTGACCCTCGCTTGTTCATGCACCGACAGCCATGAACAGGCCGTACGAGACTTCGCCACTGATTTCGCCGCAAAAGTTCAGAATCTTCAGACCGACTCACTGCTGGCAATATATCCCGACATAGCCGAAGCCGACTCAATATCCATAGAATTCGAGGCCGACAGCCTTACGGTTACGCCCTCGGATTCAGAAGGAATCTACAACGTGACTCTTGGCAACGGTGCCTCAATCATGGTGCGCACGAATCCCGGCGGCACAATGACCGTGGCCTCCTCCAAAGGCATTTTCAAATATCCCACCGCTGCAATCTCATTCGCCAAAAAGGTTGGCGCATTCAAGCAAAATCCAACCCCCACCGACGTTCAACTCGCCGAAATGATGAGCAATGTGGAGAGCCTCAGCGCCGACCTCTTCGACCAATACGTAGCTTCGCGGAAAAACGCCGTCAAAAGCCTTGGTTTCACCACTACAAAAGAACCTATGTTCGGTATGGATGAAGGCCGCGGCTACTTCACATTTAAAAACACCACTGACCAGGACATCAAAGGCAATGAGTATGAGATAACATGGCTTGATGAATACATGGGCTGGGGCCAAGAGAGTCGTAAACGCCGTATTACAGAAGGTATCGACATTCCCGCCAATGGCACAGCCCGCACCGAAACCGTTTACTTCAACTGGCATGGCGGGTCAAGCGTGAGCGCCATCACCATGAAGATACCCTCTAAAGAACAGTTCTTTGAAAACTTCACCCCTGCCGGCAACGAATATGCTGAATTCATCAAAACCCATGATACCTCCAAGAAAGCCAATCTCAGCGATGGCCCATACGCACTTGCAGGCAAGCTTGGAACCAAACTCGCCATTCACATGACCATTGACAAAGGCATGAAAACCGGATCATATTACTATGATAAGTACGGTCCCTCCTATCCCCTCATCCTCACAGTGAAAAACTTCGACAAGAAGACCGGCAAAATCACCCTTGAGGAGCAGAACGACAAAGGCGAGGTGACCGGCAACTTCACCGGTGTGCTCACCCCCGAATCTTTTGAAGGAAAAATGACAGCCTACACAGGCAAAACTCACCCCTTCAATCTCAGTGTAATCAATTAACAAACGGATCGCAATGACAGCGCCCGGAGCCCCACGGTTCCGGGCGCTGTCATGTCGGGACCAATCGCAGTTGGCCTTGTCGGAAATAATCATTATATTTGCACCCGATGAACGCCTGACCGGTTGAACACAACTTTATTGCCGTCCTCTCCGTTAACATAGAAGTGATTATAAGTATCAATCACTATAGGAACTCATCGCAAAAAAACATTCTCATCATGAAAAGATATCTCCTGCTTCTTATCGCGGCCATCTCCACTTTCGTAGCCGCCTGGGCCGCCGGCAACGGAGCCGAAATCAAATTTGACAATTCCACATTTGATCTTGGCACAATTCACGCTTCGAAAGGTAATGTGACAGCCACATACAAATTCACCAACACCGGTTCTGAACCTCTTGTGATAATATCCGTCAGCAACGGCGGCTGCGGTTGCACAAAGCCCTCCTATCCCAAGGAACCTATTTCCCCCGGAAAATCAGGTTATATCACCATTAACTTCAATCCTGCCGGACGCAAAGGCGAGCTCAAACGCGAAGTGAAAGTACGCACCAACGCCAAAAACGCCAAGCGCACATCGCTGCGTTTCACCGGTGTGATAATCCCATGATTTAACCTCATCTTTTGACTTCACAATGAAACATTACATAGGAGCGCTCCTGCTCGCTCTCCTTTCATCGGCCACCGCTTGGGCCCAGCCCAAACTCCACTGGATTGAAACCGTCCATGACTTCGGAGCCTTTCATGAAGACCTCGGTGTGGTGGACTGCACGTTCCGCGCCGTCAATACCGGCAGTGAACCGGTAACAGTGCTCAACGCACGCGCAAACTGCGGTTGCACGCGCCCTACCTACCCCCGCACTCCCGTGATGCCCGGCGACACATTGGTCATCGGAGTGGCTTACGACGCCATCGGACGCCCCGGCAAATTCTCCAAGCAGGTGAGAGTCGAAACTAACACAGGCAGCGTCAACCTGCTCCTGAAAGGAACCGTCATAGGGTCGCCATCCACTTTGGCCACCCGTTACCCGGTTGAAGCCGGAAGTGCACGGCTCAGCAACTCAATGACTCCGTTTGGTCAGGCCACTAAAGGGCGCGTTCTTGCAGCGGCTGTAAACATCTACAACCCCACCGACCACCCTATGCGACCTGCCGTTGACTCGCTGCCGCCTTATGTCAACGCCCTGTTCCGCCCCGAGGTGATTCTGCCCGGTGAGCAGGGATCCCTTTCGCTCACAGCCTACACTGACCGCTGCCCCGACTACGGTGTGGTCACTGACCATTTCATCCTCATCCCCGACTCCGAGAATGATCCTCAGGCGCGAGCCACTGTGGCCACCACTCTCATTGTCAACGAAAACTTCTCAAACCTCACCCCCGAACAGCTGGACAAAGCTCCCGTAGCCACCCTCAGCACCGAAACAGTCAACTTTGACCGCCTTACCCCCGGTGAGGGAAAGGAGACCCGCACATTTACCATTACCAACACCGGCAAGAGTGAGCTGCTGATCCGTCGGCTCTTCACCGCCGATCCGGCAGTGGAAGTAAGCGCCAAATCCATGAAAATCAAGCCCGGCAAAAGCACAACGGTAAAAGTAACCGTGGACCGTTCGCTCCTCCGCGCCGGACAGCCACTCAACGCTCGACTCACTCTCATTGCCAATGCACCCAAAGCCCCGTCGCAGATAATCCGCGTGATAGGCGAAGTCTATTGATTCAACAACCTTTTTTCCTAACCCCATAATCTCAGCCCCTCCGATGCACCATCCCGAAAACCAAGAAGAATACAAAGGTCTCAACGTCAACTCCGGTGTGGCTCAACCCCCATCCGTCAATCCCTACCTAACACGCCGCAAGAAACGTCGCGCCCTCACATCCGGCGAAATTGTTGAAGGCATCTTGCGCGGCGACATCACCATGCTCTCGCGTGCGGTGACACTGGTGGAAAGTATGGCATCCGAGCATCAGGTTTTGGCTCAGGAGGTGATTGAAAAATGCCTCCCACACTCAGGCAACTCCCGCCGAATTGGCATTACAGGGGTACCGGGGGCAGGAAAATCCACAAGCATCGACGTGTTCGGGCTCCACGTCCTCAAAGATGGAGGCAAACTGGCCGTGCTGGCCATAGACCCTTCAAGCGAGCGCACGAAAGGAAGTATTCTCGGCGACAAAACTCGCATGGAGCGTCTTGCCGTCCACCCCAATGCATTCGTGCGTCCCAGTCCCTCGGCAGGGTCACTCGGTGGTGTGGCCCGTAAGACACGTGAAACCATAGTGCTGTGTGAAGCAGCCGGATTCAACAATATTTTTGTGGAAACCGTAGGTGTGGGACAAAGCGAAACCGCCGTTCACTCCATGGTCGATTTCTTCCTCCTTCTCCAGCTTGCCGGCACCGGCGATGAACTCCAGGGTATAAAACGAGGAATCATGGAGATGGCCGACGGCATTGTCATCAACAAAGCCGATGGCGACAACATCCACCGCGCCCAGCTCGCTCAAGCCCAGTTCCGGTCGGCCCTTCACCTCTTTCCGCCTACAGCCTCTGGATGGCAGCCCGAAGTGCTCACCTACTCCGGATATTACGAACTCGGCATAGCCGAAGTGTGGGACATGATTGACCGCTACTTCGCTTTCGTAACCGAAAACGGATATTTCACTCAACGCCGCCTTCAGCAGGCGCGCTACTGGATGTATGAGACCATCGATGAACAGTTGCGTCGCCATTTCTACGACAATCCACAGGTCTCAGCCCTACTGAACGAGAAAGAGCAGCGAGTGCTCGACAACCTTCAGTCATCATTCACCGCAGCCCGCGATGTTCTTGACTTATACTTCAGTTCGAAGAACGGCTGAGGTAGACGCGCACAGTGTTAATTAACGTATTTTAACGTGTGTAAGAGCTTTTAACTCTTTGTAAAGCCAACAAAATAAGCTAAGTTTGTGGCGGAATTACGCAGATCAGAAGCCCCCGGCGGCTATCAGACCAGCGCTTTTCCTCAATACATCAATATCCAACTCACCGTCTGACAGTTAGTTAGCCTACATTGTCACCTTAAATCAAGAAATTCTCTAAATCATTTTTTAATATTAACCAATCATCATTTCATGAAAAGAAATCTACTTTTCCTTCTGATGGCCATCCTGCTACCGGGGCTTGCCTCGGCCGATAACATGGCTATTCAGAAAAACCGTGCCTCCAGCTACGGTAGCTCCGGTCGTACCGAGAACCGTCTGGCTATCCCTTGCGAGGCAGCAGGTTTCAGCTCACCCATGTCGGGTAGCGAAAATTACACCATCGCAGCATGGCTCAAACCTTCCAACATCATCGGCACCGACAAAGCCGTAGTGATGGCTCTTTCACCCCAGTTTCACTTGAACAACAATGGTAACTGGGTAGTAATGTGTGACACTTCAGGCAATCTCTTCCTTGCCGGTCACGGTGGTGCCTCCGACCACGGTCTCGCTTCTGCTGGCGTTGCAGTAGGCACTTCAACAAATGCGAAAATCGCTGTAGGGGAATGGAACTACGTTTCTGTTGTCATTGACAACGCTAACCTTAAGTTCAGCATCTACGTAAACGGCGCACCCGCTTACTCCACTGACCTCACCGAGGCCGTTTATTTCCCCGCCAATCTTCAGAATGGTGGCGACGGTCCCGCATGGTTCAACGTAGGTGGTTATGGTATGGACGCTGTGATCGACGAAGTTCACGCTTTCAACACCGCTCTCTCTGCTGACGATGTTGCCAAAGCCTACACTTCACCCTCCGGCATTGCTTCGCTCACTGGCTACTACACCTTCGACGCTCTTGGCGAAACCGATGGCTATTTCCCCAACGAAGCTGCCAATGCTGCTGACAACTCTGAAGCTGTATTCAACAAATGGTCCACTTCCGACTACCAGTGGGGTTGGGTAAACGGCACTAACGCGCCTACAGCTGCTACCCTCGTTGAAGGTCGCGAACTTGCTCCCTCCACTTTCTCATTCACTTGCCCCGGTGTGAATGAGTTTGAAAATCTTGCCACCCTTACTTTCACAAAGGCAAGCGGCGGTATGATTTATGAAGGTGAAACTCTTTCCGGTCTTGAAGCAGGCGATAAGATCTACTGCATGTTCAAAACCGCCGACGGTTACACCGCTACCTCATTCATGGTTGGCGACGAAAGCTTCGACCTCGTTAACCCGGGCGGAGGCAACCAGTATGTTGTCACCATCGTAGTGAGCGGTGATATCACTCCCGACATGATCAAAATCGGCACCAAGCACCTCGGCTATGCCCTCACCATCACTCAGCCCGAAAACGCTGTGATCACCGTGATGAACGGCGAC
>CAJUSN010000065.1 GCA_910589095.1 uncultured Muribaculaceae bacterium
GTTTCAAGTGACTTCATCGAATTGTCAGTAGGGTCTATGCGAAGCAGGGAAGTATATTCCACTGTGGCAAGAACATAGTCATGGAAACGCATCATGTCACCATATTGCAATGTATAGGTTTTGGTCGATTCCATTCGGGTGCCGAGCGTCATATCTTCAAGATTAACCGGATACACACCTTTGCTCGTCGACAGATAGCCCACCTTGTCTGAGTATGCGCAGAAAGCTCGCGCTTGTTCGCCTGCTTCCAGGCCGGTTACGCCGCCTTTGTACTCGAGTGTGATGGCGTCCATTGCAGTGAGCACTCTTCCGGGAATGCCGCTGATGTTTTCACCCTCCTGTTTGCAAGTGGCATACAGTCTGTCGCCGTATTGTTCAATCCATGTTCCTGTGATTCCTAATGAGTTTCCGGAATTGGTTTTGGTAAAGGCGTTGTAAGTTGCCTCACCGGGAGGGGAGAGGTGTGTCACGGAGGCCATGTCATGACCGTACCATCCTTCGTTGAGCACGAGAACACCTTCGCTACAATCAACACTGCTTGTTGATTCTATCACAAATCCGGCCGAGATCTGTTCAACGCCTGAAGTCAATTTGTCATTGTCCTCCGTCACTATATAATTAGCAGGTATAGTCACTGTATAGTTGCCATCGGGCAGTACTACTCCTCCGTCAAGTGCAAATTCTATAAAGTCGCCTGACACGGCCGACCGAAGTTCATATCTTTTGTCGCTGCCTTCTATTATAGGTGTGCCCTCCGCCTCATTTACATAAACATTACGAGGGCCGCCCTGGATTTCAACAGTGAATTTTGTGAACTGATCGAGCACGGTGCCCTCTTCAGGGCTAACTTTATAGCTGTAAATTTCCGGTGTTTTAACAGTGTAAGTAGCTGCGATTGTTTTTGGATTGCTGAACGCCAGTCCGTCGTTGTTGACTGCAGCCAACATTCCTGACGGGATTTCCAATCTCCATTCGCCCGGAGTGAGTTCCTCGGGATTGTGTAGCATCACGCCCTCATCTGTCTCTTCGGCCGTGAGGACAATTGATCTGGAGCCGCAAGTTAGGGTGGCCTTTAGGTCGATCCCTTTTGAAAGGGTGAGCTCTTCAAGCACTTCTGTTGGTCGTATGCTCACCTCCTGCAGTCCCTTCATCACCGTTCCGTTAGCCGGGTCAATGTCGATGGTGAAATTGTAAGCCGGGTTCACAATGTAGGTTATCTTTATCTCATTGTTCACAATGCTGTTATCGGCATCCGATGCGAATGTACCTTCCGGAATGGTCACGGTGTAAATGCCGGGAGTGCGGAAATGCAAGAACTCGGAATATTGCATGTCCTTTACGTTGAATCCGGTGATCACGTTGCAGCCTCCTTGAAGTGCCGCAGAGTTGCCTACATAGACCGTTGGGTCACCTTCGCGTTGCAAGGTGACGCGCGAAATGTCGAATGGCCATTTTATTCTGTCTTTTGCAAGTTCGGGGAACGATATGGTGATTTGATTGATTTCACCTATCGTTTCGCCGGTAGCAGGAGAGGCCGAGTAGTTGTCAAACGGACTGGCTTCTTTTTCCGGCTCTATGGTGAAGGTAGTGGTTATCTCTTGGTTGGCATATCCATCGGCTCCGTCCTCCTTGAATATTCCCGCAGGGAAAGTTACCGAATAGGTGGCCGGAGAATTGAAGGTGATGGGATTGTCATCGCCGTCCACAAACGCGAAATTCACCACATTGAACGGTTTGCGCAGCACTATATTCCCAACTTTTTCCGAGGTGGCAGTACCATTCATGTACAGTTTTACTCCGCTCATATCAATCGGGTATGAAAGTCCTTTATCCTCATCGGGGAATGTGATGGAAAGAGTTGAGAATTCGGTGACGGTGCTTCCGTTAGCCGGTGTTGTTATAAATTTTGCCAACGGATCAAATGAGGGATTGACCACATGAAACGTTGCATCGATTGGATATTCTGCACACTCGTCAGTGCCGGAAGCGGAGAACATGCGTCGCGGTATGTGAAGCTTGTAATCTCCGGGGCGAATGAATTCTTTACCGAACGCCAGTTCTACGGTGTTGCCTGTTACTGTGGCCGCGGTGCATTCGGTAACGACCCCGTCGGCCGTAAGTGTGATTTCCGAATACTCTCCGGCCATGCTAACACCTGTGGCTTCCGCATCTGGAAAGGTTATAATGACAGACTCAAGTTTGGTTATTTCTGAGCCGTCAGCCGGATTGAGTCTGAATGCGGTCATTGAGTTTTCAGGTGCGGCGGCAATGGTGTAGTGCAGTGTTATGAGATCATTGCACATCTCCGGTTTCATGAATCTGGAAAACACACCCTCCGGTATGGTCAGTGTGTAATTCCCGGGAGTTACTATAGTTTCCGGTTCAGCGCCCGACCCGAAATACATGATGCTCTCCCCGTCGTAGTCCGCGCCACCGGTTTTGGCAACATGATAAACTGTGCCTGCGTCGGAGGTGAGCGTCACGGATGAGTAATCGAGGCCCGATTCCAAACCCCAGAATCCTAAGTCGGTAAATCGCAGGGTAACCGATGTCAGTTCCTCTACCGTACCCTCCTCAGGACTCAGTGTGTAGCCTCCTATCTCGCCGGCTGTGCGTTGCGCCCAGCCGGTAAGTGCCACAAAACTGAATAAGAATAATGTAATTTTTTTCATTATGTAACGATTGGTTAAAACTGGATTTTCATTCTCTAATCCACAGTCGCTGACGGAACGCGTTTTTAACCATTGGCACGCTACAATGACGCACGTTTACTCATTATCGTGAGAAACGCACGCTGTCCTGCTTTAGGCAATTACTTTTAGAAACTGTTATTTTAAAACCTGTTATTTGGCCTGAGCAGATTGATTGTTGTATTGGCGAACCACAGTTGTCTTCCCAGTGAACCGTGAATCGATGCTACAGGCAGGTCTTCTGACTTAGCTCCTTTTCAGAGAGTCGTCTTCCCATGACGTTCAAGCCGTCACAGTGACATTGGATGATTCTCCTACTCAAGCGGAGCAACACAGCAGCGGGTCTGTCCGGGATTCTCACCCGGTTCCCTTGCCGCACTTATTTGCCGGATTGAACATCCGGCCGTAGTGCGACAGGCTTCTACAGCCTCTCCTGCAACACCGGAAACCTTTCTGACAGCCCCTCCGGACTGCTCTTTGTTTCCGGGCGCAAAATTAATACATTATTTTTGTCTCGGCAAATCTCCTGGATTCCTTTCGCTCAAATCAACTCGGGGTAATCCGCCAAAATCAATGGAGATATTTTGTGAGAAAAAGTTTCGTTTCGTAACTTTGCGGGCAAATAAGCGAAATCAACCTTACAGAAGAAATGACAGCTGTTAAATCAACATTGGCTGAAGTCACTCCGCAGCAGGTCGAGGCCGACCGACGTGTCCTGGAGCTCCTTGCCCAATCTTTCGGAAACATTTCGGCGGCAAGTACCGAAGTGATAAACCTGGAGGCAATTATGAGCCTTCCTAAAGGGACGGAACACTTCGTGGCCGACCTCCACGGTGAGTACGAGGCTTTCCGACATATCCTACGCAATGCCTCGGGCAACATCAAGCGAAAAGTAACTGAAGAATTCGGCACCCAATTGCGGGAAAGTGAAATACGCCAGTTATGCTCGCTCATATATTATCCCGAAAGAAAGCTCCAGATTATCCGTGCCAGCGAAAGTGACCTTAATGACTTCTATCTTGTAACTCTTCATCAGCTCATCCGCGTTTGTCAGACAGTTTCTTCCAAATACACTCGCTCCAAGGTACGTAAGGCTCTCCCGCGCGAATTTGCTTATATCATTGAGGAGCTGCTTCATGAATCGCCGTCCGATTTCGACAAGCAGGACTATTTCAACCGCATCATCGAAACCATCATATCCACCGGTCAGGCCGACGCTTTTATTGTGGCTCTCTGCAATGTGATACAGAAACTCAGCATTGACCAGCTCCACATTCTCGGAGATATTTATGACCGTGGTCCTGGAGCACATCTCATCATGGACATGCTGTGTCATTACGAAGGCAATTTCGACCTCCAGTGGGGCAACCATGATGCTCTATGGATGGGTGCGGCGGCCGGAAATGATTGCTGTATAGCGAATGTGCTCCGTCTGTCGCTGCGCTATGGCAACATGGCCACTCTTGAGGACGGCTACGGAATAAACCTTGTTCCGCTCGCCACCTTTGCCATGGAAACCTATGGCGACGATTCTTGCGAAAACTTCGGCCCGCATATCGACCCCGATTCCGACGGCACCACCGAGAAAGGCCGCATGCTTCTCGCACGTATGCACAAGGCCATAAGCGTAATCCAGTTCAAGCTTGAAGCTGCCATGATTGACCGTCACCCAGAATGGGGCATGGAATCGCGCAAGCTCATAGAGAATATTGATCTCGAGCGGGGTGTATGTCGCATTGATGGTAATGACTACGAGATGAGCGACACAAATTTCCCCACTCTCGACCCCTCAGCCCCCTCGCGTCTCACTGCCGAGGAAGCCGATCTGGTGAAGAAGCTCCACCACTCATTCGTTATCAGCAGCCGCCTGCGCAAGCATGTGCGCTGCCTTTTTGCCAACGGGTGCATGTATGGTGTTTATAATTCCAATCTCCTCTTCCACGCTTCAATGCCTCTTAACGCTGACGGCTCGCTTAAGTCCGTGAGGGTGATGGACGGTGAATATAAAGGTCAGGAGCTGTTCCACCGCATTGGGATGCTCATGCGCTCTGCTTTCAACGACGACACCCCTGCCACCGAGCGCCGATATGCAACCGACTACTACTGGTACCTCTGGTGTGGCCCTGATTCTCCGCTTTTCGATAAATCAAAAATGGCCACCTTTGAGCGATATTTCCTCACTGACCGTTCCACTCATCGCGAAGAAAAAGGACACTATTATGAGTTGCGCAACAGTGCCGATGTTTGTGACATGATCCTTGACTCGTTCGGCGTCACAGGCCAACACCGTCATATCATCAACGGTCATGTGCCCGTGCGCACTTCCGATGGTGAGTCGCCCATCAAAGCCGGGGGCAAACTCATGGTAATCGATGGTGGTTTCGCCAAAGCCTATCATGACACCACAGGTATTGCAGGCTATACTCTTGTTTATCACAGCCGAGGCTTCCAACTGGTTCAGCACGAACCCTTTTCTTCGGCTGAGGACGCCATCATGAATGGAACCGACATTGTCAGCACCACTCAGATAGTGGAGCTCAGCAGCCGGCGCATGCGTGTGTGCGACACCGACAAAGGTCGCGAACTCCAAGCCCAGATCGACGAACTGATGGAGCTCCTCTACGCCTTCCGCCACGGCATGATCAAAGAACACTCCCGCTAACCCCAACACTGTTCAGTAAGCGCATATTACAAGTCCCTTGGTTTTTGTTTATATGTGCCTGCCGACTCAGTTTACTTCTGGGCTTATTGCTATTCGTATATAAATCCTCTCGTTATTTGCCAGCCCCGCGTATTTATAGATTGTGACAAAAATCTCTATCGAACACTTCAATCGCATAACGCATTATGAATAGATTTAAGTTTCTTACATATTTTCTTCTTACATTCATTGTCTTTGGTTTGCAGTCATGCGGTGATGATAATGAAGATGAGCTTATCGTGAATGATATTAAGGGCACGTGGCTCTTAACACATTACTCCTATAAATATCATTACTTCGAGAATGGCGTCTGGTGGGATGATTCCAAAGAGGAAAATGTAGCTGAATTTATTATTACCGGTCCTTTTGCTGAAATCAGTGGAAAATGGTGGGATCATCTTACTTTTGATAGTCATGAGCTGACGATAGGCCTTATTCAAAATCATCTTCCAACTCGTCCGCTGGCCTCTCAGTTTGATATAGAAACACTTGAAGGTCAAATTGAATATAATGAAGCACTTGAAAATTGGTATACTGCCATTGAGGAACAGAACGGTGATTTTCCGTGGTTATGCCCATATTCGCTAAAAGGGAACAAGCTCTACATTGGAACGCTATACAATGGTGACATCGAGTTTATTGGACCAGACTCCTTCTCTCTCACTTACAAGGACACGACCTTTGACAAGGATGGCGAATATAAACTCTATAACTATACTTTTAAGAGGAATTCATGACATT
Organism: uncultured Muribaculaceae bacterium; assembly: GCA_910589095.1. GTDB lineage: Bacteria > Bacteroidota > Bacteroidia > Bacteroidales > Muribaculaceae > Paramuribaculum. The sequence goes on from CAJUSN010000065.1 coordinate 6,133, forward strand.
TAGCTTATGGATTAACACGATTATGATTCATTCCACGATGATTCCGAACATGAAGGGCTCTTAGCTTCTGACAAAACCGGCAGAAAAGCGCTTGCTTTCGACTGTCGGCTGAAAAATAGTTGTGGATTTGGCAAATATTGGTTAAATTTGCGGAAAATAACCATGCTCTGCCTTGTTTTCTGCATCAGGCAGTCCATCAGGCTTACGTATAAACAACTGACAGATGAAACTCAATTTCTCCAAATATATCACTATTGCCGCCGGTATTGCTTTGCTATGGTCATGCAAAGGAAATCCACAATGGCATGTTGATGGTCGCATTGAAGGCGCCGAGGGCGAAACAATGTACGTTGAAGGCTCGGTCAACGGCCGTTGGTACACCATCGATTCCGTGACTCTTAATTCATCAGGCGATTTTGCATTTGCCGCCGACGCCGCAGGTTACCCCGACATTTATCGCCTCCGTCTGGCCGACAAGAGTCTTTATTTCCCCATCGACAGCATTGAGACCGTGACAGTAATGGCCAAAGCCGGAAGTTTTGATCTTGACTATACAATAGAAGGAACTCCTGCTGCCGAGCAGCTCATGGCTGTGGACCGCAAGGTGATGGATGCAGCCAATAAAAATGGCGCCGCCTCTCTGCCCGGCGATTCTCTCCTGAAACGCGAGCTCTCCACAATGCTTCTCAACGACCCCTCCGGCATCGTTTCCTACTACATAATCAATAAAAAGATTGCAGGTGTGCCTCTGTTTGATCCGGCCAATAAAAATGACCTTCGCATTATCGGGGCCGTGGCAAATGCTTACAGCGCTTATCGCCCTACTGACCCGCGCACCGAATACCTCAAGCATCTCTATCTTCAGCGCAAACGCGTAACCCTCCCCGGTGATACCATCATGGCCAATGAAACCACCATTATCGACGTGAATCTCTATGACCGCAAAGGCGTGAAACAGAGCCTTGAAAAAGTGGCCAAGGACAACCGCGTGGTGCTCCTCAGCTTTACTGCCTATGGTGAAGAATACTCTCCTGCGCTCAACATCGAGCTCAACAAGCTCTATTCGCGCTACCACAGCCAAGGACTTGAAATTTATCAGATCGGTTTTGACCAAAATGAATATGACTGGCGTCAAACTGCATCCAACCTTCCATGGATCACTGTCTACAATGCTTCGACCGACGGCCCGCTGGTGCTCCGCAACTACAATGTTACCTCGCTCCCTGCAATGTATGTGATTCAGAATGGCGAGATTCGCGAGCGACTGACCGACGCCACAAAACTTGAACAGTCCGTTTCGAAATACATGTGATTTCATGAAACTTGATGTGGCCATAGCCACATGGCAACCCTCGGGAATCAACCGCGTGGAGCATATGCAGCTTCCGGTTGTGCCGGGGGTGCGCTATATTGTGTCGTGGCAGGAATATGGATCCAATCCGGTTGTACCCGATTCGCTTGCCACGCGTCCCGATGTCACTGTGGTGCTCTGTGAGGAGCCGGGCGTGTCTCGCAACCGCAACAACGCCTTGCGTCATTCCACCGCCGACATTGTGCTGATGGGCGACGACGACCTTACATATTATCCTCACGCCCTCCTACAGATAATCGACGCTTTCGAGCGCGATCCTGAAATGGACGTGGCCACATTCCGTTACGATGGCGAGCACTCCAAGCCATATCCCCGCGAAAAATGCAGCCTCAACGGCCGGCTGCCCAAAAACTATTGGGTATCCATGATTGAGATTGCAGTCCGCCGAGAATCGCTTCACGGTCTGGAACTTGACCCTCATTTCGGACCGGGAGCGCCGGTTTGGCAAGCTGCCGAAGATGAAAAGTTTCTGTGGGATGCCCGTCATCGCGGACTTCGCTGCCGTTTCATCCCCCTGACGATTGCGCGCCATTACGGTGCGTCAACTGGGTTAAGGGTGATTTCCTCCCCCGGCATAGCTGCCGGTCAAGGACGAATAGTGCGGCTTGAGTATCCATTTTCCTGGCCGCTTAGAATGTTGCTTAAAGCTTTCCGTGAGTGGCGCAAAGGTGGACATCCGTGGTTCTGCCTGCGTCACATGCTCCGAGGGGCTTTCAGTTCCGGAGCATAGCCAGCCGGACACGCACTTTCATCCCGACCGGTGTGACCCAATTTCCAATCAGTCGCTTCATTTTTGCTCTCCGCTCGTCGGTAGGGGATTTCCAAAGCAGCCACGCCAGATAGGACAGCCGCTCCGACAGCGACCGTCGGAATTCTTTGCCCGTCACGTCAACCTCATACTCCTTGCTGAGCGTGTTCACGCAATCAGCCACACCACAATAGAAATCAAACAACTTTCCATAATTCCCCGTATTTGAAACGCTCTCGCTGCCAACGTTATACACCGAAGCCGTCAGCGGTAGATAGCCGAAGCTTCCTTTCGCGGCCAAGGTCGCCAGCAGCGGAACATCCTCGCAGTTCCATTCTTTGCGCCGTATCATTCCCGGTTTTCGCTCCAGTATATCAGCCACAACCTCTCGCCGGAACATCATGGCTGATAGCAGCGGAATATTTCCGCGCGACCCAAGTATCAGTTCAAGCATCCGCTGACCGCTCACATCCTGATGAAATTCCTCATATCTGTCCATTTTGCCGCTGTGGCTGTCGCCCGTCGCGCTCCGTATAATCCAGTCGCTCATCACGCAAACCGTCCCCGGCCTCTCCACCAAGAAATCGCGTTGCCGCTGAAGACGATGCCTGTCATGATAAGTGTCATCGCCGGCACAATCCGTCACGAATTTCCCCTTCGCTGCCTCAAGACAGTCGAAATAATTGTCAACCACACCTTTGTTCGGTGCTTTTGGCATCATTCTGACTATTTCAGGGAAACGCCTTGCATAGTCCTCACACACCTCTCTGGTGTTGTCAGTCGACCCATCTTCCCCGATAATTATCTCAAAAATGAAGTCACACTGCTGCGACAGCACCGATTCAATGGATCTACCAATTGAGTCAGCCTGATTATATGTCACGATTATTACTGAAACTTCGGGACCCGTCATGACTTCATTCTCTTGTTTATCTCCTCGGCCAGCATCGCCGTGTTTCGTTCCGCCGAATAATTCCTTTGCCAATACTCATGAGCGGCTCGGCTCATGGCCTGGCTGCGGAAATCACTGTCAATGTAGGGGAGAAGTCCGCGTATGAACTCCTCTTTCGGCGGATTCGGCGCAAAAGTTATTCCGCACTCCTCCATCGCCGCGTCCTCTATGGTCGCCGATTCGGTTGCTGCAAACGGTACTCCCGCCGCCATAGCCTGCAACAGCAATGCTCCGTGCCGTTCACAATCATGGCCAGCATCAAGATCCACATACCAGTCCACCGGCTCTGAGGCCACGGCCTCCTCCATCGAGTCAACTCTCCTTATTGTGAGATTTGGAGGAATGCTCGTGTTGGTGCAGTGACACTCCGTGAGAGTAAGCCATACTATTTCCGAGCCAGTGCGCGCCATGGCCATATCAGCCATCAGTTGCAACGTGTGCTCCTGAGCCGTGGGCGAGAGAAAAGTGAGCGCATGATTGGCCACATTGTGTCGCTTGGCGAGCGGTAGCGCATCAATAGCCGGCGGCGTGATAAGACTGTTGCGGTCAATCACTATTGTATTCCTCTTTGCAGCAGCCGAGGCAATATCCGTCTCATTCTTGCCGCCGTAGACTAAGATGGCTGCTGTATCGGCAGACATCTGCTTCATGATTTTCCGCGCGGCACCGCGCTTGGCAAGCTGCCACTTCACATTACCCAAGGCGCCACGCTCGCGCTCGGTTTCCCCGGCCGGCAGCTCCACCACCTTTATGCCGGGCAGATATTCAAGCAGAAGTCTGCGTTCAATGCGTGCCAGGCTGCAATCCTCGCAGCTAAATATGATAATCTCACTCTTCATCATAATGATAACGCAACTGCACTCCAAAAAATTGCTCGCGCCCCAACTCTCCCGTCCCATAACTCCAAAGAAAGCGGTGTGTCAAAATTCGTTTGGCACACCGCTGTTGTATACTCTCTTACTTTACTTAACCACCACTTTTATTTTATGTTTTGTGTGGGGTGTATGATTGGAGTTGCAAACAAAAGTGAACGTAAGTTATGCATTAATCTGTAAATAACCGTTAGTATGTAATTGTTTTTGTATATTTTGACATTTCAAACGCATTATCGATCGTTTTTGTGTTTTTTGCGCAAAAATGGATCAAACAATCTGTAATGCAGAGGGCATAGATCGCAAATTTTGACAGTTTGCAATAAAAAGCTAATTTTGCGGTATGTTTCTTACGCCCTCACATGAGGCATTCTTATTATTTAATAAATGAGCCGATGACAGAATTGATAACCATAGTAGTTCCCGTGCATGACCGCGCTGACATAGTCACGCGCACTCTCGACAGCATATATGCTCAAACGCATCGCCCGCTTAGCTTGGTGATTGTCGACAATGGCTCGGCCGACAACTCTTTGGATGTCATTAACCGGTGGGCCGACCAATATCGTCGGCCCGACTTCTCGGTCACAGTGCTCAGCGAGGATAAACCCGGCGCTTCTGCCGCCCGCAACAGGGGACTGGCTGAAGTGAAAACGGAATATGTGATGTTTTTCGACTCGGACGACACCATGGAGTTTGACCACGTGGAGCGCGTAGCTGCCACTTTGCGCAAGCGCCCTGACCTTGATATTCTCCACTGGGGCGTGGCCTATCGTTCGCCCGATGGCTGGACTTCGGTGAAGGACTCATCCTCGCCTGCCGACCTTTTGACGGAACATCTGCTGCATGGAACCCTCACCACCATGCGCTATGCCGTGCGCACTTCATTTCTGCGTGCCGCAGGCGGATGGAACGAGAAGCTCCCCTCGTGGAACGATTATGAACTCGGCACTCGCCTTCTTGTGGCAGATCCGCAGGCGCTTCATCTCCCCGGCACTCCTCGTGTGCACGCCTTGCGATGGGATGCTTCGCTCACCGGCTCCGATTTTTCCTCGCGTGCCAAGAACCACACCATAGCATTCCAAGCCATTGCCTGCGCTTTGGGTGCGGCATCCCCCCATCAACTCATCCTCGCTGCCCGTAAGGTCATTGTGGCTGCCCTCTATTGTCGCGAAGGTAAGCCTCAGCTTGCAAACTCTTTGATCAGCGAGGCAATGGAAGGCAAAAATCTTAAGCAACGAATGAAACTGCGTGCCGTTTATTGGCTGCAACGCATTGCCGGGTGTGGCGGCTCTTTTCTCGCTTCCATCCTTTTCCCACCAGCCCCGGCCAACGCTCTTTCTGACCCCACCGGTGCGTAATTGCCTCCGGAAAACACTTCAAAGTGATTTCAACTTTTTTTACTTTTCGCAAAAAGTTTAAATCACTTCTTAGGCAAAGATTTGATTGAGCGAGGGGAAATGATTAAATTTGCACCGGATTTGGAGAAAATCCCTGAATCCGGCGCCGGCTCACAATGCCGATGCTCAAATAAAACATACGTTACTATAGCAACAATGAAAGTATTACGCACGGTCAGCTCTTTGCAGGAAGCCATGGAATCCTGCCGCAGAGCCGGCCAGACAATAGGGCTGGTGCCCACCATGGGCGCTCTTCACGACGGACATCTGTCGCTGATGAAACGCGCCCGCGCCGACAACGATGTGGTGGTGGCGAGTGTGTTTGTCAATCCCACGCAATTCAATAACCAGACTGACCTGCTCACATATCCGCGCACCGAGGAAGCCGACTGCGCGGCCCTTGAAACGGCCGGAGTGGATTTCGCTTTCATCCCCTCTGTTGAAGAGATTTATCCCGAGCCCGACACCCGCACCTTCGATCTCGGTCCCGTTGCACAAGTCATGGAGGGTGCCATGCGTCCTGGACACTTCAACGGTGTGGCTCAGATTGTCAGCAAGCTATTCTCAATGGTAGGCCCCACTCGCGCCTACTTTGGTGAAAAAGACTTCCAGCAGATAGCCGTCATTCGTCGCATGGCACAGCTCGAAGATTTTGATTTCGATATTGTGGCTTGCCCCATTGTGCGTGAATCCGATGGATTGGCCATGTCGAGCCGTAATGTGCGCCTCACACCCGAGCAGCGTGCCGTGGCGCCCACAATTCACCGCGTGCTTGCCGAGAGTCTTGACTTGGCTCGTACAGCCTCTGTGGCCGAAGTCAAGCAGTGGGTAAAGGAACGCATTGACGCAACGCCATTCATGTCAACTGAATATTACGAGATTGTCAACCCCCTAACCATGCAGCCCACTGACTGCTGGCTCACCCCCGATGGTCCGGCCACCGGCTGTATCACCGTCTATTGCGGCGACGTCAGGCTCATCGACAATATAACTTATAAAATATGATACAGGTAGAAATGCTGAAGTCGAAGATTCATCGCGTCCGTGTCACGGAGGCGAATCTTGACTATATTGGTAGCATCACCATTGACCGCGACCTCATGGACGCTGCCGGAATCTTCCCCGGCGAGCGTGTCTATATTGTGGATAATAATAATGGTGAGCGCTTTGACACCTATGCAATCGAAGGCCCCGCCGGCAGCGGGGTGATATGTCTCAACGGAGCGGCCGCCCGGCGTGTCCACACCGGCGACATTGTAATTATCATGGCTTATGCCACTATGACTCCTGAAGAAGCTGCTGTTTGGACCCCAAAAGTAGTGTTTCCCGACACTGAAACAAACCGTTTAGTTTAATCACTTTCCCCTGATTCCATCCTCCCTATAATAACCCTATTACCCGCATCCCATCATGTTTGAAAATCTAAGCGAACGACTCGAGCGAAGTCTTAAAATTCTTAAAGGTCAAGGCAAAATAACCGAAATCAATGTGGCGGAAACGCTCAAGGATGTGCGCCGCGCATTGCTTGACGCCGACGTCAACTATAAGG
>CAJUSN010000066.1 GCA_910589095.1 uncultured Muribaculaceae bacterium
ACCCTGCAGCGTGTAGGACAAGTAGTTGTAAGATATCAAATTATTCCTTTGCTGATACTGGTAGCCGTGGGATTGTTGTCAATTATATTCGGATTATCTGCTTCAGCTGATAATTACCACCATAGTTCGAACGCTACTCTGAAATGGATATTAAAAATAGGTGCATTTGTCATTATAGGGGCCTTTGCCTCAATTCGCGCAAAAAAAAGAAAAGAAAAAAATGAGGCTGATAGAGCAATAGAAGCGGCATTAAATGGAGAAGATGTCGCTGTTTCGGTTCATGATGAGAATTCTGCTGCGGCCCTTGCAATCAGGTACCGAACCTTTGATAAAGCTGTCTTGGGCATTGCTGCTTTATTATCCATCATAGGTTTCTTATTTTTCATAGGTGGCGCAGATTGGGGCATCATAATTTTGCTGGTACCATTGAGTATATGCTTCGTAGGTTCTATAATCTACGCAATGCGCCTGGTATTCCAAATGCTTATTGCGGGCACACCTGAAGAGCGCATCATAATGTTTCCACCCAAGAAATCAACTTCAGTTCACCCTTTAGACCATGCATCTTCTGCACGAAGCGAAAGGCCCAGCCAGGTTGGCGATTTTAAGCCGGCATTCGGTCCTCCTCCCGCGGCAGCTCCTCTCACGGAGCCTCCGATATCTTCCCGCCCTTCCTCTTTGACGCCGTTCTACTGGGTAATCGGAATCCTATCTGTACTGCTTATTATTTTACTTGCGATTCTCGCCAAACGTGCTATAGATAAGTCAGTGGAACGTGATGTGGACATGATGGTAGAGAATGCACACCAAATACTTGGTAATTATGAAAGTTCTGACCCGATCTCTTCTGAAGATGCGGATAGATATGGAAGTCCTGATGATAAAGTAGTTGACCAATCGCCATCGGACTACTATAATGAACGTAAGTCAACAGAGTCTACCGTGTCCTCTGAAGAGCGCGAGATCATTAATAACGGTAATTTTGATCAGGCGTTGGTCGGCTCATTTACACTTGATGGATATATTAACGGTGAATATCCTGTGACAATGCGTATTTCTGTTTCATCTACCGGTAAAGTGACGGGCAAATACGCCTATCGAATTACACTTGAGAAATATGGCGACAAACCTTCCAGCTGGATTAAAATCCAAGGGCGCATCAATGGCAACAGTGTCAAACTTTCGCAGGATTGCCCAGGTATAAGTGAAAAATGGCCTCCAATTGATGCTACTATCCTTACCGACAGTTCTACTGTACACCTTAATGGCGGCTGGTATCACAACAATTATTACTCTATTGATGTGGAGAGTTAAACGCTCCACATTGTCATGCAACCTATATGCGGAAAGAAGCTGTGCCATCGGGCACAACTTCTTTCTGCTTACATATGAATCGGTGCGGATTTTTAGAGTCGGTTTATATCAAGTTAATTTCCGAAAGAGGAAAACGCCTGCCGGAGGTGTACGAGCCAAGTTGCGTGGTGCCTCGGAGACACTCTGATGCCATTAATGGTTGCCCTATAATGAAGCTTTCAACGGTGAGCAGATCATCAACAAGCAGCTTTATATTCACCGCTTCTATCACCCGGAGCTGCCGGGGATTGTCGGTGGCACGCAGCTTGCATCCCTTGTTAGAGCCCCATTTCAGGATTATGATCTGACCCGGGCGCAAGTCAACGCACATGATAAGGCGTGCGGTGTTGAAACCCGAAGCATCATCGGGTCGCGAACATGCGCGGGTAAAGACGTCCCAGTCAGAGTAGCCGGCATAACGGCTTAAAATGGAGCGTGTGGAAAATGTGGGACGACTGTTGTTTGCGATATAACCCCAAAGTCGTTTGAGCGTTGTCACTCCGAGAGTTTGTCCCCCCTCCTCGCGTATAGCCGCTGAGAGCGCGCGGAAATCATTAGGTGTGCGAGGACGCTGTCCGAACTTCTCTTCAACCAAATGTTTCAGCAGAGAGAATTTATGCGAGTCATCTATCATGCCAAGTCCATGTTTTGATTTAAGTTTCATTGTTAAACGCGGTTCGCTCAACGAACTGCAATGCAAAGTTACCATAACGGAGCGAGATAAGCCAATCGGAAAGGCTTTCGCGTGTTAATGATTGTGAATTTAGACTCTTTTGGACTCGTAGGGGATGGATAAATATATTCTGTTAATATAATTTTGTTTTTATAAACAAATTGAATTTAAGAATTTTAAACTGATGATTGTGCTAAAATCCAAAAGAGAGACCGGTTTGAGTGATTTTCTTTAAATGGATTTATGATTAGGCACATTAAAACACATAAGAGTTCTTACTATATGTGATGTATTATGTGTTATCAGTTAGGTCTATAAACCATTAAATGTTTTGCTATAATATAATATTTTAAAACCATGAAACTTAAAAATTTATTTCTTTTATTGGCAATTGCGGCTATCAGTTCAGCAGAGTCGCATGGTCAGTCTGTTAATGACATGACGGTAAGAGCATCGGAAGGTAGGGCCCTGGATGGTCAAGTTCAGCTTTATATTCGTCCTCTTGTTGCGGAAGTGGAGGTGGATAAAGCTAAGGGTCGTATTAATGAGGTTTGGGAGATTACTGCTGAGGAACTGGCATCAAGGTCAATTAAAGGTAATACTCAGGCAACGATTGAGAATCTTAAAGCTTACGGCGTATTTAAAACATTGGAAAAACATAACTGTGATATAGTTCTTGCTCCTTTGTTTGACGTTGCAATTTCGAAAAATGGTGCATCTGTGCGGGTTATTGGATTTCCCGGCAGTTTCAAAAATTGGGAAATCGCGACTGATGATGATTTAAAAAGAGCTGCAGCAGCCGCATCCTCAAAGGGTTTGGAAGCTTCCCCCGAACTTATTAAACTTGTTGAAAAATAATAAAGCGCATAGAATGAAACGATCAATTCTTTTTTCCCTTATCATGATGTTGGTCTCAAATGTCATGACGGCTCAAAAAGTTACCACGTATTCGCAAGAAATGTTACCTAAAGAACACCCCGGTGAGCGCATAAAATCATGTAAAAAGCAATGGTTTGGCATTTCAGCCGGAGGAGGCTTCTTAAGAGGTGATGAAGAGGATTTAATGCCTATATATGATATCTATGTGTCTTATCGCCATTCTATCTCAAATGTGCCTCTTTTCGTTGGGGCGGATCTCGGAAGTTCTCAAGTGTTGAAAGGGCCGGCCTATGAAGCGTCCGGTTCAGACTATACCGCACCATCTCTCTATATTATGCCAACGTTCGGAGTGATTGTGCCTCTTCGTAGAAAAGTTGAATTTGATTTTCACATTGGTCTTGGTTACGAAATATTGGTAGGTGAGTATGAAAGCGATGTTTTGACTCCATATCATGAGCGAGAGCTATCGCGCAATGGATTGAGGATGAAGGCCTCTGCAGGCATTTGGATAAATCATGTGGGAATCGCACTCAGTTATGCGCCAAGAATGCAGTTTGAAACGTATTTTGATAAAGGAAGCAAATATAGGGAAATTTTTGTTCCGCACAGATTCTTGCTGAATATGTCATATAGATTTTGACTCGCGCGGATGTTTTTTCTAAATATATAGATTTTCATCTCTCAGTATCTCTGTTAGCGGAAGCAAAGTTTAGTCTATTGTTGCGATGAAAGAACGCTTTTTACTTGCTGTCGCCATATTTGTGGCATATTACGCTATAACTGACTGGGATTTCGATGGCGAACTAGGGCTTACATATAAACGCAAATTATAAATTAAATATGAAATCAGTCATTTTTTTGAAAGTCTCAATCGTGGCACTTACGATAATCGGGGGTGCATTACATTCGAATGCAATTAAATCGAATCTTCGCTACTACAAAGAGCTGCACACTCTTACTGAACGAGGCTTGAAAGGTAAGGTCAAAAAAGTAGTTACCTATGACGTTCCGTTCACCAGAGAGTGGGGAGAAATTAAACTTGGACAAAAAGAGCCGATTGATTCTTCCATTTACGATACGCAAGGTCGCGCATTGCTACGATGGTCAAACGATAAATATGGTGACGGAGGAACATATTATTTTTCGTGGAACGGAAATGAACGTAGGGTTCTTTATAGGACAGATGCGGGCGACAAATGTGATTATAATTATGTTTATGAGTATGATGCTAGTAAACGGATTAAATCTGTCACTGAAAAAGTTCAATATGATGGTCGGATGAGCTCTAAGAATTCTATGGGTAAAGTGGCTTTTGAATATAATATGCAGGGAAAATATCGTCCGACTGTATATGAATCAATAGATGATCCCGGGCATACATGGAACTTTTTGGATGTAGATGAAGATAGGAGTTGGGATACAAATCTCAGGCGGGAAGCTCAGTACGTGGAATACGACTTTGACAGATACGAAAATTGGAAGGCGCTAACTGATGAAAATGGCAATTGGATTGAAGCGCAAGAATATGACAAGAGTGGCGAAAACTGGTTCATTTCGCGTATTATAATTCGCGAAATTGAGTATTACCGTCCCGGAGAAACCTCGGCTCCTTCAATCCCTAATTCACCTTTCGCACTTGAAAAGATAGTTGAAAATGGTTCCACCGAAGAGTTAAAGCCGTATCAAACTGCGGAGAATTCCTCCGGAAATATTAGGGATGATGGAACGATTTATACTACTGTAGAGACGATGCCTCAGTATCCGGGCGGTGAGGCAGCGCTTAATGCCGACATATCCAAGAATATTCAATATCCATCGTCAGCGCAAAAAAATGGCTTAGGTGGAAAAGTTGTAGTGCAGTTTGTAGTAACAAAAACGGGGCTGATTGGCGATGTTAAGGTAGCGCGCGGTTGTCATCCTGAGCTTGATAAAGAAGCCTGCCGAGTGGTGAAAACGTTAAAGAAGTTTTCGCCAGGCATACATAATGGTAAGCCGGTGAATGTTTGGTACACAAGCGTAATACGCTTCCGGGCTCATTAATAGGTTCCTGATTATCTGTAGCTTCCTTAGAAGCTGATGTCGATATGTCTTCAGTTTCTTAAAAACGTTGGTTGAACTTGGCAATCACGGTTTTCATTTCTTCAGGCAGGAAGCCGAGTACCTTCTCTGCTATATTGTCAGGTACACCCCAAATTGCTTCGGCAATGCTGCCAACTATGGCGCCGAGTGTATCAGCATCCGCCCCGAGACTTACAGCTTTCCTTACAGCTTCTTCAAAATTTGCGCTATTGCGGATTATCCAAAGAGCCACCGGAACAGTGCCTTGGCAAGTTTCATCAAATCTGTTGCGCACTGCCGATTCTTTTATATTAAGGTCGTAGCCCGAAAAATTGGCGCATTCCTCTATAATTTCTTCCACGGCTAAGGGCTTTCCTTCGCGACGCAGCTGCAACGCGAGGTAAATGGCTAAAGCTGTGGTTTGTGCTCCCTTTATCCCTTCGGGATGATTGTGGGTACATTCAGCGGTTGCTTTGGCATTGGTCAAGACTTCATTACGGTCAGTCCATGCCCACGCCACTGCGCTTACTCTCATAGCGGCCCCGTTGCCGTAGCTACCATAGGGCATAGGATTGTCGGAATCAACCCATCTTCGGAATGAACCACCGTATCCTCCCATGGGATCAGGGTATTTCCTGCACCATTTATGGATAGCACTCCCGTAGTCTTCACCTTGGAGAATTGCGTCGGCAACTGCTATAGTGCAAATGGTGTCATCCGTAAACGAACACTCTTTCGAGAACAATGCGAAATTATAAGTGTTGGTCGGTGCAGGATTGAATTCAAATCTACTCCCCGCGATATCTCCTATAATGGCTCCTATCATAGCTTAATGATTCAATTTTATAAATGTAGCTAAAGATAATGGCATCGTTTCCGGTCAATACATTTTCCAGCGTTTAAGATCTTCTTCAGGATAGGCGACTCTGATATAGTACGTGCCATCTTCCATCAAAGAATCGAGTCTGACCCGGCCGTCCGGCATTCGTTGTCGGACGGCTTGCGTCCATCCATTCATTCCGGTGCGTTTGTACACCCGTAGCAGCCCCTCGGATTCATCACCTTTACGGTCAAGATCCTCTCCATAATTCTTGATGGTCTGTGAAGCTATTTGCATCATCTGACTGAATGCCGGTGATTCTTTCGGAATTTTAGTTTTCAGCCACTGCGCTACATCCTCTTTGGCCAAGTGACGCCAATAGCCAACATAGATCAGATCCAGCGTGCGCCGATGCTTAAGAGTGTCCAGTTTATGCATGTGCTCATTCCAGCGCGCCTGGGCTGCTTGAAGTGCGTGAGAGTATACTTGATTTTCAAACAGCTCGCTGTCGCCCTTATCCACTGGCTCTTCCACTTCGGGCTCTGATGGAGGTTGAATCAACATGGTGGTGTCACCGTAAAAGGGGAGTGGAGGGATGGCAGTTGGGGTAGTGTCAGGTGAAATTATGATGGAGTCGGTGCGCGTGGCGGGTACTGCCTCTGCAATAGTGGCTGGTGCTACCGGCGTGAGCTCCATGGGCTTCTCCGAAGGATGATGGGTTAAAGTGATGCTCCCGCCAACAATCAACGCTCCGATTGCCGCTGCGCCGGTAACATACATAGCCACGAGGCGACGACGCGCTTTCCGCAGGATCAATGGGATGTCGTAGGCATTCGCCGGACGCTCCTTCGGATCCCCGGCACAGCATCGGGCAGCCACTGAGAACCAAGCACGGTCGGAACGCGGACGCATCTGCTGCATAATCACACCGAGTGAATAAATGTCGGCGCGGTTGTCAATTTCTTCCACCGGTCCGTCAAGTTCAGGTGCGGCATATTTGCGGGTAGAACCAACGGCTTTCAATTTGGTGAAAAGCGGACTGTCGGAAAATCCAAAATCTATTATCTTTATGATGTTGCTCCCTTTCAGAAGCATTATATTCGACGGTTTCAGGTCAAGATGCACCACCTGGCAAGCGTGTATGTACGACAGAGCCTCGCAGAGCCTCGCGAGCAATGTTTCCGCTTCCCTTTGTGATAGGGTGCCGGTGGTGCTCAAATATTCGCGTAGCGTTGGGCCGTTGACATACTCCATAACAATGCACGTTCCAATCTCCGGCACATTCTCCATGCCGAAAGTACGCGCCACTCCAGGATGATTGAGTAGCATCCCGAGTTGGTATTCCTTGAAAAGCAATTGTTTATGAGGAGTGCTGGAAGCATGCTCGGCTTCCAATGTTTTCAGTGCGAAAATCCTACCGGCTTTACGTGCCCGATATAGCCGGTAAAATCCCGAACTTCCGGAATCGAGCTCAGAGAGTATCTCCCATTTTTCATCGCTCTGGAATAGCGGGAGCGATGAAAAATGAGAGGTTGAAGACGTGCTTATGTCTGGGTCGCGAATCATTAGCCGAGGTGACTGTCAAGGAGTGCGGCCATTTGATCGCGCAGTTTGCTGGCTTCTTCACCGGCACGTGTTGCAAAGTCTTCTCCGTTGGAAGCGTAGATAATGCCACGCGACGAGTTCACAAGCAAACCGCAATCGGAGATCATGCCATACTTCACGACTTCCTCCAAACTTCCGCCTTGAGCGCCAACACCTGGCACAAGGAGGAATGAACGGGGTGCTACACGACGGATATCGGCAAACATGCTTCCTTGCGTGGCGCCCACCACATACATCATCTCGTCGTCACCGGCCCATTGGGAGGATTTACGGATAACTGTTTCAAACAGAGGTGTGCCCTGCTCATCGCGGATGAACTGGAAGTCGTGGCTACCTTTATTGGAGGTCAACGCAAGAAGAATGACCCATTTTTCAGGATAACCCAGGAATGGAGTAACACTATCCTCTCCCATATAGGGTGCCACGGTGATTGCATCCACATCGAGATGCTCGAAGAAACTGCGGGCGTACAGCTTTGATGTATTGCCAATATCTCCTCGCTTTGCATCGGCAATTATGAATTGGTCGGGATAGTTGGTCTTGATATAAGCAATGGTGCGTTCCAATGCGTCCCAGCCGGCTGCACCGAAGCTCTCATAGAATGCGAGGTTGGGCTTATAAGCCACACAGTAGGGGGCGGTGGCGTCGATTATAGCACGATTGAAATTGAAAATAGGATCCGGACCGTTGGCAATGTGGGCCGGTATTTTAAGCGGATCAGTGTCAAGTCCCACGCATAGAAATGATTTTTTGCGACGGATGTTCTCAACGAGTGTTTGTCTGTTCATGATGTTATTTATATCAGTGTGATGAATATTTACTTTGTTTTATCGGCGATATTTCTTTCTTGTGAAAAGAAATCCTTCGGCCTCTTTGATTCTATAAGCCAGCGCTATGTTTTCGGAAGTGGCTGGCTCTATGGCCAAATAAGTCAATACTATATATGACCCTTTTGAGTTTTCACACTCCACTGCTATAGGTTTGAATCGCGCACTCGGGTCGAGCTTGGCAAGAGAATCAATGGGCAAAGACGCAGAAAATCCTTGGTAGGTCACTTTCAGTGGTTTTCCGGCATCGACATATTCAGTGGGCATAAGGCGGAAGTAGCGAACTCGTTGTGCTCCGGATGGAATGTCCGCTCCGGTAGCCGCATCGGCTGTAAGCTGAATTATTTCCGACTCAGGGTATTGTGCGACGGGAGCAGCGGAAGTTTGTGAATTTGCCGTATTCCCATCCTCATCTTCAGCCGGAATCTCTGGCGCACTGATAGAATTATCTGACCCGATGCGCACAGTGTTGATGATTTCTTCTTCCTCTTTAACAACTTCCGAGTGTACTTCCTCGCTGTCCGTCTCATTTCGCTCGTTAAAGAAGTATCCCACATTGAAATATGGTACTGCGTTTAGAGCCCAGAATGAGAGGATATACAGTAGGGGTGCAGTTGAAGCTCTTTTCAACCTGCCGCAAAGCAGGCTTCCGAAAACCCCTATGCTGATCAGGGCAAACAGGAGTTGGTATATAGCTGAAACAGTTATTCCGTCTGACACAATCTCTATCAGGACTGTTATCAACATAATCACCATAAGAAACAGCGTGACAACCGGAATCGCTTTGTATACGACCGGCCTAAGTGTGCGTGGAAGCTGATAGCGGCATGGATATAGACAAAACAGTGCAATGAGAACTGCTGTGGCACATAGTATTCCAATGCGTCCAACTTCATCGAATGGGAGTGTGAGAGTGGCTAGAAGGGTGAAGAAAAATGTTATGACAACACAGATTCCTACACCAAGTATGGGGAGTAACGCATAGCGGCCAATATAAAAAAGTATTTGTGATCCTTTGCAGAGCTCTTTTCGTTCCTCACGTGTGGCATTTTGGTAGAGGGCGAGTCGGCCGAGGAATACGTATGAAAACGCTATAATCGAAGCGATGGTAAGGGAGGAGGATAAAATGGAGTCGCCCGAACTGCTGAGAAATATTAGTACAAACACCATGCAACATCCGAGGGCTGAGCAGACTATCCCCGTGACCAATAATGACTGAATTGCCGCGAGGATAACATACCATGCACGATTCCAACCCCACAGCCTGTTGGTGGATTTCCTCGGCGAGAACGTAATAATTGCACAGCATAAAACAATGGACGCTACGATGGATCGCGTTATTTGCTCTCCTTCATTGCATAGCCATAATAAGACGATGTAACCAATAGAAACGAGCGTGACAATTGCTATGGACTCAGTGGAGGGTTGTTTAAACGCCGTGAGGGTTCTGTTGTCATCAAGATTGCCGAGTGCTAGTAGCCCGACTGTGCCGAACAATGAGACAAGTCCTATGTCAAGGACCCACTTGGCGCCTGCATGAGAGGCGTCAAGACCGGCGTATGTGCCGAATGCAAATATAGCCAGAACAAGAAAGACCAAAGTGGCCGGGAATGTTGATATAATCGCAGGCAACGAGGCTACTTTCAATGGCGCATTCCATTTAGATTTGCGAGGCAGAGGGGGAGGAGGTGGTGGGACAGGTGGTAGTGGAGGAAGGGGGGGAGGAGTTTCAAGGAGATCGGTCTTTGACATGGCGTAAAGTTTTATGGTTATAAATCAGCTTCCTTAAGGCGTTCGGCATTTTCGGCCACAATCAGATGATCTATGCAATCCTGGAGGTCACCGTCCATAAATGCCGAAAGATTGTATATGGTGTAGTTAATGCGATGATCAGTGATGCGTCCTTGAGGATAATTGTAAGTGCGGATTTTGGCTGAACGGTCTCCGGTTGAAACCATAGTCTTGCGCCGCGAAGCAATGTCGTCCATGTATTTTCGGTGTTCTTTGTCGTAGATGAATGTGCGAAGCCGACTTAAGGCGCGTTCTTTATTCTTGGGTTGGTCGCGAGTTTCAGTACACTCGATGAGGATTTCCTCGGTCTCGCCGGTATTGGGATTGCGCCACATGTAGCGCAGTCGTACACCGGATTCCACTTTGTTCACATTCTGCCCGCCTGCGCCTCCGCTTCGGAAAGTGTCCCATTTTATTTCGCCTTCGTTTATCTCCACGTCAAAGGGCTCGGCCTCGGGAAGCACAGCGACAGTGGCAGCAGAAGTGTGCACACGGCCCTGGGTCTCCGTGGCAGGAACTCGTTGCACGCGGTGCACTCCGCTCTCATATTTGAGCGTACCGTAAACATTATCGCCACTTACGGCTGCAACAATTTCTTTGAAACCTCCGGCGGCTCCTTCGCTCATAGAGGTAATGGATAAAGTCCAGCCTTTTGATTCACAGTATTTGGAATACATCTTGAATAGATCGCCGGCAAAGATGGCAGCTTCATCGCCACCGGTGCCTCCGCGGATTTCAAGAATCGCATTTTTGGAGTCCTCTGGATCGGCAGGAATAAGCAGAAGCTTAATTTCCTCTTCAAGAGCGGGTATGGCTTCCTGCGCTTCATCAAGCTCTTCGCGGGCCATTTGTCTTAGCTCATCATCCGATTCACTTTCAAGCATGCTGTGAGCTTCATTAATGTCGGTGAGAGCTTGCCTGTAGCGGTCGGTCACTTTCATTAGTTTCTCCAGATCTTTATACTCCTTTGTGAGCCTGACGTATCTGGGCATATCGGCGATGACTGCCGGATCGGTGATGAGTGTGGACACTTCCTCAAATCGGCTGTCAATGCCATCGAGGCGTGCGAGCAATGTGTTTTCTGCCATGCGTGATGCGGTTTACATTTTCTGCAAATGTACAAAAAAACGGCTGAATGAACAATATTATATAATAATGTGTCTTAATTATGTATGCCCCTGCATTGCCGATACGGGGTGAAATGTCAAATCATCAAATTCATCCATATATGAAACTCCGCAACTTGCCTCGCTTCATCACCATGTTGGTTGTCACTCTTTTGCTGTCGTCGGTCGCAGCATCCTGCGATACGTATCATCGTCATCATGGACATCATGACCGTTATGAGCAATACGATTCGCATGATCGCCATAAAAAATCGAAGCAGAAAAAACATAAGTCTAAAAAGTCCAAGAAGTCCAAAAAACATGGTCATAACAGGGACTGAAATTCCTGCAAAATTCCGTATGAGAATCCACGGGACAATGCAGAGGCACATGAAAAATGATTTGCGCAATCCATTATAATGTGTTAATTTTGCACGTTGTAAAATTATATGTGATTTTAAAAGTAAAATTTTCAATAATAAATCATGAACATAACCAGCACCAACGCAGATGCGGTGAGCATGCGCCTCACAGTATCAGTTGAAGAAAACGATTACAAAGCAAAAGTAACCGAAGACCTCAAGAAAATTGGACGCACACACCAGATCCCCGGCTTCCGCAAGGGCCATGTATCTCTAAAAGATCTGGAACGTCGCTTCGGTAAGCAGGTTACAAGCGATGTGATCAATCAAGTGGTCTATGAGGCCGTCATCAAGTATATCCAGGATAACAAGCTTAATGTGCTTGGCCAGCCGATGCCTGTTGAGGTTAAGGAACTTGATTTGAAGAATCAGAAGGATTTCACATTCGAATATGACCTTGCTCTTGCTCCTGAACTCAATGTTGAAGTAGATAAGAACATAGAGATTCCTTACTACAACATCGAGGTTAGTGACGAAATGGTAAGCGAGCAGGACGCGGCTTTCCGCAAACGTTTCGGTGCTCAGGTACCCGGCGAGGAATTTGAGAAGGATGCACTCGTGAAGGGAGCTATCATGCAGCTTAATGAATATGGTTCCATCAAGGAAGGTGATGATGCCATTCAGGTGGTAAGCGGTATTCTTGCTCCCATGTACTTCACTGACAAGGATGAAGCTGCCAAGTTTGAAGGAAAGAAAGTGGGCGACAAAGTGGTGTTCAACCCTCGCAAAGCTGCCGGCGAAAATATCACCGAGCTTTCTTCAATGCTTAACATTGACAAGGAACGCGTAGCCGAAGTACAGGGCGACTTCGAAATGGCAATTTCAGAAATCATCGTTGTGAAACCTGCTGAGCTTGGTGAAGAATTCTACACCAACGTATTTGGTAAAGATAAAGTAAGCAACGAAGAGGAGTATCGCGCAGCTGTTAAGGAACTCATTCACGATGAACTCGCCGGTAATAGCGATATGCTTTTCCGTTGGAATGCACGCAAGGTGTACATGGAGAAATATGGCGACATGCAACTTCCTGCCGAGATTCTCAAGAAATGGCTCGCTTCACGCAACGAAGGTATGACAGCCGAACAGGTGGAAGAAGAATACAAGCGCATGGAGGCAGATCTCAAATGGCAGCTTGTTCTTGATCAGATTGTCAGCAAGCTTGGCGTTAAAATCGAGAAGGAAGACCTTCTTGAATTTGCCAAGGGATTGGCCGCACGTCAGTTTGCTCAGTATGGCATGACAAACATGGATGATGAAACCATCACCAAGTACGCTGAGAACATCCTCGCTGACAAGAACTATATTGGTCGCATCCAGGAGCAAGTTGGAGAAGTGAAGACTTTCAATGCTCTCAAGGAGGCCGTTACTCTTAAAGAAGAGAATGTAACTCTCGACCAGTTCAAAGAAGTTGCCTCCAAGCTTTAAAGACTGAATCAGATTTCGTTAAGTATAGACCGTCCACCACGTCCTCATCGGAATGGTGGACGGT
>CAJUSN010000067.1 GCA_910589095.1 uncultured Muribaculaceae bacterium
GGCGAGCGCATCCTGTCACCTCATCTCAAATAGTTGGAGAAGGCTGGAGCATAGCTTGCAGCGCTCGCTCCACAATTGATCCCTTAAAACCAAAAAACGCAGACAGTGTCTCGCGACAATGACTGCGTATAACATGTTGTAAAGTGTATACAGGGATGTTTAATAAGACTTTGGGGAATTATCGTTTCGTGTTTCTTTGTTTGCGATGCAAAATTAGCACTTTTTTCTTTCAAAGCAAAAGTTTTTCAAGAATTTTTTTCCATTTATAGTGACAAAAGTCCCAACGCGAGCATTTTTCAGGGTGTCATTCACCCGTAAACTTTCGTTTCGGTACATTGTCCCTTACATTTCGGAGAAACCGTTCGCAGCCTTTCAAGAGGCATGCTCGGCGGTGATAGACTGCATCTCCACAAGGCGCGAATAAGCACCGTTGAGCGCCAGCAGTTCCTCATGATTGCCCCGCTCCACAATACGACCCTGGCTCATAACGCATATCTGAGTGGCATTTCGTATGGTCGACAGACGGTGAGCAATTACGAGAGTCGTGCGGTCCTTCATCAATCGTTCAAGAGCTTGCTGAACAAGGAGTTCACTTTCTGAGTCAAGAGCCGATGTGGCCTCATCAAGAATCAGAATCGGCGGATTTTTCAGAATTGCACGAGCAATAGAGATGCGCTGTCGCTGCCCACCCGAAAGCCGACATCCGCGGTCGCCTATATTTGTCTGGTACCCGTCCTCTGTCTCCATTATGAAATCATGCGCGTTGGCAATTCGGGCTGCCTGCTCCACCTGCTCTGGCGTTGCATCTTTCACGCCAAAGGCAATGTTGTTGTAGAACGTGTCGTTGAACAGGATGGCTTCCTGATTCACATTTCCCATAAGGGAGCGTAGGTCGTGCACACGCATGGTGCGGATATCTATGCCGTCAATGGTGATCGAACCTGAATCAATGTCGTAGAATCGCGGAAGGAGATCGGCCACGGTGGACTTGCCGCTACCACTCTGCCCTACAAGCGCCACGGTCTCGCCCGGGCCGATTGTGAATGAAACATCGCGAACCACTGGTACATCCTTGTCGTAGCCAAAATTGACACCTTCATATTTAACCTCACCCTTGAGTGCGGCAATGCACTGAGGATTTTCCGGATCGGCTATGGGGTTCTCGGCATCAAGAATCTTATCCACTCGCTCCAGTGAGGCCATACCCTTCTGAATGGCATACATTGCTCGTGACAAATCCTTGGCCGGATTGATAATCGAATAGAATATCACCATGTAATATATAAAGGAAGCAGCGTTGATCGACGAATGGCCCGAGATGATGAGCGTTCCGCCAAACCAAAGCACTATGGCAATGGTGAGAGTGCCGAGAAACTCGCTCATGGGATGGGCGAGACTCTGGCGACGTGCCACCCGGTTGGAGAGATCGTAAAACCGCTGAGTGTCACGATGGAAACGGCGGCGCACCTTATGCTCGGCATTGAAAGCCTTGATGATACGGAGGCCTCCGAGGGTTTCCTCGATATTGCTCATCAGCACACCCCATTGGGTCTGAAGCTCGAGCGAACTACGCTTTAATCTGCGGCCCACGCGGCCCATGCACAGACCGGCCAAAGGCAAAAGTATGAGCACGAATATGGTCAGCTGCCAACTTATGGCTATCATCATTCCCAGACACACAAGGATGGTCACCGGATTGTTGAAAAGCATGTCGAGCGATGACATTACGGAAGTTTCCAGCTCCGTTACATCTCCGCTCATACGCGCCATCACGTCGCCCTTGCGTTCGTTGGAGAAGAATCCTATAGGGAGGGCGGTGATTTTGTCGTAAAGTTTGTTGCGTATATCGCGCACTATTCCCGAGCGAAGAGGGATAATGAAGTAACTGCTCAAGTAAGTGGCGCCGGTTTTCAACCCTGTCATCACCACAAGCGCAGCGCCAAGCAGAGCAAGCGTAGCCGACTGTCCCCATTCCTGTATGGCCTGCTGAGTGTAATAATAGAAATTGTTGACCGCCACATCCTTCAACGAACCGTCGGCCAGCGACATATACGCATAGTGGGCCTCCTTGATCTGGAAAAGCATCTCCAGGATGGGGATGATCAACGCAAAGGAGAATAGCGTGAGCAGTGCCGCCAACACATTGAATATAATGTTGAGCACTACATATTTTTTATATGGCGACACAAATCGCCGCAGCAGAATAAAGAAACTGTTCATAGCGCAAAATTACGAAAATCCCGCCACATCACCCACTTTCCGGGATTTTTTCGTATCTTCGCTCTTGCAAACTTTCCGCAATCACACCCATGCACTATTTCATATCGGCCGGAGAACCATCCGGCGACCTACATGCCTCGCAACTCATCTCGGCCCTGCGCCGTATTGACCCGCATGCCAGCTTCACTTTTCTGGGAGGCGATCTCATGGCCGGTGCCGCCGGCTGCGACCCGGTGATCCATTACCGGCGTATGGCTTTCATGGGATTCAGCGAAGTGATACGCAACTGGCGCACCATCGCGGGCAACTTCACCCGTGCACGCGCTGCACTGGAAAGCGCCGGTCCGGATGCCCTCATCCTTGTGGACTATCCCAGCTTCAATCTCCGGCTGGCACGCTATGCCAAGGAAAAACTCGGCATCCCGGTGTTCTATTACATTGCCCCCAAAGTGTGGGCCTGGAAAGAATGGCGCGTGAAACAACTCCGGCGTTACACTGACCGCATTCTCTCCATACTCCCCTTTGAAACCGACTACTTCGCAGGAAAAGGCGTGGACGTGACCTACGTGGGCAACCCCTCGAAAGAAGAGGTGGACCACCGCCTGGCATCGGCCGGCTCACGCGAGGAATTCCTCGCCTCACACGGTCTGCAAGCCGATAAACCGATTCTCGCAATCGTTCCCGGGAGCCGCAGAGGGGAAATCCGATGCAATCTGCCGGTGATGGACGCAGTGGCGCGCCGTCACCCCGAGCTGCAGCCCGTCATTGCCGCCGCCCCCGGACTGGACCCGGATCTCTATGAACGCTACTCAACCATCCCCCGCATTGAAGCCGACACGTTCAGGCTGATGCACTTCGCCGAAGCGGCTCTCGTCACATCCGGCACTGCTACACTTGAGTGTGCGCTGGCCGGAACGCCGCAAGTGGTATGCTACCGCTCCAACGGCTCCCGGCTTGCATACCGCATAATGCGCCGTGTGATAAAAGCGCCATTCGTGTCACTCCCCAATCTCATAGCCTCCCATGAAGTGATACCCGAGATGCTTCTTCACCGTTGCTCGGTGGAGCTCGTTGACCGTGAACTAAGCGCCATACTCCCCGGTATGCCGGGACGCGCCGCCCAAATTGAAGGCTATCGGCTCATGCGCTCACGCTTGGGTGAAGAAACCGCTGCCGAAACCGCCGCTAAAACCATAACTGACTTTTTGAAATGAACATCCTGCAATACACCGACAACGCTCGTCTGCGACGCGCGCTAAACTTGATTCAGAACCCACTGAATGTCAGAGTACTCTTCGTGTGCCTGGGCAACATATGCCGAAGCCCGGCTGCCGACGGACTCATGCACGAAGCCGTGAAGGAATCCGGCACAGCCAACCGATGGGTCATAGACTCGGCGGGCACCGGCAGCTACCATATAGGCGATCTGCCCGACCCTCGTATGCGCGCCCACGCACGAAGGCGTGGCATCACACTTGACCATATATGCCGTCAGGTACGCGAATCCGACTTCTATGACTTTGACCTCATAATAGGCATGGACCATTCCAATATTTCCAATCTCAAGCGCCTTGCGCCCACTCCGGAACTGGAACAAAAGATACTGGAAATGGCCGATTTCTTCGAGCCTCACACCGTTTGCGACCATGTGCCCGACCCTTATTACGACGGTGCGGAGGGTTTCGAACTGGTGCTTGACCTGCTCACCGACGCCACCCGCAATCTGCGTGACACAGTGGAATCCTGGGCCGAAAACAAACCCTCCAACTCTTTGGCATGATATTTGTTATTATTCATGGATAAAAAGATTTAACTCAAGAAACAAATTTAACAATTTTACAATATGGAAAAAATCAAACCCGGAAAATACGTAGAACTGGGCTACGACCTTTATGAAATCAACGCTGACGGCAGCGAGAAACTCGTACACCAGACTTCGGCCGACGATCCTGAACGCATCATATTCGGTGTTACCCAGGGTGTGATCCGCCCTCTCGAACAGGCCATCGACGGACTCGAAGCAGGCGGCGAATTTGACATCCGCGTGAAATCGGCCGATGCTTTTGGCAATTACGACCCCGAGCAGGTGGTTACTCTCCCCAAAGATATTTTTGAAATCGACGGCAAGTTCGACGCTTCGGCTGTGAAACACGGTGCTGTTCTCCCCATGATGACAGCCGACGGCTACCGCATCTCAGGTGTGGTTAAAGAAGTTACCGATTCCGACGTGAAAATGGACTTCAACCATCCCCTCGCAGGCAAGGATGTTCGCTTCAAAGGCAAGATCACGCTTGTTCGCGAAGCTACTCCCGAAGAGCTTCAACCCGCCCAAGGCTGCGGATGCGGATGCTCAAGCTGCGGTGATGACTGCGGCTGTGACTCCGAGTCGTCCTGCGGCGACTCAGGCTGCGGCTGCGGAAAGTAACCCTGCACCTATAAACTGAAACAACAACTGGCGACGCATCTTCCTTCAATGGATGCGTCGCCTGTTCTTTTTAAGAGTATGTTTGGATTTAAATGGGTTTAACACAAAGTGGAAATTTTGAGGGATTTTCGCAAGTTGAAGAAGGAGCATAGCGGACTATGCGACTGATGAGACTTGGCGGAAAGCACCAAAATTTGCCTTTGTGATGAAACCAAGAATTATTCAAAAATTCCATAAGTTAAATTCGGTTTAAATCCAAACATACTCTTAAACCCCGTCCGGCTTCATTCTTGTTAAGAAACCGCAGATAAAAAATTACACAAATCAATATTTTTAAAGATTTTTTTGGTAAAAAGTTTGCAGTTTCAAAAAATCTCTATACTTTTGCAAGGTCCGATAGCGGACAATCTCTAAGGGATAAAAAGATGTTGAAGTGCAGGACGGTCCAGGGACCCCTAAACACACCCCTCCCCCCACTCACTTCCACGGCTATTCATCTTTTTCATTACACATCAGTACTTTTTTTCAATAAAAGGCCCCAACCGATAGCCATAAGGCCGAAACAGTTTTACTAACCCTATCACATTTTCAGCGTATGAAAAAATTCTACACAACCCTTCTCGCTGCCCTTTGTGTGCTCGGTGCCTCAGCTTCCGCTGATCACATCCAAGACCTTTCGGGAAACAAGATTTTGAATCAAAAGAAGAATTCTTTAGAAAGAATTGCTCCAGCCAAGAAAAGCAGCATCAAGCAAAAGGCCGACGAACGTTTCACCATTGAAGGCGAATATGACATAGTCATAGGCGACTATTATTTCAACAACAGCGTAGGAGATTTCGCTGATTCAGCAACAATCGTTAACAATAATGACGGAACAATCACTATCAAATGTGATTATTTCATCACTGACGTAAACGCCAACTTCAACGAAGAAACCGGCGAGATCACTTTTCCTGCTGTTAAATTAGGTAAAGTTACCTTATCGGACGGAACATATTATGCAAAGTTTATCCCTACAATGTGGGACAGCCAGGCAAAAAACATCGTTGAAGAATCTTACACTGCTTAATTTGATGCACAAACCGGCGAAATTATCTTCCCGTCAGACTGTGGATTCGGATGGCCAGTTTATTCCAACCAGTTATATGTCGGACTTGAAGGCTGGATGAGAATCTTCGATATGGTGGAAATGGTAAAGAAAGGTGCCGTTGAGCCAATTGATGAAGTTCAGGAAGGTCAATGGAAGACTATAGGCACTGCTACTCTTGAGGATGCATGGATCACACCTTCATATCCCGATGCCAATAAAGATCAGCTTATTCCCTCTGAAAACCTCATTAAAGCGGAGCTCCAACAGGATGTCAAAAATGAAAACCGTTATCGTCTCTGGCGGCCATTCCACGACACAAACTGGGCACCTGTAATTTATAACATGAGCAATTTTGATGGCCAAATAGTGTTTGACATCACCGATCCTGAGCACGTAATTGTGGAAGCCGGAATGCCGGCAGGTTTCAAAAACTCCAACGGAGACTTCTATGTTTACGGAATGCTCGGATGGCAAATCAGCGGCTATGGTGACGCCTATGATGCCGACCTTCACCTGCAGGGGATCTTAGATTTCATGATTGAAAAGGGACAGCCCTTTGACACTTATGCTGATGGTGTTGTAAGTGTAAACCGTTCGGTATTTGATTTCAGCAAAAGACTGGAGCACGCTTATACCTGGAACAACAACGAGTACATAGTATCTAAAATTTACTTCCCCTCTGACCTTTCTGCAATTGGTAACGTAGAGTCCGATACTGAGAACGCTCCTGTTGAATACTTCAATCTTCAGGGTATGAAACTTGAAAATCCCGCTCAGGGACAAATCGTAATCCGCCGTCAGGGTTCAAAAGTAACTAAAGAGTACATTAAATAAGCCTGACTTAAAGTCACGCTAACCTCCTTGAAGGTGCCGCTTCTCGTTTATCAGCGAAGCGGCACCTTTCATCTTTTTTACATTCTTTAACTGGGAGCATTGCTCAGTGGAAATGATATTGTATTATTTTTGCTTTTTGAAAATTTCCATTTGCTTATGAAAAAACTGATTTTGCTCCTCACCATCCTCTTCACTCTATCTACCGGCGCACGGGCGCAAAGCCGCTGGGGCATAAGAGTGGCTTACGAGTTGGCATGCCCGAGCGACGTGAAGCTCACCGATGTGATGAAAGCCGATGCCTATCGCAACGGTTCGGGACTGAGTTTCGGTGCTGTTTATCACATGCCGGTGTTCTTCAATTTCTATTTTGAGCCGGGCGTAAAACTGTATTACAACACATACTCGGTGAATAAGCAAATGGTCAACGACATGATTGACACTGATCCGGCTTTCGACGGCTTGCAAATAGATGGTGCATCAGTGAGAATGTGGGGATTGCGCGTACCTATTCTCGGTGGCTATAAGTTCAATCTGCTCCCGGGACTGGGTGTGTCAGTGTTCACCGGTCCTGAATTCGACCTCGGCCTGTCGGCCAAGACTCATGTCGAAGTGGGCAAGTTTGGAGCAAGCGAGAACGCTTACGGCGACAAGGGTGCTTTCAACCGAACAGATATCAAATGGAATTTCGGCGTAGGAGTCCATTTGGGCAGCCACATCTTCGGAGCTGTTTCCGGCGCCGTTGGAATCTGCGATCAGGCCCGCGATGACCGGGCAGGCGATTACAAAATGCGCTCCAACCGTTTTGACATAACTGTTGGATATAATTTCTGAGGCAAAAAACGAAGGGATGTATTACGTAACGAAACAGATGGAAATTGCCGGGTGTCACCGCCTGGAACTATCGTATGAAAGCAAGTGCTCCCAACTTCATGGCCACAATTGGATTGTGACTGTCCACTGCAAAGCACGTGAACTGAATGCCGATGGTATGGTTGTGGACTTCAAACATATCAAGGACCGCATACACTCCTATCTTGACCATGGCAATTTCAATGAGCTTCTTCCGTTCAATCCTACGGCCGAAAACATTGCCCGCTGGATATGCGATCAAGTGCCACACTGCTACCGCGTGGATGTGGAAGAGAGCAAAGCCAACATAGCCACATATATGCGTGATGAGGATTAACGAGATATTCTATTCACTCCAAGGCGAGGGGCACTGGGCCGGCACTCCCGCTGTTTTCATCAGATTCGCCGGATGCAATCTCGCATGCCCGTTCTGCGACACAGACCATTCCTCCCGTATGGAGCTTTCCTGTGAGGCGATTGTTCGCGAAGCATCACGGTTTCCGGCCCGTAGAGTGATTCTGACAGGTGGCGAACCATCGCTGCAGGTAACGCCCGAACTAATCTCCGCGCTTCATGATGCCGGGTTCAAGGTGCATATAGAGACCAACGGCTCGCACCCATTGCCCCAAGGGATTGACTGGGTGACCTGTTCTCCAAAAGAGGGCGCTGATGTGGTGACCGACCGGATCAACGAACTGAAGGTGGTGTTCACGGGCCATGAGCGCTCGATGGAGCATTTTTTGTCCATTCCGGCAGCAGAGTATTATCTGCAGCCATGCGATGTGGGCAATCCCGATGAAAACGCACGCATCACGGCCTTGGCTGTGGATTACATAAAGGCCCATCCCCACTGGCGGCTCTCGCTGCAAACCCACAAACTGATCAACATTCGCTGAGCGCCTGCGGGAGAGCTGATTTGGCATGTTTCAAAAAAAATGACTAATTTTGCAGTGCAGTTCACAAAGAGCTGCCCATTATGACTGCACAATACATCACCCCTATACCGGCATTTGCCGGATCCATCATCAACTACGCTTTCAAGGAAAGCTGGAAAAGCACCCAATGATACATCGCAGACCTCAGGTCGGATCATTCGGCATTTGTGTCGCCCGTAACTACTTCCCTCGGTGACACCTATCATAGGCCGATACCATCAATCACGCATTTCTTACATTTTCATTCCCCACTTTTTATGAACAATCTACGATTGCTCACAGGGTTATTTGCCGTAGCCCTGTCAGCCGTCGGAGCGCATGCCGTGGCCGCTGAACCTCAGGTCACAACCCTTCAGCAGCTTTTTGAAGTTGCCGAAGCGAACAGTTTGCGCCTCCGCCCTTCGTTTTCGGCCGAAACAGAGGCAGAAAAGGCCATAGATGTGGCCCGCGACAGCCGGCTGCCGGAAATCAACGCTTCGCTCTCGCTCAGCTATATTGGTGACGGTTTTACCACGCGTCGCAATTTCAGCGACTATCAGGTAGCCCCTATCCCACACTTCGGCAATGGCCTGGCCATTGATGTAACTCAGCCGGTCTATACAGGCGGTGCCATAACCAATTCCATAGAGCTGGCAGAACTTAAGCTGACAGCAGCCCGATATGCCACGGAGTTTCAACGCGACAACATCCGCTTTCAACTCACCGGCTTTTATCTTGACCTCTACAAATATGCCAATCTGCGCAAGGTAGTAGAGAGCAACATTTCGCAGGCCCGCACTGTGCTTGAGGAAATGCGGGCCAGCTTTGAACAAGGAGTGGCGTTGAGCAATGACATCACGCGCTACGAGCTGTTGGTGTCCAATCTTGAATTGCAACTGGTTAGAATTGACAACACGCTCAACATTCTTAATCGCAACCTTGCGGTGACAGCAGGGCTGCCTGCCGAAACCATTATACGTCCGGACTCCACCATTCTGGCGCAGGCACTCCCTACTGACGGCGAGGCAGCCTGGCAGGCTGAGGCCCGAGAAAACGCGCCCTCATTGAAACTGGCACGAACCGGCGTTGAGATGAGTCGTAAAGGAGAAGTATTGGTGAAATCAGAGAAGCTGCCTAAAATTGGGCTTAAAGCGGGATGGAGCCTTGACGGTCCTATTCTCGTGGAAGTCCCGCCGATCAACCGCAATCTGAGCTATTGGTATGTGGGTGTTGGCGTGAGCTACAATATATCCTCGCTCTTCAAGACCAACAAGTCACTTGCCAAATCTCAAGTTGCGACCCGTCATGCCCTCGAGCAGCTCGACGCCGAACAACAAAATGTGGAATTGGCAGTGCGCGCGGATTATATACGCTATCTTGAAGCTTATGAAGCATTGAAAACGCAGGAAAAAAGTGTTGAGCTCGCACATCGCAACTATAACGTGACCTCTACCCGCTATTCAGCCGATATGGCTCTGATCACAGATATGCTTGACGCAGCCAATTCCAAACTCGATGCAGAGCAGCAGCTCGTAAACGCTCGCATCGACATCATCTACTATTATTACAAACTCTTATTCACATCAGGGAAGATATGAAACACCGTACTAAAAAAATCCTGTCCTACGTTGTAACCATTTTAGTTATTGCCGTTGCCGCATTTTGGGTATGGCAGAAATTCGCCCACTTCGGCGATGTCGAATTCACTGACAATGCCCAGGTCAACCAACAGATTGTGCCGGTCAACAGCCGAGTGCAGGGCTACATAAAGGAGATACGCTTCAAGGAATATCAGCCGGTGAAAAAGGGCGACACTCTGGTAATAATCGATGACTCGGATCTTAAATTGCGACTGGCCCAGGCCAAAGCGGACTATGCCAACGCACAGGCCGGCCGTCAGGTTGCCGATCGATCAGTGGCCTCCGCTTCGGCAAACGTTTCAGTCAGCGAAGCATCCATTGCCGAAGCAAAGGTACTGATGGACAATTCGGCCACCGACCTCGCTCGCTACGAAAAGCTGCTTGAGAAGGATGCTGTGACTCGTCAGCAATATGATGCCGCTAAAACCGATTATGAGGCTAAACGGGCCCGCTACGAGCTTCTCGCTCGCCAGCGCAGCGCCACTAACACAGTGGTTGAAGAAACGCGCCAGCGAATTGCCCAAAACGATGCAGGAATTGAATTGGCGAAGGTACAGGTTGAAACAGCCGAGCTTAATCTTTCCTACACTGTCATCTTAGCTCCTTGTGACGGATTTGCATCGCGAAAAGCCATCCAAGTGGGACAATTGGTGCAACCCGGTCAAACGATGCTCGACATCGTGGACTCCGGTGATGTGTGGGTAGAAGCCAATTTCAAGGAAACACAGCTGAAACATATAGCGCCCGGAAGCGAAGTTGAAATAAAGGTCGATGCGATCCCCGACTGCGTATATACCGGCCGCGTTGTGGCCCTCTCAAAAGCCACAGGAGCCAAACTTTCGCTTATGCCCCAGGACAATTCTGCCGGCAATTTCGTGAAAGTGCGCCAGCGCGTGCCTGTGCGCATCGAGTTCACGAGCGACAATAAGCCCGAAGCGATGTCGCTTCTCCGTGCCGGTATGAATGTGGAATGTGAGGTGAAATACTGATATGGGCGATTGGCATGCTCCACAGGGACCTTTTGACATCCCTGACGTTCGCAACTTCGTGCCGCGGCGCCTCAAGCCCTGGCTGTTTATCCTCTTTGTACTGATCATCCAGTTTTCAGGCGGCTTGTATCTTGCAGCTGCCTCAGATATGGTCGGGACCACCGCCCTCATGCAGCAGGATATCCTCATGGCCGGCTACGCACAGCTCATAGGTATGTCCATCAACTTCGCCGTAATGTTTCGTCTGAAGTTCCGCTACTCCAACCGAATCAGCCTCACGGTGTGCTGCATAGTCCTTATAGCCTCCACTTTCATCTGCGCCAACACCACCTCTGTTCCCCTGTTGGTGGCCACTTGCTTCGTAGCCGGATGGTTCCGCATGTGGGCCACATTTGCATGCAATTCAACCATACAACTGTGGCTCACCCCGGTGCGTGATATGGCCATATTTTTCTGCTACGTGTATCTCGTTGTCGATGGTGTGATTCAGCTCAGCGGCGTAGCAACCATTTACACGGCATTCTTCTCACAATGGGAATATATGCACTGGATAATGGCCGGCTTGCTCGCTTTCATGATGCTGCTGCTCATGGTGCTTCTCAAACCCGTCCATGGCAATCCATATATACCGCTACTGGGTATCGATTGGATTGGAGCCGGTCTGTGGAGTGTGGTGATGCTTTGTTTCACCTTCATATGCGTTTATGGAAATTATTTCGATTGGTGGGAAGCAAGAGAGATTGTACAGGCTACGATAATCATGTTTGCTTGCCTGGGCATAAATCTGTGGCGAGCCACATTCCTGCATCACCCATATATTTCCATTCAAGCACTCACAAACCGAAATGTGATTCGCGCCACGATGGTCTATCTCGTGTTCTTCACACTTCTTGCAACGGAGCACGTTTTCGAGCACACTTACGCAGCTGCCATTCTCGGTTTTGATGAAACAAATCTCATTGATTTGAACTGGTATGTGATGGTGGGCATAGTTTTCGGGGTAGCATTCACGTATTTCACCTTCGCCACCCGAAAATGGCGCTACAAAACCATGACTGCCATAGGCTTTTCACTCGCGGCATGTTATTTGGCCTACTTCTACTTCCTAATTGATTACGGTGTTGAAAAAGAGATGCTTTTCATCCCGCTATTCTTTCGCGGAGCCGCTTCTGTGATTATATCCATAGTTTTTCTTACTTCCATTGTGCAGAGCGGACTTCACTTCTTTGTGTTTCCGCAGGCTCTTACCATAAATGGATTTACCGGTGCAGTGATGGGTGCCACTCTCGGACCTGCACTCATCGGCGAATTTTTCAGTCATGTCATAGCAAAAAACGCAGCGCTGTTAGGTGTCAACATCACGCATACAAATCCGGCGTTAAGTTATGTGCCATTCGGAGAGCTTTACGGCATGATACAACGTCAGGCTCTTATCGTCTCCATGAAAGAGATCTACGGATGGCTCCTCATTGCAGCACTAACGGTTATAGTTATAATTGGCGTTAGCTACGGACCCCTCCGTCCATTTGCTATATTCCCAAAATGGAAAACCATCAGAAAGATTATTCGCCGCGACGTACGCCTCAGCTCACAGGAGGCATAATAGAATTTCGAATATAAGCGCAAAGGATGCATTCAAATCGGATGCATCCTTTTTTAGCACCTTGAGAAGGTGATTTAAACCACTCAAAATATGGTTCAGCTTCTTTGTTGAGAAACATAGAATTCTTTTAATATAATGGTGCATGCTGGATGGAAAGGGTGTGAGCGAAGCGCTAAATAACAATGTCAAGGGACTCTTGCCGCAATTTTCGGTTTGGTTCCGGAGCGCTTGCGGCGGCGCTTAAGTGAGTGGGCGGATAAACTGTACGTCGGGGGTGATGAAGATCTGATAGTGCACTGAACGTTGACCAGGTGGGGGTGTGATTTGACTGGACTCGTCAGTTGGATAAGTTACAAGAGTCTGTTCATCATCTGTCAGGTCCTTGTCGGGACAGGTAAGATCTATCAGCGGGAGAGA
>CAJUSN010000068.1 GCA_910589095.1 uncultured Muribaculaceae bacterium
GCCAAAGGCTGGGCAGGCGGATTCCTTTGGAATGAAAACGCCAACCGCGCACTCAAACGCTTCTACGAACGTGAGGACACCCTGTCGCTCGGCGTTTGCAACGGTTGCCAATTGATGATGGAACTCAATCTCATCTGCCCCGAGATGCCGAAGAAAGCTACGATGGAACACAATATCAGCCACAAGTTTGAATCGCAATTCATTGGCGTTACCATTCCCGAAAACAATTCGGTGATGTTCGGACCGCTCGCCGGTTTGAAAACCGGAATCTGGGTGGCACACGGCGAAGGACGTTTCAATCTTCCTATGCCCCTTAAAGATTACAACGTAGCACTGCGCTATAATTATACGGCCTATCCCGGCAATCCCAACGGATCGCGTGGAGCTGTTGCGGGCCTTTGTTCCGCCGACGGTCGCCACCTGGCCATGATGCCTCACCTCGAGCGCGCCATTTTCCCATGGCAGTGTGCCCACTATCCCGCCTCTCACCGTCGCGATGATGTGACTCCATGGATTGATGCATTTATCAATGCAAGAGTCTGGATAGAGAAGAAAAAAGGCAATAGACCCTGACGATCAAATACAGTGCGGGAGCGCATCAACGGGCAATAGACCCGACGATGTGACTCCCGCAACTAATTTCTCTCTCGCTCATTCTCACACAGTTTCCAACACAAGTACATTCTAAAAAAGATTCAACTTTTATTGTTATGGGAGGTTTTTTCGGCGTTACAGCCAAACACAGATGTATCGATGAACTCTTCTATGGAGTGGATTACAACAGCCACATGGGCACCAAGCGTGCTGGTATGGTGACTGTCAATGAAGGTATCTTTACCCGTTCGATCCACAATATAGAAAACACCTATTTCCGCACCAAATTCCAGAACGAGCTCAACGAGTTCAAAGGGAATGCCGGAATTGGCGTGATTTCCGACACCGATGCACAACCCATCATTGTCAATTGCCATCTCGGCAAGTTCGCCATCGTAACGGTTGCCCGTATCAACAACATCTCGACTCTTGAAAAAAAGATGCTGGCGAAGGGACACCACTTTTGCGAACACAGTTATGACATCATCAACCCCACGGAGATGATAGCGTCGCTCATAAGCGAAGGCTCTGACATCACTGAAGGTATCAAAAATGTATACGCACACCTCAAGGGGTCCTGTTCGATGCTGCTCCTGCTAAACAATGGAAACATTATTGCCGCACGCGACAAATATGGCCGCACCCCGATAATGGTAGGCAAAAAGGATGGCGCGTATGCAGCATCGTCCGAATCCTGCTCATTCCCAAATCTCGACTTCGAGCTATGCCGCGAACTTGGCCCGGGCGAGATCCTCGAACTCACACCCGACGGGATCAATCAGCTGAAAGAGCCGGAGAAGGAGATGCAGATTTGCTCTTTCCTCTGGACCTACTACGGATATCCGGTATGTCAATATGAGGGTTGCAATGTGGACGAGATGCGCTTTGCCGACGGTCATGACATGGCAGTCAACGATGAAACGGAGGTTGACTTCGTCAGCGCTATTCCTGATTCGGGTATCGGAATGGCACTCGGCTATGCCCAGGGCAAAAAAGTGCCTTATAAACGCGGAATTGTAAAGTACACCCCCACCTGGCCCCGCAGCTTCACCCCCAGCTCTCAGGAGCGGCGTGAATTGGTAGCCAAAATGAAATTGATTGCCAACAAATCGCTGCTCAACGGCAAGCGTGTGATCTTCTGCGACGACTCTATAGTTCGCGGCACTCAGCTTCGCGACAATGTCAAAGACCTGTATGATGCCGGATGCAAAGAGATCCATATGCGCATTTCATGTCCCCCGCTCATCTATCCGTGCACGTTCCTTAACTTCACAGCGTCAAAAAGCGAGCTGGAACTCATTACGCGACGCATAATCAAACGCCTTGAAGGAAGCCACGACGCGCACCTTGAGGAATATGCCACGACAGGATCGCCCCGTTACAACAAATTGGTGGAAGAAATGCGTAAAGAGCTCGGACTGACCTCTCTGCAATTCAGTCCTATTGAGAACATGGTAAATGCCATAGGACTACCCAAATGCCGAATTTGCACCCACTGCTTTGACGGTACATCCCATGATTGACCCCCACATTAACTATGCGGGACAACCTCACCCCTTTTAACTAAATTTAAGGCTAAGCCTCAAATACTTATATCTCATAAATTGCACAGGCACCCAATGCTTGTGCAATTTGCTATTATAAGCCTCTTTGGCTACGCTTCCGTGAACCGAAGCCGATAGGATGAACTGTTACACTCCGAGAATGTAAGCAAGTAGAAGCGCGAGGGTGCAAGAAAAGAGTTTGCTCATATCGTGATAATTATGTACCTTTGTGGTGTGGTATGCCCGCCCGCATGGGCCCGGGCAGCCACCAATCAAAACACCGATCATTATAAAACAGTTTAACTATCCAATAATTTATATCTTATGAGTTATAACATCATTGTGCTCGCCAAGCAGGTGCCCGACACCCGCAACGTGGGCAAGGATGCGATGAAAGAGGATGGCACCATCAATCGCGCTGCTCTTCCGGCTATTTTCAATCCGGAGGACTTGAACGCACTTGAGCAGGCCCTCCGCATCAAGGATGCAAACCCCGGTACTACTGTTACCATTCTTACCATGGGACTCCCGCGTGCCGCCGAAGTTATTCGCGAAGCTATGTATCGCGGAGCCGACGGTGGCATTGTTTTGACTGACCGTGTGCTCGGAGGTGCCGACACACTTGCCACTTCCTATTCACTTGCCCGCGCAGTCAACAAGTATGGCAAATACGATCTTATCCTCGGCGGCCGTCAGGCAATCGACGGTGACACTGCGCAGGTTGGACCGCAGATAGCTGAGAAGTTGGGCTTGCCTCAGATTACTTATGCTGAGGAAATCCTCGACATCACCCCCGAAAACATCACAGTGAAACGTCGTCTGGAGAACGGTGTCGAGACACTCCGCGCACCCCTCCCCTGCGTTGTGACCGTTAACGGATCGGCAGCCGATTGCCGTCCCCGTAACGCCATGCGACTCCAGAAATATAAATATGCAGCCTCCACTTCGGAAAAAGCAAAACTCAGCGAAAAACAGCAGGAACTGCTGGACAAGCGCGACTATCTCAACATTCCCGAATGGAGCGCAGCCTATGTTGACGCTGACGCAGCCCAGATTGGTCTTCCCGGCTCACCCACCAAGGTAAAAGCAATTGAAAATGTGGTATTCACCGCCAAGGAAAGCCGCTGCATCGAGAACAACGATGAGCAACTCGAAGAACTCATCAAGGAACTTATCGCCAACCATACAATAGGCTAATCTCCTAATCACAAACAAACTTCAATCATGACTGACAATAACAACCTCATAGTTTACTGCGAGTTCGACGAAGGCCATGTGGCCGACGTGAGCCTTGAGCTCCTTACCAAAGGTCGCCAGCTCGCAACCAAGCTCGGCGTGAAACTTGAAGCCGTGGTTATCGGCGACAAGCTCGAAGGTGTCGAAGAACAGCTTTTCCCCTACGGTGTCGACACCGTATATAAAGTAGAGGACAAGCGGTTGTATCCTTACACATCCAATCCTCACGCTGCAGTTCTCATCAACCTTTTCAAGGAAATCAAACCTCAGATCTGCCTGATGGGCGCCACTTGCATTGGCCGTGACCTTGGTCCTCGCGTTTCTTCATGTCTGCACAGCGGTCTCACCGCCGACTGCACATCACTTGAAATCGGCGACCACAAAGATCCTAAAACCGGAAAAGAATACACCGACCTTCTCTATCAGATCCGTCCCGCATTCGGTGGCAATATCGTGGCCACTATCGTGAACCCCGATTGCCGCCCCCAGATGGCAACCGTGCGCGAAGGTGTGATGAAGAAAGAGATCTACGATGCAGCTCACAAAGGCGAGGTTATTAACCTTGACGCATCAAAATATGTGAAACCGGAGGATTTCGTTGTTGAGATCATCGACCGTCACATTGAGAAATCAAAAGTGAACATCAAGGGCTCGCCCATCATCGTGGCCGGTGGTTACGGTATGGGCTCACGCGAGAACTTCGATCTCCTTTACCAATTGGCTGAAACTCTTGGCGGCGAAGTCGGTGCTTCTCGTGCAGCCGTTGATGCCGGTTTCTCAGAACATGAACGTCAGATCGGTCAAACCGGTGTCACTGTGCGCCCGAAACTCTACATTGCCTGCGGTATCTCCGGTCAAATTCAGCACATTGCAGGTATGCAGGAGAGCGCCATCATCATCTCCATCAACAATGACCCCGACGCTCCCATCAACACCATAGCCGACTTCGTTATCACCGGCAATGTTGAGGACGTGGTACCCAAACTTATTAAGTATTACAAGAAAAACTCCAAGTAAAGCCATGGCTAATTTCTATACTGACAATCCTGATTTGAAGCATCACTTGAATCATCCTTTGATGCAAAAAATCGTTGCGCTCAAAGAACGCGACTATACCGATGCCGAAAAATACGACTACGCACCTCTTGACTTCGAGGACGCTATGGACTCCTACGACAAAGTGCTTGAAGTGGTAGGCGAAATTTGCGGAACCACTATTGCCGATAATGCCGAGGATGTTGACCACCAGGGCCCCAAGGTTGTTGATGGCCATGTGGAGTATGCCGACGGTACCAAGGAGAATCTTGAAGTGTGTCGCAAGGCAGGACTCATGGGCATGTCCATGCCACGCCGTTTGGGCGGTCTCAACTTCCCCATCACTCCCTACATCATGGCTGCAGATATTGTGAGCCGCGCCGACACAGGATTTGAAAACCTTTGGGGACTTCAGGACTGCGCCGAAACCATCTACGAATTTGCCAACGAGGATCAGAAGCAGCGCTTTATCCCCCGTGTATGCAAGGGCGAAACCATGTCAATGGACCTTACCGAACCCGATGCAGGTTCCGACCTCCAGTCCGTAATGCTCAAAGCCACCGAGCAGCCCGACGGCACATGGCGTCTTAACGGTGTGAAGCGATTCATCACCAATGGCGACAGCGACATTCACCTTGTTCTGGCACGTTCGGAAGAAGGTACTCGCGACGGCCGCGGTCTCTCGATGTTCATCTACGATAAGCGTGACGGCGGAGTAACCGTTCGCCGCATTGAGAACAAAATGGGTATCAAGGGTTCTCCAACCTGCGAGCTCGTTTACAAGAATGCCAAAGCCGAACTCTGCGGTTCACGCCGTCTGGGTCTTATCAAATATGTGATGGCCCTTATGAACGGTGCACGTCTTGGCATCGCCGCCCAATCAGTTGGAGTAAGCGAACGTGCTTATCGCGAAGCTCTTGCATATGCAAAGGATCGCAAGCAGTTCGGTAAAGCCATAATTGAATTCCCTGCTGTGTATGAAATGCTTGCAGTGATGAAGGCTAAACTTGACGCTTCCCGCGCACTTCTCTATGAAACATCACGTTTCGTGGATATGTACAAGATTTACGAGGATATCGCCAAAGAACGTTCTCTCACCGCCGATGAGCGCAAAGAGATGAAATTCTACTCCAAACTTGCCGATGCATGCACTCCCCTCGTGAAAGGTATGGGTAGCGAATATTGCAATCAGAATGCTTATGACTGCATTCAGATCCATGGTGGCTCAGGCTTCATGAAAGACTATGCTTGCGAACGCGTTTACCGCGATGCACGCATCACTTCAATTTATGAAGGAACCACCCAGCTGCAGGTTGTGGCTGCTATCCGCCACGTCACCACAGGCACTTACCTCTCGCTCATCCGCGACTATGAATCGCAGGAAATCGCCGAATCGCTCCAGCCTCTGCGTGAAACACTCAAGGCCATGACTGCCAAATATGAAGCTGCAGTGGCCACTGTGCTTGAAGCCAAAGATCAAACCTACACTGACTTCATGGCACGTCGTATGGTCGAAATGGCCGGTAACATCATCATGGGCTATCTGCTCCTTCTTGATGCAAACCGTAGCGCTGATTTCACCCGTTCAGCTGAGGTGTACGTGAAGCTTGGCGAAGCTGAAGTGGCAAAACATGCTGACTTCATTGCCAACTTCGCACCTGCTCAAGTTGAAATGTACAAGGCCGATTAATCCGACCTCACAACTTTTTTGACAATTGCGGACAGATTCCCACTTCCATGGGATTTGTCCGCAACTGTTTTTATAGAGACGTGAGTTAAACTTTTTCGAGAGGTTTAAATCACATCATAAGCAGGTTGCCTGAGCAAAAGTTTTTTCGTAGTTTTGCATAATATAAACCCATAGGGCCCAACCACAAAAACAATCATCATCCTCAAAAATGAAATTCAGCGACATACCCGGTCATGAAAGTGTGAAACAACGGATGCGCCAAATGGTGGAATCCGGGCATTTGCCTCATGCAGTTCTGCTTGAGGGACCTCAGGGAATAGGTAAATTAGCGCTTGCCCGAGCTTTTGCTCAATACATACATTGCGATAATCCTCAACCCTCGGGCGACGCTTGCGGTGAATGTCGCTCATGCCGACTGCATCAATCAATGAACCACGTGGATACACACTACAGCTATCCTGTGGTGAAACTTGACGGCATGAACACCGCCCCCACCTCCGAGGACTTTTATCCAGAATGGACCGAATTCGCAGACAACAGCATCTATAGCGACATCGCCACCTGGACCGGTGTGTTTACCAAACGAAATGCACACCCGATAATCTATGTGACCGAGAGTGAAGCATTGCTTCGCAAGCTGGCTTTCACATCCCACGTATCGCAATACAAAATAGTGATCATGTGGCTTCCTGAACGCCTTCATGAAACCGCCGCCAATAAATTGCTGAAACTCATTGAAGAACCCTTTGAGGACACCATTTTCATTCTAGTAAGCGATTCGCCTGCACAGATCCTCCCTACAATTTATTCGCGAGTGCAGAGACTATCGCTCAAGCGGTTACCCGATTCTATAATTGCTGAGAATCTGATGAGAAGAGGCGGTTTGTCGCAACCCGATGCTATGGCAATTGCTCATAATGCGGCGGGAAACATGATTGCCGCCCTCAACGGCCTCAGCTCCAACAAAGAGATAAGCACCTACTTTGACTTCTTTGTCACATTGATGCGCCTGGCCTACATGCGCGACGTGAAGAAGCTCCGGGAATGGGCTGACGATTTGGCCTCCCTCGGACGCGAACAGGAGATTGATTTCTACAGCTACTGCTCACGCATGATCAGAGAAAATTTCATGCTCAATTTCAATGTTCCGGCTCTCACTTATCTTTCACAATCAGAGCAGGCATTCTCTGTAAAGTTTGCCCGCTTCATAACAGTAAAAAATGTCGAGAAACTCATAGAGGTGTTCTCTCTTGCACAGCGTGACATAGCCGGGAATGGCAATGGGAAGATTGTAAATTTCGATGTGGCTATAAAAACCATTCTACTCCTCAAGCAATGAACACGCCATTTCTGAAACAGGTTGCCAGGGTATACGCATCAAACGAGAGAGACTCGCTCCTGGATTATTGCTTTGTGTTTCCCAACAAACGCAGTGCCACATTTTTCTCATCATTTCTCGATGAGGAACTTGACTCAGCAGCCCTTGCACCCGCTACCATGACCATTTCGGATTTCGTGGCTTCATTCTCTGATAAAATAGAGGCAAACCGCTACGAACAACTCTTCACGCTGTTTAATGAATATAGCCGACTGCCGGAGGTGGACATAGATTTTGACAGATTCCTTTTCTGGGGGGAGATGCTCATCAGCGACTTCAATGATGTTGACCGCTATCTTGTTGATCCAAAAGCGCTTTTCGTCAATGTTAAACGACTGAAAGAGATTTCAGCGAATTATCTCACACCTGAACAGCAAAAAGTTATAGAGCGGTTTTGGGGCGAAAAAGCACCCATGGAACATGTGAAGCACTTTTGGAAACATCTGGATTACAACGACGAAGCCGGCAATCAGACCAAATTTC
Organism: uncultured Muribaculaceae bacterium; assembly: GCA_910589095.1. Classification (GTDB taxonomy): domain Bacteria; phylum Bacteroidota; class Bacteroidia; order Bacteroidales; family Muribaculaceae; genus Paramuribaculum. The sequence goes on from CAJUSN010000068.1 coordinate 7,961, forward strand.
TCAAACTGTGGGAAGTGCTACTCCCTCTCTATAATTCGTTCAACGAAACTCTTGCCCGGCGAGGCCTTGCCAGCAGCGGCCACCTCTACCGCAAAACAGTGGAAGCATTGGCTGGATCAACTGGGGAGGAATTGCCATTCCGTCGCTACATTTTCGTAGGTTTCAATGTTCTGTCCACATCAGAAATAAGCATGTTTTCAAGCATGATGAAATTGGACATGGCCGATTTCTACTGGGACTTCAACTCACCGGCACTCCGGATGCCCGACAACAGAGCGCGCCGTTTCATTGCGCGTAACATTGAAGAATTCCCCTCGCGCTACAAACTCGACGAGTCCAATATAAACACCATCCCAAATATCCACATCATTGGTATCCCCTCTGCCACCGGCCAGGTAAAAGCAGCATGCAGCCAAATAGAACGATGGGTAAAAGACGGCAGCATACAGAATACAGCCAACGCTGTTGAAACGGCCGTAGTACTCCCCGATGAAAGCCTTTTCATCCCACTCATCCATTCAATGCCCGAGCAGATAACATCGCTCAACGTCACAATGGGTTTCCCGATGAAACTGAGCCCGGTGGCCACACTGCTGCGCTCTATTATAAGCCTGCAGCTTCGCATGCGCAGAAACCATGGCGAACTCTCTTTCTTCTATGAAGATGTCAAGCCATTACTCTCCGCACCTCTTATCATGAAAGCAGATCCGGAAGGCTGCAACGCTGTGAGTGAAGAGATCGCTCAGCGACGTCTATATCAGATACCTGCAACTGAAATAAGCCGGCTGGCGCCTAAGTTGGAGCGAGTGTTCGTACCTCTGGGCAATCTTGCCCGTGTGGGCAGCGTTGAAGATTACATTTTCAATCTGTGCGAATTTTTAGCTGAAAACCTTGATGAAACAGACCGTCTTGGGCGCCACTTTATCCAAGCTTACCGGGAGGCTGTGAAAAAGCTATGTGAAGCAGCCGAAGAATTTGGAGTTGATCTAAGTGGATTCGCTCTATTTCAACTTGTTGAGCGAGCTGTGAATTCCGATTCAGTCAATTTCATAGGCGAACCACTTGCCGGTCTGCAGGTTATGGGCGTTCTTGAAACCCGAGCCCTGGATTTTGAAAACATAATAATGCTCTCCATGAATGAGCGCGTATTTCCGCGAAAGCATTACACACGCTCATTCATTCCAGATGCTCTTCGCCGAGGTTACGGAATGGCAACGCTCGACTTTCAGGAGAGCATTTTTGCATACTATTTTTATAGACTGATTTCTCGCGCACGGAACGTTACATTAATCTATGACGCGCGACGGGTTGGCGGAGCGCGCTCCAATGAAATATCCCGCTATCCGGCACAACTTCTCTATATGTTTGGAGAAAAAGGAGTTAGACATAGCCTTGGCATCTACAATGGCGTCCCGTCCGACATTCTCCCGGTCAGTGTGACCAAAGATGATAGAATAATGCAGAAACTCATGCTCTTCACCGCTGAGGGAAGTGACAGGAAGTTGTCGGCATCTTCAATCAACACCTACATTAATTGTCCGCTTGAATTCTATCTGCGCTACGTGGAAAACTACAGTGAGGATGAAGAGATCACTGATTACGTAGATTTCTCTACGTTCGGAAACATTCTCCATGAAGTGATGCAACGGTTTTATGAAAGTTTTCAAGCCGAACGAAACGGTAAGAAACTACCGGTGGAAATTTCGGAAGAGATGTTGTCGCGCGTGATAGATTCTCCCGGAAACATAGAGCTCGACCGCTTGATAACTTCAACTATCAACAAGTGCTTCAACCGACTGCCCAAGGAGAAGCAGCTCACACCATTGGCAGGAGAGACTCTCGTCCTGAGCAGGGTGTTTAAGGAAGCTGTACTTGAGATGCTTCGGATTGACCGCCGAAGCACTCCATTCACCTTTGTTGCAGCTGAAAAAAAGATGAAGTGCAGAATGCGCGTCAATGATGACCTGACAGTCAACGTGACTCAAATCGTGGACCGAATAGACATTACTGACGGACAGATGCGATTCGTGGACTACAAAACCGGCGATGACATGATAAGCAGTCCATCTGTGGATGCTCTTTTTAATGGCGACAATCCGCAGCGCGCCAAGGCTTTGATGCAGCTCCTGTTTTACTGCCACGTCTATAGGCACTGTCATGGCGATAGCCGCCCTATAACTCCCGTTGTTTATAAAATGCGCTCCATAATGAAAGAGGGAGTGCGCCTTTCAAGTATCGGGGTAAGGAAAGAACGCGAGGAGATCCGGGATTACAATCAGGTATATGCAGAGTTTGAAGAAGCTCTCAATAAGAAAATTGCCGAGATTTTCAACCCTGCGGTTCCATTCACTCAAGCCGGGACGGAACATTCATGCAAATTCTGTCAGTTCAAGAGCATATGTCTCCGCGAAGAGGATTGACACCATGGCCGGACTATACATTCACATACCTTTTTGCCATTCAAAGTGCGCTTACTGCGATTTCTACTCTATGCCACGCATGGAGAAGGCGTCAGAATTTGTTGATGCGCTTGAACGTGAATATCGTGCGCGCCGTAATGAAATTGTCGAGCCGTCAACCGTCTACTTAGGCGGTGGCACCCCATCTGCACTACCCACAGACCTACTTGAGAGAATCTTCAGCATAATCCCGTTAGAGAATGCCAAAGAAATTACTATGGAGGTCAACCCCGAAGATATCACCGAACGTTTTGCGGATTGGATAGCCCAAAGTCCTGTAAACCGAGTGAGCATGGGGGTTCAATCACTCAATGATGAGGAACTCACGGCAATTGGCCGACGCCATTCGGCCTCCGACGCCATCCGCGCTGCGGAGATGCTACGCTCTGCCGGGATTTCCAATCTGAGTCTGGACCTGATTTTCGGCCTGCCGGGACAAACTGTTGGATCTTGGCAGGACACACTCGCGGGTGTCATAGCATTAAATCCGCAGCACCTTTCTGCATATGCACTAATGCTTGAGCCGGGCACGCGACTTTGGGCAAAACAAAAAGCCGGTACCCTGTCAGTGCCTTCCGAGCAGGAAGTTGCCACAATGTACGCTCACCTCTGCTCTATCACTGCTAATAACGGATTTGAGCACTATGAGATAAGCAATTTTGCAAAAAAAGGCTTTCGCTCGGTCCACAACTCCTCATACTGGGACCTTACTCCATATTTAGGACTCGGTCCCGGCGCCCATTCATTTGACGGAACAACCCCGGATCACTGCGTGATTATCTGAATAAACCTGAACATCACACAAGAATAGAGGAGGAAAATGCAGAGGAACGCATCAATGACTACATCATGATACGTCTACGCACATCAGAAGGCTTATCGCTCAACTCCCTTCAACAACTCTCAGATACCGTTACCGTGAGCGAAGTGATGCGTAATGCAGAAAGACACCTACGCTGCGGTCATTTGATTCTCACTCAAGAAAACACCCTGACAATACCTGAGCCCCACATCCTGATATCCGACACCATAATCTCAGACCTGATGCTGGTGTGACCAAAGCTAACAAATAGGATTATAGAATATAAAAAAGAGATCGGGCCGCAATCAATCGATTGCAGCCCGATCCTATTTTTGAGATTATCTTGGGAGTTTGGCTCCAAAGATAAGGGGAAAGATTATTTTACAACAACCTTTGCTGAACGGATCACGTGGCCATTCTGCATCTTCACAACGTAAACACCGGCAGCGAGATCGGCAACATTAACTGAACCCTGTACGCTGGATACGAACTTCACGCAGCGAGCGTTCATGTCGTAGAACCAAGCCTTGTCAGTGTTGGTGAAGTAAGCAACGTTGTCAACAACAGAAACTGAAGAGATACCAGCTTCGGCACCGATTTCCTGAACACCGGAGAAGAGTCCTTCGGGTTCTTCAACGTCACCCTGGTCAGCAGTGTCCTTGTAAGTAGGCGCAGGCTGACGTTCAGCATTAGAACCGGTGATTACAACGGGGAAGTCAATTGAGTAACCTTTCCAAGTACCACCCAGAGGACCGGGGTGAGCACCCCATGCATCAGAAGCAACCATACGAAGACGAGAGTTTCCGGTAACAGCATCTTCAGGAACTTTGAACTTGAAGGTCATACCAGGAGTAGAGATTTCGGGAGTACCAGAGTTGAGTGTACCTGCGGTGAAGAGCTCTTCATCTGCATCGAGGAAGTTATAGTTTCCGTCGTAGTCGATGTAAGCCTTAACCCAGTCATACTTCAAGCAGTCAGAACCGGCTTCAAAGCCCTTGAAGAAGAGGCTAATTTCCTGACCCTGTGCAATTTCAAGCACATGGTCTTGAGCATAATAATACTGAGTTGAGTCAGTTACAGGGTTGGCATCCATGTGATAGTTAAGATCCTTGGTAGCTCCTGTTGTCTTGATATCTTCCCAATAAATGGTGCTTTGAATGCTTGCTTTGTTAGAGTTACCCACATTGAACAGGTAAGTTTCACCATACAGGGTGTTGTCAAGTACTTCAGGAAGTTCACCGGTGTAGCGGGGAACGGCTACCCATTCAACACCTGAAACGGTCTTGAGGTCAGTTGAAACGGAACGCACGCCAATGTAAGCTTCAACGGTCTGATCCATAGGAATCTTACCGATGTAAGTAGCCCACTGAGAAGTTGTACCGATAGCTTTTACCTTACCGTCAACACCTTCTTTGTAAACGATTTCGTAATGGTCAATGTTGAGATCCTTGTTATATACCATACCGAAGTCAGAAAGCTTGTCGGCAGAGTAGTTGGGTTCCCAATTGAGTTTTACAGAAAGAGAAATGGGAGTTTCTTCTTTGATTTCAATGTTAACAGATCCGGGCTTGATGCTGGCAGGAGTAGTAGTGGTGTTGTCATAAAGACCAACCTGACCTACATAAAGC
>CAJUSN010000069.1 GCA_910589095.1 uncultured Muribaculaceae bacterium
GAGCCAACGTGAACGACCGGCCTTACCGCTGCGTTCGAGTGAGTGTTCGCTGTTGCCAACAACGCCAACAGTGGCCTTGCAAGCTGCGAGCACCTTGCGGGTTTCGCCCGAAGGAAGCTTGATGATAGCATAATCACCTTCGCGAGATACGAGCTGCGCGAAAGTACCTGCGGAACGGGCCATGAACGCGCCCTGACCGGGACGCAGTTCAATGTTGTGGATGAGAGTACCTACGGGGATCTTGCTCAAGGGAAGAGCATTTCCCACTTCGGGTGCTGCATCGGGGCCGCTTACCACAGTAGCGCCAACTTCTAAGCCGTTGGGTGCAATGATGTAAGTTTTAGCTCCGTCAACATAGTAAAGAAGCGCGATGCGAGCCGAGCGGTTGGGGTCGTACTCGATGCTTTTTACCACGGCGGGTACACCGTCTTTGTTTCTCTTAAAGTCAATCATACGGTACTTGCGCTTGTGACCTCCACCCAGGTAACGGTTGGTGAGGTGACCTTCGGCGTTACGTCCGCCGGTAGAGCGCTTTCCGACTGTAAGAGATTTTTCTGGCGTAGTAGCAGTGATTGTACCTTTAAATACGCCAATAACCTTGTGTCTTTGCCCCGGTGTAGTGGGCTTGAATTTTCTTACTGCCATTATTATTTATTACAAGTTGCTATAAAAGTCGATGGTTTCGCCTTCGCCAACAGTGACGAAAGCTTTCTTGTAGGCAGCGGTCTTACCGCGAAGGAGGCCGCTTTTAGTCCAACGAGATTTGTTCTTGCCACGTACCACAGCAGTGTTAACGTTCACAACCTTGACGCCGTAAAGCTTCTCGACCAAAGATTTGATCTGATACTTGTTGGCATCAGGAGACACACGGAAAGTGTAGCGGTTAAGCTTGTCGGTAAGCTTGGTGGCCTTTTCTGTAACGATGGGTTCGATTGTAATGTCCATTGTTGGTTAGTCTCCTATTTGGTTAAAGATTATTAATCACATCAAGGCAACCCTCGGTGAGGAGGATAGCGTTGCTGTGCATGATGGCATAAGTGTTGATATCCTTAGCAGTGATGATTTTCACGTTGGGGATATTACGAGCCGACAAATTTACGTTATTATCGCGAGATGCTAAAACGAGAAGCAGCTTTTTGCCTTCTCCTTCAAGATTTTTAGCAATTTTTACGAAATCTTTAGTTTTCGGGGCTTCGAAAGTGAAGTTTTCAACCACTTTGATCTGGTTGTCCTGCATCTTGTAGGTAAGAGCTGACTTACGAGCAAGCTGCTTAACTTTCTTATTCAACTTGAAGCGGTAGTCGCGGGGACGGGGTCCGAAAACACGACCTCCACCTACGAGCACGGGTGAATTGATATCGCCGATACGTGCGCCGCCGCCACCCTTCTGCTTGTGGAGCTTACGGGTAGAACCGGAGATTTCGCTACGTTCCTTTGATTTGTGAGTACCCTGGCGCTGATTTGCCAAAAATTGCTTGACATCGAGATATACGGCGTGCTCGTTGGCATCGATGGCAAACACCTGATCGTTCAACTGAGCCTTGCGACCGGTGTCTTCTCCTTGTATGTTATAAATTGCGAGTTCCATTATTTCTCAACTATTACGATTGAACCTTTACATCCGGGTATAGAACCCTTGATCAACAAAAGATTGTGCTCGGGGATAACCTTGAGCACCTGGAGGTTTTGCACTGTCACGCGCTCGTTGCCCATCTGGCCTGCCATGCGCATGCCCTTGAACACCTTTGCGGGGTAGGAACAAGCACCGATAGAACCGGGTTTGCGCTGACGGTTGTGCTGACCGTGAGTGGCCTGTCCAACACCTCCGAAACCATGACGCTTCACAACGCCCTGGAATCCTTTACCTTTGGAGGTACCCTGGATGTCGACGAAATCAGCTTCATTGAAGAGGGTGTCGACTGTGATAGTGTCACCAAGCTTATGCTCGCCTTCAAAACCCTTGAACTCGGCCAAGTGGCGCTGAGGAGCTACTCCTGCTTTCTCGAAGTGACCGGCCATAGGTTTGGTGGTGTGCTTCTCCTTTTTCTGCTCGAAGCCGAGCTGGATAGCATCGTAGCCGTCAGTTTCCGAGGTCTTGATTTGAGTAACTACGCAGGGGCCTACTTCGATAACAGTGCACGGCACGTTTTTGCCGTCGGCACTGAAAACGGATGTCATTCCGATTTTCTTTCCTAATAATCCTGGCATTTCTCTAAGTTTTAAAAATAAATTCTGTTTGGATTGAGTTTGTTTCTTAAATTCTTACGCTGTTTCCGTTGAAATCACACTTTGATTTCCACATCAACGCCGCTGGGAAGTTCCAGCTTCATGAGTGCGTCAACAGTTTTGGCGGTAGAGTTGTAGATGTCGATAAGACGCTTGAAGCTCGACAGCTGGAACTGTTCGCGACTTTTCTTGTTGACGAAAGTTGAACGATTGACAGTGAAGATGCGCTTGTGGGTGGGCAGAGGAATAGGACCGCTGATCACCGCGCCTGTGCTCTTTACAGTCTTCACAATCTTTTCGGCTGACTTGTCAACCAAGTCATGATCGTAAGATTTAAGCTTGATTCTGATTTTTTGGCTCATATTGTGTTGAATGAAAGTTTTATTTTTACTTCAGAAGATCTACGCGGCCCTGGCACTCGGTGAGAACGTTGCGGGCGATAGAGTTGCTTACTTCAGCATAGTGGCTGAACGACATGGTTGAAGTGGCACGACCGGAGGTGATGGTACGCAGGGCAGTCACATAACCGAACATTTCGGCGAGCGGAGCTTTAGCTTTAACCACGCGGGCACCTGAGCGGCTGGTTTCCATACCTTCTACCTGACCACGACGCTTGTTCAAGTCGCTGATCACGTCACCCATGCTTTCTTCGGGTGTAACAACCTCGATCTTCATGATGGGCTCGAGAAGCACGGGATTGGCTTTCTCAGAAGCTTTCTTGAAGGCCTGGATTGCGCAAAGTTCGAATGAAAGCTGATCGGAGTCAACCGGGTGGAATGAACCGTCGATTACGGTCACTTTAAGACGTTCAACGGGGTAGCCGGCAAGAACACCGTTCTTCATTGCGGTCTGGAAGCCCTTCTGGATGGAGGGGATATATTCTTTGGGGATGTTACCACCCTTCACTTCGTCAACGAACTGGAGGCTGCCGTCGAAGCTTTCATCAGCGGGTTCAACGCGTACGATGATATCAGCGAACTTACCGCGACCACCGGTTTGCTTCTTGAACACTTCGCGAAGCTCAACGGGAGCGGTGATGGCTTCCTTGTAGCTAACCTGAGGACGGCCTTGGTTACATTCAACCTTGAATTCGCGTTTCAGACGGTCGATGATGATATCGAGGTGGAGCTCACCCATACCGGAGATAACGGTCTGGCCGGTCTCTTCGTTGGTCTGTACACGGAATGTGGGGTCTTCTTCAGCAAGCTTCTGCAGACCAACGCCAAGTTTGTCGAGGTCCTTCTGAGTCTTAGGCTCAACTGCAATACCGATAACGGGATCGGGGAAGTCCATAGCTTCGAGTACGATAGGAGCGTCTTCAGCGCAGAGAGTGTCACCAGTACGGATATCTTTGAAACCTACACCGGCACCGATATCACCGCAACCGATCATTTCCTTTGCATTCTGCTTATTGGAGTGCATCTGGAAAAGACGTGAAACGCGTTCTTTCTTTCCTGAGCGAGCGTTGAGGATGTAGCTACCGGCCACAACGTCGCCTGAGTAAACGCGGAAGAAGGTGAGACGGCCCACATAGGGGTCAGTGGCGATCTTGAATGCGAGAGCACACATGGGAGCTTCAGCAGACGGTTCGCGTACTTCAACTTGATCAGGGTTTTCAGGATTGTGACCTTCGATTGCACCGGCATCAACGGGGCTGGGGAGGTAAGCGCACACATTGTTGAGCAGGGGCTGAACACCCTTGTTCTTGAATGAGCTACCGCAAGTCATGGGCACGATACCCATTGCGAGGGTTGCCTTACGGATACCTTTGCGGATTTCCTCTTCAGTGATGGTAGAAGGATCATCGAAGTATTTTTCCATGAGGGCGTCATCGAACTCGGCGATTTTTTCGAGCATTTTATCGCGCCACTCTTCAGCCTCAGCAACGAGGTTTGCGGGAATTTCTTCTTCATTGTAATCAGCGCCCATTGATTCATCATGCCAGAAGATAGCCTTCATGGTGATAAGGTCAACGAGGCCCTTGAAAGTTTCTTCAGCACCGATAGGGATCTGGATGGGGCAGGGATTGGCACCGAGCACATCCTTTACCTGGCGTACCACTTCAAAGAAGTTGGCACCCGAGCGGTCCATCTTGTTAACGTAACCGATACGGGGAACGTTGTACTTGTCGGCCTGACGCCATACGGTTTCGGACTGAGGTTCAACACCACCTACGGCGCAGAAAGTTGCTACAGCGCCGTCGAGCACACGAAGTGAACGTTCCACCTCAACGGTGAAGTCAACGTGTCCCGGAGTGTCAATAAGGTTGATTTTGTATTTGTCGCCGGCATATTTCCAGAAAGCGGTTGTAGCGGCGGAGGTGATAGTGATACCGCGCTCCTGTTCCTGTTCCATCCAGTCCATGGTAGCGGCGCCATCGTGTACTTCACCAATCTTATGGGTGAGACCCGTGTAGAAAAGTATTCGCTCCGAAGTGGTGGTCTTACCAGCATCGATGTGAGCCATAATACCGATGTTACGGGTATATTTAAGTTGTTCGTCGGCTTTTGACATTGTAAGAGTTGTTAGATCGTTTGTCGTTGAGAATTCGAATCTATTAATATCTCGTATTCGCTATCTTCAATCGGTTATTAGAAACGGAAGTGAGCGAAAGCACGGTTGGCCTCAGCCATCTTGTGCATATCCTCTTTGCGCTTGAATGCACCGCCCTGATCGTTGTAAGCGTCCACGATTTCAGCAGCGAGTTTGTCGGCCATAGTCTTGCCGCCACGCTTGCGGGCATAGAGGATAAGGTTTTTCATTGAAATAGATTCCTTGCGGTCGGGGCGGATTTCAGTAGGCACCTGGAAGGTGGCGCCACCCACACGGCGTGATTTCACCTCAACCTGGGGAGTTACATTCTCAAGGGCTTTTTTCCAGATTTCGAGCGCGGTCTTTTCTTCGTTGGGCATTTTTGCCTTCACAGTTTCAAGGGCGCTGTAGAAAATAGTGTAAGCAGTGTTTTTCTTTCCATCGTACATCAGGTGATTTACGAATTTTGAAACTCTTACATCATTGAAAACGGGATCAGGTAAAACGATCCGTTTCTTAGGTTTTGCCTTTCTCATTTTGTGTTTTGAGCGATTTTGTCGTTTTTTGTTTGCTTGGTTGCTGCTTCTTTCATCTTCAACGCCGGTCCTCTGACTCTGGGCGTTTACTCAACCGTTGTCGAATTAGCCTTCCAATAAATCAAAAAGCGAAGATTTGTTACTTCATTAACTTTTTTCATTATTCCGCCATGAGTTTCAAGTCCGTCGGCGGCCGGACCGTAAGTCACTGCTGTGAGCGTTCGGCGCAAGGCCTTTATTACTTCTTGGCAGCTTTGGGACGCTTGGCACCGTACTTCGAACGACGCTGAGTGCGATCCTTCACACCGCTTGTGTCGAGTGTACCGCGGACAATGTGATAACGTACACCGGGGAGGTCTTTAACACGACCACCGCGAACGAGTACGATAGAGTGTTCCTGCAGGTTGTGACCTTCACCGGGGATGTAAGAGTTAACTTCCTTACCGTTGGTGAGGCGCACACGGGCCACTTTACGCATTGCCGAGTTAGGCTTCTTGGGGGTGGTGGTATAGACGCGCACACACACGCCGCGACGCTGCGGGCATGAATCCAATGCAGGCGACTTACTCTTATCCTCAAGAGCTACACGTCCTTTTCTTACTAATTGCTGAATCGTAGGCATCTTAGTTCTTTTTGTTTACTTAATTCGATTAATTTTTATTTCTTTTGATAATGATTTCTCATCAGAACACGCTCTTTCAGCGCACACTACGCGCCAACCATCGCTCTATCTCTCAGAGACTTAGCCATCGGTTAGTGCGCGGATACACCTAAAAGCGTTGCAAAATTACAAACTAATTTCCTATTTACCAAATAATTCCACAACTTTCGCTCCTACCAGTCAAAACATTTTATAAAACCACCCTCACAGACCGAATTCACACAACCAACCTTATGGCAAGAGCAAAATGAAAGGGAGGGGACCCTATGCGAGTCCCCTCCCCTGCCATTTTTTCAATGAATTGGAGCGGATGATTATTTAATCACCACCTTTTCGGTTTGATTGAGTCCCTGGCCTTCCACATGGAGGAAGTAGATGCCGGGGGTGAGTGCGGCACTCATAACGGCGCTGACACTGTCGGAAGTCTTGTTAACCGGCAGCGTTTTCACGCGCTGGCCGCTGATGTTGACGAGTTCAGCAACAAGGTTGCCCATAACGGGACCGGAGATTGTGAGGCGGATAGTCTCACCTTCCTGACCCACGCTTACGCTATTGGCTGAAACAGCTTCAATGGCGTCGATAGCCGAGTAGTCTTCCACCTTGAGCTCGTCGTTGACAGAGTCATAAGTCACTGTGTAAACGCCACCCTCAACGGTGTCGAATTCTTTCTCCTTACCATCGTAATACACTTTGCAGTGCTCGCCGGCATTGGAAGTGATCACAGCACGGTCAAGTTTGCCACCGGCATAATACACATCCACTTCGAAGTTACCACGGGTGCGGAGACCGCAGATCTTACCGTCGGTCCATGTCGAGGGAAGGGCGGGAAGCAGATGGATCACCCCGTTGTGGCTCTGCAGGAAGAGTTCCGAAACGCCGGCCGTACCGCCGAAGTTACCGTCGATCTGGAACGGCGGATGGAGGTCCCACATATTGTCGGCTGTACCGTCCTTCAACAGGTTCTGGAACAGGATATAGGCGTGGTCACCATCAAGGAGGCGTGCCCAGTGGTTAAGCTTCCAACCCATCGACCATCCGGTAGCGGCATCGCCACGCTGCTTGAGAGTTTCCTTGCAGGCAGCCACGAGATCATCATCCTTGAGGGAGTTGATGGTGGTACCGGGATGCAAACCAAACAAATGATTGGTGTGACGGTGGTCGTCGTTATAGGTATCTATGTCATTGTACCATTCCTGAAGCTGACCGTAGCGGCCTACCTGATAGGGATACATGTTGGCAAGCTTGTTTTTCCATTCGGTAAGGTCCGAAGTGTTGTCTCCGAGTATCTCGGCAGCCTTGATGGCTTCGTCAAGCACCTCGCGGGTCACAGCGTTGGCATAGGTAGCGCCAAGGTCGGCAGTACCGTGCTCGGGCGAATATGAGGGTGCTGAAGTATAAGTGCCATTGTAGAGATAGAGAAGATCGCTCACAAAATTGGCGCTTGATTTGATGATGGGGTAGCCGATTTCACGCAGCCATTCTTTGTCGCGGGTGTAATCGTAGTACTCCCAAATCTGGGTTGCAAGCCAGGGGCCGGCAGTGGGGTTGTAGTTCCAGCTCATGTCGGTGGAATTCAGAGGAGCGGTAAAGCCGAAGATATTTGTTGAACATTCGGCGGTCCAACCGCGTGCACCGTAATAAGCAGTTGCTGTGCGTTCACCAGGTTTCACCAATCCGCGCACATAGTCGATGAACGGAGTGAAACATTCCAGAAGGTTGGTGCAGGTAGCAGGCCAGTAGTTCATCTGGAGGTTGATATTGTTGTGGTAGTCAACACGCCAGGGACCTTCGGTGTTGTTGTGCCACATACCCTGAAGATTGGCGGGCATGTTGCCGGCACGCGAACTTGAGATGAGCAGATAGCGACCATACTGGAAGTATTGCTGTTCCAGGCCGTGGTCCAGTTTGCCTTGACGGTATTTGGCCAGACGGGTGGGAGTGGGGAGATTCTCGAATGTTTCCGAAGGATTGATTTCGAGATCCACGCGGTCAAAGAGTTTCGAGTAGTCGGCATAGTGGTTGTCATAAAGCTCATCATAGCTCTTGGCAGCCGCTTTTTCCACCATGGCATTCACGCTCTCCACAGGGTTAACACCAACAAATGCATTGGCATCGGTGATGTCGGGATCGAAGTTCATGGCATAGTCGGTGTCGCCGGCAAGGATGAATTCAACATCATTCGAACCGGAAACAGTGATTGTGCGGGCCGAAGCATCGGCCTTCACTGTACCGCCGTCGTTGGTGCGGGCCTGTACGCGGAGAGCCCAAGCCATGTTATTGTTCGAAAGTTTGCAGTTGTAGAGCAAGCTACCGTCAGTGGGCGATGTCACACTGTTCACAACCTGAGGAGAAACGAACGAGAAGGTGAGGTTCTGCGGTTCACCCTCGGAAGTATAGCGCCAAACCATCACACTGTCAGGATAAGAGCAGAAATAGCGACGCTGATATTTGGTGCCTTCCGACTCGAATTCAACCACTACGATAGAGCGATCCATGTTCATGATGCGCTTGTAGTTGCTAACGGTCGATTCATTGATGCCGGTAGAAACGTAAGCCTCGCCCATGGTGGTGTAGCTACCGAAACGAGAGCTGGTATAATCGATCTTGCCTTTGTAGTTTGACGAAACCATGCTGGCGGCGGTAGAAGTGCTGCCGTTGGCCAGATAGTTGCGGATGTTCTGGAGGGTGGTCTCACTCACTGTATTGTTCATATTCCAGTAAGTGGAAGCGCCTGTGGCAGGACCGCCCTTCCACAAGGTCTTTTCGTTAAGCACCACGCGCTCGCGATTCACCGCTCCGAGCACATTACCACCAAATGAACCGTTACCGATGGGGAATGACTTGCGTTCCCAAACCTGGTCAGGATTGCTGGAGGCGGTTTCAAAGTTGTTGGTATTCCAGATGGCAACCCCTGCAGTAGAAGAGTTGGGAGTATCGAACCAAAGAGCGTTACCGAGAGTGTAATCAATGATGTCGGCAATTTCAATACCTTCTGAGGCAGCCATTTCAACATTGATCTTATCACCACCCACAGTGACACTGTTCACTTCAGCTTTCAGCGTGGAACCGAACACGGCATCGTCGGCCACATTGGCCACGAGGATGAAGTAGTTGTTGCCGAGTGCAAGCTCCTTGTCAAGTTTGAGCGACTGTGCGCCAACGGCGGGATTGACAGTGGCCACCACGTTGTCAGTGACGTTGCCTGTGGTTGAATATACCCACTTGAGGTCAGAAACGTTGGCATCGCCTGCCCAAGTCATATCGATAGCTGAGATGCTGAGCGGGTTGAGCGTACCGGAAGCGGTAACATTCAATGATGCCACAACCACTTCCTTACGACCGGGAGCAACCTGACCGGCACGATGTTCGCCGGTTACTTCCTTGACTTTCATTTCAGCTTCGGGGAGCACCTCGATATCGAAATCATAGGAGATACCGTTGCGGATCTTACGAGCCAGTGTGGTAAAGAGAGTGGAAGGCCATGCTTCGCCGCTTGATGCGGGCTCGAAGAACACCACGCGCATGCGGTAGGTGCCGGGCGCAACGCCTTCGGGCACATTCACCGTGCGGGTCATACCGGTGAGAATAGCGGCATTAGCCATATTCACGTTACCCTTTTCAGAAATCTCGCCTTCATCAATGAACGAACCGTTACGGTTCCAGTCAACGAAATAGGCTTCCTGCGTCCAGTCCATCTCAGTGCCCCGGCCATTGATGGTTTGTGTCCACGCGTAATATGTGATTTCAAACTGTTTGGTGCCGTACTCAATCTTGATGGGATTGGCTGTTTTGTCAATAAGAGCACCCTCCGACACGTAAGTACCTGCACTTGCGGTAAAGTTGGTGAAAGGAAGGTCGGCCTGGGTGGCGGCATTGAACACCTCGGGGGTTTCAGTTCCGTTGGTTGTCACGCGACCCAGATAGCGGTTCTGCTGACTTGAATTGTTGGTGAAGGTTCGGCTCATGCCGGGATAAGCGAAGTCGCCGAAGTTAGCCACAAGGCTTTGGTCCTTGCCACCGGTGAGGCGAAGTTTGCTCTGCTCCGAGTAAACTGCACCGGTAGAAGCATCGGTCCAATTCACAAACATGTAACCCTCTTCGGGAATTGCCTCAACCTCTACGGGGCCGGCCACAGTCACCGACTGTCCTTCATGGCCAATGATAACGACATGACCCTTTGCGGCATCCGATGAAGAAACTGTCACGGTGCGTTCTGAGAGACTCTCGACAGTAATGATAAGGTCAACGATGGAGCCACCGTCCTTCTGGATGGTAGCACCGCAAGGATCAAGTGAGTTCCAGTCCACCTTGAAGCGCATGCGATAGTCACCGCCGGCAAGGTCGTCAGGAATTGTGAACGAGGGCATAGCTGAAGCCTTTACGCCGCTGCTGCGCGATGTCATGACACCCTGGCTGTTGGGGGCTGACGCTCCATCCGTATCATACTCGTTGTAGTAGGAGTATGAAACGAGTTCGCCGCGGCTGGTGCCGTCAGCATTGAGTGTCTGATTGAACTCGCCGTCATTGTCATAATCAATGTAAGCGTAGCTGTGCATCCACTCGCCAGTCCACTGCAGCGCGGAGAAAGAGATGGTTGCGCCAGGTTGAACACTCAGCTTGACATCAGTCTTGTCAAAATAAGTAGCCGAGCCGTAAGATCTGCCTTGATTGACAGGCACTACCACGCTCGCCGAGCCATCGGTCAACGTGAACGACGTCAGATAACGGTCGCTCGTTGTTCGCGTCAGCGCTCCCGACGTGCAATAATCGGCGGCGGCTACTCCTGCTGTGGCAAGGCCACCCAGCAGCAATCCGCCGGCAATCATTTGACATAGTTTGATTTTCATTAATAATGTATTGGTTAAAGTGATTGGTAAGTTTCTAATATCAGCGTTCCGACAATCGGAATACCCGCGTTTCGTGAGGCGCCAGCTCCCCTGCTTCCATCCGGTTAATCACATCAGGAAGGGTGCAGCGCTTCATGAGGTCACGCACATGGTATGATTTTCCTGACTCAAGGGCCGGGATCTCAGATATGTCAATTGTAAAGGGATGAGGCTGGTCGCTCATGTTGAGCACCGCCACCGCCACATCGCCATTTTCAAGATCTTTGGCATACAGCTGGACTCCGTCGGAATTCTCAAACAGAAATTCCGCCGCCTGTCCCATACGGTCCTGATTTATTGCAATAAGCTCGGGATTGGTGATGAGTGCCAAATCATCGGGGTTTATAGGATTGCGGAGGTCAAACGACAGGGTGAGCGGCGAACTCCACATACACCATATGGCAAACTGGGTGGCATACTCCGTCATGGTCATCCCGGGACTCTCGACCAAATCGTTGGAACTCTTCCCGGTACCATGAATGCCTACGCACATCATGTCGGCATCATTAAAGCGGTTCACTCCGCTGTAGGGCCACAAATCTTTCATTCCGGCGACACTTTCCACTATTCCTACTCCGCCATCCTTGCCACGCCACCCGTCGCGGGTGTCGCCGGTGGCACGCCAGCAGGTAGCGCCCGTCCTCGTGCCCCATTTCCAGGGCTGGCGCTCGCCCCACTCGCACATATAGAATAAAATGTCGCGGCCGGTCGCTTTCAGTGCGTCGCCCATAGCTTTATAACGTACAAGGGCCGAGTCACGCTCGGCAGGCGCGCCGCAATAGTCATATTTGAGCAGATCAACACCCCAATCGGCATATTGATCCGCATCGATGTTCTCAAAGCCATACGAACCGTAAGCCTTAGCACAAGTCTCTTCAGCGGCATCGGAATAAATCCCGAATTTCAACCCGCGCGAATGAACATAGTCAGCACAAGCTCCCATACCCTCGGGAAACTTCGCTGCATCAGGGAGGGGCTTACCGGTAATAAGCTCGCGCACAGGGGCATGCCACAGGTCATCTATTACGAGATATTTGTAACCGGCATCGGCCAGTCCGCTTTCAACCATAGCATCGGCTACAGTCCTTACAACTTCTGAGGAAATTTCCGATTGGACCACATTCCAACTCAGCCAGCCCATGAAAGGCACCGGCTGTTGCAAAGCGGAACTGACGGTGAGGCTCACAGGGACTTCCACGGTGTCGGAATCGTGAACAACTACGATTGTATACCCATATTCGCCTTCTTTATCTATGCTACCCTCCACGAGGTTTCTGCGGGAATTCCATCTCAAGCCTTCCGGGAGATCTTTCACCGACAACAGTGCTGATGGATCACTCGGCCGCAATTTATGCATGAACTTCACCGAAGGTTGAGAAAACATAACCGTGGCACAGTTCAACACATTCTCCGGCACGGCATCGTCTGTCGTGCTCGTTAAGGGTGCGCTTGTGGCCCACGAATTGATGGCCAGTGCAAAGCCGACCAATATGCATTTTTCTACAAAGTTCACGGTATGGTGTATCGTTGTTTAAGGTTACCTACAAGGCTATTTCACACTATTTTGCAAATGTAGCAATTTAGTGAATCTTTCTACCCATACCGAGTAGTTAAATTTTGTTAATACACTTAGAACGGGACCGTATCCTCCAGCGCCACTCCATTCATATCTTTCGGAGAAAGAAGCAACTCATCGGGAGCGAGACGCCAATCTATACCGAGTGCGGGATCATCGTAACGTAGGGTGGCCTCCGCCTGCGGTGCATAGTAATTGTCTACTTTATATTGAAACTGAGCCACATCGCTCAACACCACAAAACCATGTGCCATGCCCCTCGGGATGAAGAGCTGCCGTGCATTTTCAGCCGTGAGTTCAACTGAA
>CAJUSN010000070.1 GCA_910589095.1 uncultured Muribaculaceae bacterium
TGCGAAGCTTAAAGGAGTCATAAATATTAATGATCCTTCAAGCCTTTCATACTCCCGACCTGATTCTGTTTGCATCTATGGACCGGATTTTATATTGGACTGGCCTTACCTGTATTTCCCTTCAACAGGCGATAGGGTGGGGATTGTGTTGTTGAAAGGATTTGATAATCTTCTTATCTATATTTTTAAAAATCCATTTGACCCTGATGAAACCGGTTTTTCATTATATTCGGATGATGAATGGGTTGCGTGCTAATTTTAAGTTCATGATATGCTAATAAACTGTATGCCAAAATGGAACAAGATGATTATATCGTAATACTAATTCTTAGGTTTGCAATACTATTTGGTCTTGGTGGTATTTTAGGATTTATTATATCTGAAGCCGTAATTCCTGTCCCGAAATATGGAGACAAATTTGAGCTTTTTTTAGATTTTTTATATTTGTATATCGTTCCGTTTTGCACGTTCAATGCCTTTATAATGTATCTGAAAAGGGTAAATATTGATGGCTTTATAAAAAACGATATGCTTTTCTATTGGGAATTATACTATTTTTCTCCGGTGATGCTGTTTGTCGGATAAATGCACTGTGTGAACTCAATTTAATATCTACTTCATCCATAGTATTTATTTTCATGCCACTTTTTTTCGTAATATTGCTTTTGGCGCAGGGTTGGTATTTGAAAGCACGATCCAAAACTAAGTTTGGCAATTGAGGTTATATGATGAGTTCTGATTTTGCATATAACACGACGGATATATATCGTGGCATTGCGTCCGTGAGCTACGACCTGAACCAACGCCCGTGCACCATAGAGTTTACCGGAGGCGGCCGCACGGACTATCTCTACGACATGGACGGCCGCAAGCTCGGGGCGCAGCACACCATTGCCACCGAGCCGCTCGCACTGGCCTCCGGAGCTGTGACGGCGCGTGATTACACGTACACCTTCACCGACTATTGCGGCAACCTCATCTACGAGGACTTCCTCCTCACGCGCATCAACCTGCAGAACGGCTACATCTCCCTGCGCGGCGCCGACGGCTCGCCCCTCACCGAGCCTCACTACCACTTCTTCGTGCGCGACCATTTAGGCAACAACCGCGTGGACCTCGATCTCACCGCCGGCGCCGAGTTCAAGCAGATAGCCCATTGTAAATTCTAAAATAGGGGAGGGGAGTGTGGGGCCGTGTCAAGTTTTTTCGCTAACTTTGCCGTTGATTTACATAATTCTACTAATTTCACTCTTACAGCAATGGCAAAAGCATTGGTGAATACCGATTTCAATTTCCCGGGTCAAACCCAAGTTTATCATGGCAAAGTGCGCGATGTCTACTCCATCGGTGATGACACTCTGGTGATGATTGCCACCGACCGCATCTCGGCTTTCGACGTTGTGCTCCCCGAAGGAATTCCTTACAAGGGGCAGGTGCTCAATCAGATAGCAGAATACTTCCTTGACGCCACTTCCGACATTGTGCCCAACTGGAAACTTGCAACTCCTGATCCTATGGTGTCGGTTGGAATCCGCTGCGAAGGATTCCGCGTGGAAATGATTATCCGTGGCTATCTCACCGGTAGCGCTTGGCGTGAATATAAAGCCGGTTGCCGCGAACTCTGCGGGGTCAAACTCCCCGAGGGCATGCGTGAAAACCAGGCTTTCCCCGAACCAATCATCACTCCCACCACCAAAGCCGATGCAGGACATGATGAAAACATTTCCAAAGAGGAAATTATAGCTCAAGGCATTGTAAGTGCCGAGGATTACGAACAGATGGAAGCCTACACCCGCAAGCTTTTCGCTCGTGGACAGCAGATGGCTGCTGAGAAAGGTCTCATCCTCGTGGACACAAAATATGAATTCGGCAAGCATGACGGCAAAGTGTATCTCATCGATGAAATCCACACCCCCGATTCTTCCCGCTACTTCTACGCCGACGGCTATGAGGAACGCTTTGAAAAAGGCGAGCCGCAGCGTCAGCTCAGCAAAGAGTTCGTGCGTCAGTGGCTCATTGAAAACGGCTTCATGGGTCAGCCCGGCCAAAAGGTGCCCGAAATGACTCCCGAAATCGTGAAATCCATCTCTGACCGCTACATCGAGCTCTTCGAGCATGTTACCGGACAGCCATTTGTGAAAGCTCCCGATGAAAATCTGAAAGATCGCATTGCTGTCAATGTACTTGACTGCCTGCAATCCCTTTCACGTTAATAACGCACGCTGCCCCTTGGATTGCGAAAAAATCACACCTTACGGTGATCGCGCGCGCTCCAAAACCGAGCAGGTGGAGGAGATGTTCGACAACATAGCCCCGGCTTACGACTTCATGAACCGGGCCATGTCGTTCGGACTTCACCGCTATTGGCTTCGTCGCGCGCTGACGGCTATCCGTCGATACGCGCCGTCAACGCCCTGGCTTGACATAGCCACCGGAACGGCCGATGTGGCCATCAGCCTTGCGCGACTCGACTCCGAGGTGCATATCACCGGAATCGACCTTTCTGAAGGAATGTTGGCCCGCGGACGAGAAAAGGTGGAAAAAGCCGGACTGGCTGACCGCATAACGCTTAGCCAAGCCGACTGCCTGCAGCTCCCTTTCGCCGATGCGTCAATGGGATTGGTAACCGTAGCCTATGGTGTGCGTAACTTCCAGCAACTCAGCGCCGGCATAGCCGAAATGGCGAGGGTTCTCCGCCCCGGCGGAATGCTTGCAGTCATAGAGCTCTCCACCCCCAGCTCCCCTTTGGTTCGACCCCTCTATAATATCTACACCCGCCATATCATCCCATTCATGGGCCGATTGGCATCCAAAGATGTGCGGGCCTACAGCTATCTGCCGGAATCCATCGCCGCCGTTCCGCAAGCAAGCTCAATGACGGCACTCTTAGAGGAGGCCGGCCTTGTCCGTGCTTCATTCCGCCCTATGACGTTCGGCTCCTGCACACTCTACACAGCTTACAAACCTAAACATTTAGTACAAATATAGTCATGAACATCTCCAAAATCGTTCTTGTCATGGCAGTGTCGCTTTCAGCTACAGCCATTTCGGCTCAAGAACACCTCAAGAGTCTGGACGCCAATCAGATTGACGCTTCAATCCCTGCCGGCACCGACTTCTACCACCACGTTAACTCAAAATGGCAGAAGGCCAATCCCCTTACCCCTGAACACTCTCGCTACGGCAAGTTCAATGTGCTCTCCGACTCATCCGAGCAGCGCGTGAAAAACATTGTGCTCGGGCTCGCCGCAACTAATCCCCAGCCCGGAACTGTGGCCTTCAAAGTCTCCACAATCTACAATCAGGCAATGGACTCCGTGCGCCGCAACCGCGAAGGAGCTGCTCCCATCCAGGCCGACCTCAAAAAGATTGAAAACACTCCCCACGAAGGAATGGAGGACCTCTTCCTCTGGATGCACGGCAACTACGCAAGCCCCTTCTTCCAGGCAGGTCCCATGGAGGACCTCGCCAACTCCAACGTTTACGCCATGTATGTGAGCGGTGGTGGAATCGGACTCGGCGACCGCGACTACTATCTGCAGAACGATAAGCGCAATAAAGAAGTGCGCGAAGCCTATCAGAAGCTCATCGTCAAGCAGATGATGAACGCTGGCTACAAGAAAAAAGACGCTCAGCGCATCATGAAAAATGTGATGAAGATCGAAACTGCCATCGCCGACTCCACATGGACTCGCGAGGAAAGCCGAAACATCCCCGCAATGTACAATCCCCGCACATTCGCTCAGCTAAAGGAGATGTATCCCGCCATCAACTGGGACCGCTTCTTCATCGAAACCATGGGCATACCCTCGCCTGAATCGGTTATCGTAACTGAAATCAAAACCGTCAAGAAAGCCAATGACCTCATGGCCTCTCTGACCGACCGCGAAATCAAAGACTACTATCTTTGGAAATATGTGGCCCAGGCAGCCGGCGCTCTAAGTGACGACTTCGCCAATGCTTCATTCGATTTCAGCAAGGTCATGAGCGGAGTGCAGCAGCAGCGTCCCCGTTGGAAACGTGCCCTCGGTGCCACCGAAGGTGCTATGGGCGAAGCCGTAGGCCAGCTCTACGTTGAAAAATACTTCCCCCAGTCGTCCAAGGAATATATGATCGGCCTTGTGGAAAATCTCCGCACCGCCCTAGGCAAACACATCATCAATCTTCCCTGGATGAGCGACGAAACCAAGCTCAATGCCATCAAGAAGCTCAACGCCTTCACTGTAAAGATCGGCTACCCTGACAAGTGGAAAGACTATTCCACTATGGAAATCGATCCCAACCTTTCTTACTACGAAAACATGCACAACGTGGGCATGTGGCATCAGAAAGAAACCTACAGCAAATGGGGCAAACCCGTTGACCGCACCGAATGGGGCATGACTCCTCAGACCGTCAACGCCTATTACAACCCCATGGCAAACGAAATCGTCTTCCCCGCTGCAATCCTCCAGGCTCCCTTCTTCGATCCCGAAGCTTCAGATGCCGAAAACTACGGAGGTATCGGCGTGGTGATCGGCCACGAAATGACTCACGGCTTTGACGACCAGGGTCGCAACTTCGACGCCGATGGTAACATGGTCAACTGGTGGACCGAGGACGACGCCAAGAAATTCGAAGAATTCACCAAGGGCCTCGGTGCTCAGTTCGACGAAGTGGAAGTGCTCCCCGGCCTCCACGCCAACGGCGCTTACACCATGGGCGAAAACATCGCCGACCAGGGTGGCCTCCGCGTTGCAATGACCGCCTTCCTTGATTCTCAGAAAAAGAAAGGTGTTGATGTTGAAACTGAAACCATTGACGGATTCACCCCCTTCCAGGTATTCTACCTCAACTATGCCAACCTTTGGGGTCAGAACATCCGCGATGAAGAGATTCGTGCCCTCACTTCCGGCGACGTTCACTCACTCGGTGAAAACCGCGTCAACGTTACCCTCCGCAATCTCGCTCCCTTCTTCAAGGCTTTCAACATCACTGAAGGTCAGCCCATGTTCCGTCCCGAAACTGAACGCGTGGTAATCTGGTAAGCCACATCCACGCAGTTCCTCAACTCATAATCAAGGCGGTGTGTCAAAAATTCGTTTGACACACCGCTGTTGTATTCCCTGTTCATGTTTATTAAATCACCTCAATTGATGAAACAGGGGTTAAAAGTGATAAAAATGAGGCAAGAAGTCGCATTTTATGATAAATATCATAATCCATGCCATCGTTTGTGAGTAATTTTGCAACTGATTTAGACCAACCATCCAAAGTCTCTTATTTACACTTCTTCCCGGATACATTTTGATAGCACGGGTAATAGATTTCAATAGGACAATACAACATAGGATAATAAATAATAGGTAAGAAAACAGAATAATGACAACACGAAAAAACATGAAAAGAAACGTGCTGAAATCAGCGTCGGCTCTCGCCTTTGGCGCTGTAATGACTATGACTGTTGCATCCTGTGGCTCCGGCCAGCAGCAGCAACAGATGCCTGACCCCTCCATCGCAGTGATGCAGGTAAATGCTTCAAACGCTTATAACTCTTCCGACTATCCTGCCCTCATCAAAGGTAAGACCGACATTGAAATCCGTCCGCAGGTTTCAGGATTCATCACCAAAGTGCATGTTGATGAAGGTCAGCATGTAACAAAAGGACAGGTCCTCTTCACCATCGACCAGGTTCAATTCGAAGCTGCAGTGCGCCAGGCCGAAGCTGCCGTTGCACAGGCTCAGGCTGCCGTCAACTCCGCTAAAACAAGCGTGTCAACCGCGCAGATGACTGCCGACACCAAGCGTAATCTTCTCAACAAGAATATTATCAGCCAGTTTGAATATCAAGTTGCCGACAACGACCTACAGAACGCAAAAGCAGGTCTTGCGCAGGCTCAAGCCTCTCTCGCAACTGCCCAGCAGCAGGTAACCATTGCGAAGAAAAATTTGGGCTACACCGTAGTAACCGCCCCCAGCGACGGCGTGGTTGGTTCAATCCCCAACCGTGAAGGCTCCCTCGCTTCCCCCTCTTCCGCCCAGCCTCTGACCACGATCTCTGACAACTCTGAGATCTACGCCTACTTCTCTCTCACCGAAAAAGACCTCCTCGAGATGACCGATGGCGGACAGCGCTCTCTGGCTCAGGCTATTGAATCCATGCCCGAAGTGA
This sequence comes from uncultured Muribaculaceae bacterium, assembly GCA_910589095.1. Lineage (GTDB taxonomy): Bacteria > Bacteroidota > Bacteroidia > Bacteroidales > Muribaculaceae > Paramuribaculum. The sequence continues at coordinate 6,152 of CAJUSN010000070.1, forward strand.
CACTTACTCTTGCCAACGGCACTGAATACCCCATGAAGGGTAAAGTTGCCACTGTCAACGGTCTCATCGACACTTCAACAGGTGCTGCAAGCGTACGTGCCCTCTTCAGCAACCCCAGCGGAATGCTCCGTAGCGGTAGCACAGGCACCATCTCAATCCCCGTCAACGAATCCAACGCACTCGTGATTCCTCAGAAGGCAACCTTCGAGGTGCAGGATCGTCGGTTCGTTTATCTTGTCAACGACAGCAACAAAGTCGTAAGCCAGCCCATCACCGTTATGGAAATCTCCGACGGTCAGAACTTCGTTGTCACCTCCGGTCTTAAGGTTGGCGACCGCGTTGCCATTGAAGGCGTAGGCTCCAAGCTCAAGGACGGCATGAAAATCAACCCCGTTGATGCCGCTTCTCAGCCTCAGCGTGCCGCTGCAGCTCCCCAGCAGGCTGCTGCAAAGTAATAACCCTTCATTACGCCTCACTTTTTTTCGACAATCAATTAACACTTTCATCTTGAAGTGATTCAACTATGAAATTAGACAGATTCATTAACCGACCGGTGCTTTCAACGGTGATCTCCATCTTCATCGTACTGCTCGGTCTGATAGGCCTCTTCTCGTTGCCTATCACGCAGTATCCTGATATTGCACCGCCTACAATTTCGGTGACAACCACATATACCGGTGCGAATGCCCAGGCAGTGCTCAATTCAGTAATCGCACCTCTTGAAGAGTCAATCAACGGTGCCGAGGGTATGACCTACATGGAATCTACCGCAACAAACACCGGCTCAGCAACCATCAACGTGTACTTCGAACAGGGCTTCGACCCCGACATGGCTGCCGTCGACGTGCAGAACCGTGTGGCCAAGGCCCAAAGTCTCCTGCCGGCTGAAGTTACTCGTGTTGGTGTCTTGACACAGAAGCGACAGACTTCTATGCTTGTCGGCATCTCTCTCTACGATGCCTCAGGTAAATACTCCGAGGACTTCGTGGAAAACTACATGAAGATCAACATCGTCCCCCAGATGCAGCGTATCCAGGGTGTAGGTGATGTGATGGTCATGGGTGCCGATTACTCTATGCGTATATGGCTCAAGCCCGACGTTATGGCTCAATACCATCTTGAGCCGGGCGACGTTTCCCTCGCTCTTGCCGAGCAGAACATTGAAGCAGCCCCGGGTGCTTTCGGTGAACAAGGCAATCAGACCTTCCAGTACATCATGCGCTACAAAGGTCGCCTCGTTACTCCCGAGGAGTTTGAAAATATCGTTATCCGTGCAACTGACACCGGCGAGGTTCTCCGCCTGAAAGATATTGCTGAAGTTGAACTTGGCCGTGTAACCTACGGTTTCCATGGCGCTCTCAACGGTAAAATCGGTGTAACCGCAATTGTATTCCAGACTGCCGGATCAAACGCCACGAAGATCATCGAGGACTGTCTCGCTTTTGCCGATGACGTGAAGAAGGACCTCCCCGAGGGCCTGGAAATAGCAATCCCGATGAACAACAATGATTTCCTCTACGCTTCTATCCACCATGTGATCCAGACGCTTATCGAGGCTTTCGTGCTCGTGTTCATTGTGGTGTTCCTTTTCCTTCAGGACCTTCGTTCAACCATCATTCCTGCCATTGCCATTCCCGTGGCCTTGATCGGTACGTTCTTCGGCATGAAGCTCATCGGTTTCTCCGTCAACCTCATCACCCTTTCGGCCCTCGTGCTCGCAATCGCCATTGTGGTCGACGACGCCATTGTGGTCGTCGAGGCGGTCCATGCCAAGCTCGACGTCGGTTACAAGAGCTCACGTAAAGCCGCTATCGACGCAATGAGTGAAATCGGTGGCGCACTTGTGTCCATCACACTGGTCATGATGCTCGTGTTCATTCCCGTGTCATTCATGCCCGGCACCTCAGGTGTGTTCTACCAGCAGTTCGGTCTCACAATGGCCATAGCCATCGGTCTCTCAGCTGTCAACGCGTTGACTCTTTCGCCCGCACTTTGCGCCGTGTTCCTCAAGCCTCACAATGCTGACGCTTCCCTCAAGGAACGTATGGCCGATTCATATGCCGCTGCCGGACAGGCCTACCGCCGTCGGTTCAACCTCCCACCGTTTGTTACGTTCATCCTTCTCGTGGCCACCATCACCTTCATGGTCCTCGGTTGGTTCAATTTCGATAACGTCCTCCTCAGCTCCGCTTGCTCTGTAATTGCCCTCATCACTCTCTTCGGACTCTTCAGCAAGAACTTCCAGGTTGCTTTTGAGAAGACCTATGCAAGCGTGCTTGGAAAATATAAGAAAGGTACCGAATTCTTCATTCGCCACAAAGTAACCTCTTTTGTAATTGTAGCTGCATCTATTGCAATACTTGTATTCCTTATGGGTCGTACTCCTACGGCGTTGGTTCCCAATGAAGATACCGGTACACTCTTCTGTATGGTCGACATGCCCCCGGGCACTTCTCAGGAACGAACCGGCGAAGTACTCGCTCAGGTTGACTCTATCCTTGCCAAGATACCGGCCATTCAGACCCGTACCATGATCAATGGTTACTCATTCGTTGCAGGCCAGGGTGCCACTTACGGTACTTTCATCATCAAGCTCAAGGACTGGAGCGAACGCTCTGCAGCCGAAAGCTCCGATGCTATTCTCGGACAGCTCTACGGTATGACAGGACAGCTCATCAAGGACGGTCGTGTCGTTATCTTCGCGCCCCCTATGATTTCCGGTTACTCTGTCACCAACGGTTTTGAAATCAAGATGCAGGACAAGACTGGTGGCGATGTCAACGAGTTCTTCAACGTGGTTCAGACATTCCTCGGCGCTCTCAACCAGCAGCCTGAAATACAGATGGCCTACACCACGTTCAACCCCACATTCCCACAGTATATGGTCGATGTTGATGCTGCCAAGTGTAAGCAGGCAGGCATTTCGCCCAGCTCGGTTCTCTCTGCACTTCAGGGTTACTATGGCGGTATGTATGTATCCAACTTCAACCGCTTCGGTAAGCTCTACCGTGTAATGATGCAGGCCTCGCCTGAGGCGCGCGTTTCGCCCGAAACACTCAACAGCATCAAGATTCGCAACGGTGCCGATATGGCTTCCATCGCCAACTTCGTCAAGCTCACCCGCGTTTATGGCCCTGACTTGTTGAACCGTTTCAACATGTTCACCTCAATCTCTGTCAACGGTAATCCCAACCCCGGTTACTCTTCAGGTGACGCTCTCGCTGCTATTGAGCGTGTGGCCAACGAGGTTCTCCCCCAGGGATTCGGTTACGAATATGCCGGTATGACCCGTGAGGAAGCAGGTTCGTCAGGCAATGCAACTGCCATGATCTTCGGCCTCTGCTTGCTTTTCGTCTACCTCCTTCTCTCGGCTCAGTATGAAAGCTACATCCTCCCCTTGGCCGTTATCCTCTCTGTGCCGTTCGGTTTGATGGGTACATTCATTTTCGCCGACATCAGCGGTATTTCCAACAACATCTACCTCCAGATTGCGCTCATCATGCTCATAGGTCTGTTGGCTAAGAACGCCATCCTTATCGTTGAGTTTGCCCTCGAACGCCGTCGCACCGGTATGTCCGTTGTCAAAGCGGCAATAGATGGTGCCGTGGCTCGTCTCCGACCCATCCTCATGACCTCTCTCGCTCTCATCATCGGTCTTTTGCCCATGATGTTTGCCCATGGTGTTGGTGCCAACGGTAACCGTGCTCTCGGTTCCGGTTCCGTGGGCGGTATGCTCATCGGTATGATCTTCCAGATCTTCATCGTGCCCGCCCTATTCGTGGCCTTCCAGCTCATTCAGGAAAAGATCACCCCGCTCAAGTGGGAGGATACTGACAATGAAGGCATCGAAAGCGAACTTGAACAGTACTCCAAGTAACTCAATGTAACTTAACTTTACGTAAATGAAAATCCGTAAATCAATCATAGCAGCTTCAGCCCTTGCCATTTCCATGGCAGGGCTCAGCAGCTGCAACATTTATAAAAAGTACGAGACCCCCGACAACACTCCCATGATGTCGGACTATAAGCAGGCCCTCGAACAGCAGGTGGACAGCTCCGCCTTCGGAAATCTCCGCTGGCAGGAAGTTTTCACCGATCCCGTTCTCGCTTCGCTCATCGAGCAGGCTCTCGCCAACAACACCAATCTGCGAAATGCCAAACTGAACGTCGACATTGCCCACGCTCAGCTCAAAGGTGCCAAACTTTCTTACCTCCCCTCTGTGGCATTAGCTCCCAGCGGACAGGGTTCCAAGTTCTTCACCAATCCATCGCAGTCCATGTCATGGAGCTACAACATCCCCCTCTCCGTAAGCTGGGAGATCGATGTGTTCGCAAAGCTTCTCAATAGCAAGCGTGGAGCCCAGGCTTCCTACGAAATGACCCAGGCCTACGAACAGGCCACACGCTCTCAGATCATTGCCGGTGTTGCCAACTGTTACTATGCCATAGCAATGCTCCAGGCTCAGCTTGAGGTTAGCCGCTCCACAGCCGCTCTCTGGCAGGAAAGTGTTCAGACAATGAAGGACCTCAAAGAGGCCGGACGTCTCAATGAAGTGGCAGTTGTTCAGAGCGAGGCTCAGTACTATGGTATCCTCTCATCGATCACCGACATTGAAGTGTCGCTCCATGAAATGAACAACACCATGTCACTTCTTCTCAACGTCATGCCTCAGCACTGGTCAATCCCTGCAAGCGCTGCTCTCAACGTTCCAGCCATAGCTCGCGAATCAATCCCTATGCGTGAGCTTGCATCTCGTCCCGATGTAGCGGCCGCCGAACGCAACCTTGCAGTGGCCTACTACTCCACCAACAGCGCTCGTGCTGCATTCTATCCCGGTCTCAACATCACTGCCAACGGCGGTTTCACCAACCTTCTCGGCTCCATGATCATGAACCCCGGTAAGTTCTTCATCAACCTCGCCGGTTCGCTCACTGTTCCCCTCTTCTCCCGCGGTCAGAACATTGCCCGCCTTGAAGCGGCCAAAGCTCAGCAGCAGCAGGCCATGAACAATTTTGAATATACTCTCCTCAGCGCAAGTGCCGAGGTTTCGGATGCCCTCACTCTCTTTGAGAAGAGCGTTGAAAAACGCGCCGCTCTCGACATCCAGGCTTCTAAATTGTCAAATGCCGTAGATTACACCCAGGAACTCCTTAAGCTCGGAACTTACGGAACAACCTACCTCGATGTACTCACCGCTCAGCAAGGTTTGCTCCAGGCTCAGATCTCATCTATTACCGCCCAAAACGCTCAAAACCGCGCGCTCATAAACCTTTACCAGGCGCTCGGAGGCGGACGTTAACCATACACATTTTAATCCCAAATGCCATGATTAGTCCTTTAGCCCACGTTGATCCCGCCGCCAAGATCGGCGCCAACGTAAAGATCCATCCTTTCGCTTTCATCGATGCCGACGTTGAAATCGGTGATGAATGTGAAATCATGCCCTACGCCAGCATTATGCGTGGCACTCGCCTTGGTAAGAACAACAAAGTTTACCAGAACTCCGTTATCGGCGCCGACCCTCAGGATTTCCGTTGGACAGGTCAGCCATCGTTCTGCACCATCGGCGATAACAATGTGATCCGCGAAAATGTAATCATAAATCGCGGCTTCAACTCTGAAAAGGGCACCGTGATAGGCAATGATTCTTTCATTATGGCCATGACCCACATAGGGCATGACTCAGTGATTGAAGGTAAATGTGTATTGGGCAATAATGTTGTTATTGCAGGCGAAGCCCGCGTCGGTAACTGCTGCATACTCTCATCCTCCGTTATGCTGCATGAAAACTCTCGCGTTGGTGATTGGGTGCTCATAAAAGGGGGATGCCGTATCTCCGGCAATGTTCCTCCCTTCGTTATTATGGCCCACAATCCCGCTTCTTACTTCGGTGTCAATGCCGTAGTACTTCGCAAACACGGTTACACCGAGGAGCAAGTCGATGACATTGCAAAAGCCTACCGCCATGTTTATCAGAGCGGAACATCGGTGTTCAATGCCATGAAGCGAATTGAAGCCGACCTTGATCCAACGCCCGTGCGTGACACTATCCTCGCATTCATCCGCGACAGCAAGTTGCGCCTCGTGGCCATCCCGCGCGACCTCGTGCAATAACCTTCCCCTCTCCTCGTTTGCGGTTCCCTATGTTGGAACCACAAAACTGAATTTTGTTTTCTCCACATTTATATCATCCCTGAAGCGGGGACATTGCCGTGAGGCAATGTCTCCGTGTCTTTCTCCCCCACCTCCTTCCCAAACCTCCCTAGAGCCCCTAAAGTCCCTAAAGTCCCTAAAGTCCTTAAAGTCCTTAAAGTCCTTAATCTCCCTAAAATCCTTCCGCCCCTCTATAATAGCTACCTCAGCTATAATAGCTATCCATAATCTTCCCCCTCTTCTTGTATCCCCCGTGGCTGAAAGCCACCTTGTCACATAGCCGGGTCCTCGGTATGGCGGAGCCATCACCGAGGGCCCGGTCCCTTCCATCATCGTCCGCAAGCCCCGAAGGGTTATAGTGGTCGGAAGACATCTGTCAATCCATCTTTCAGTGTATTTTCGTAT
>CAJUSN010000071.1 GCA_910589095.1 uncultured Muribaculaceae bacterium
GTTGTAGCCGCCTTGGTTGTTGCGGTTATTGTATCCGCCCTGACGGTTTTGGTTATTGTATCCGTTCTGGCGTGGACCATGGTTATAGCCACCCTCCTGACGGTTGTAGTTTTGATAGCCTGTGTTGCGACGATAGCCCTGATTGCTGTAGCCCGACTGATGCTGACGATAACCGGTGTTTTCGGTTCCTTCAGTTGAAGATGAGGTCAAATCTGAATCGGTTGCGGCATGATCGGAGTCGGGATTGTTGTAACGGGGACGGGGTTGGTAGCCCTGATTTCCATAGGGTCGCTGGTTGCTGTAGGAGCGCTGTCCATAATTATTACGCTGCTGGTAGCCACCCTGATAATCCTGACGGTAGGGACGCTGAGGGGCCTCACCTTCAGCAGCAGATGATGAATTCATTTCATGATCGGGCGATGCGGTGCGAATCTGTCCGATGCGGGGGCGTTTGCTTTTCTTTTCGTTCGAGTCCATAATCAAGTCAAAAAAAATGTTTTTTGAAAGGGAAGTGTTTTTGGTACCTGTTCGGCAATCCTTTTTTGGCCTCGCGGCCTTTTTATTCTCCGGCGACTGAAACAGCCGACCGAAGGAAAAGATGTGCTATTGAAAGAACGTTGGTATGGTTAAGTGTTGAAAATTGTTAATAACGTGTTAAGTAATAGGTGATTATTCAAGTAATGCGATTTGTAGTGCAAAGATAACGCATTATTCTGAATTTATAACAATTTTCCATGACAAAGTTTTTGAAGTTGTGAGGTTAATAATTTCATTGCGCAATGGAGCGTAGCCTGCGAGGCAACACATGCAAACCAAACCGGACCCGGATGCGTTAATAGGGCATGACAACACAACAACTCGACATACGACTGCTTCGGCTTGACGAGAACCGCGAGCTGACACACCTTTACCGATGGGAAATGATGCGATATGACAGCACTCCTGTCGAGGTGAACCTTTCAACAGATTTTTCGTACCGTGCAGGCCAACGACTTGTGCGGCTGACACTTGAGGCCCGATATACCACAGTTCGCAATCAGATGAACCGACGCTTGCTTGACTACGCAATCACGGCCGATTTCGAGCTTACAGGCCCAGATGCCGAAGCGGGACGCGAGGAGATAGTGGTCAACGAAGAGCTTGTCCGACTGATGATAAGTGTGGGACTGGGTGCGCTGCGGGGAATGATAGCGTTGCGTACGGCCAACACGTTCCTTGCCCATTATCCGTTGCCGGTGTATAACGTCAACAAACTGATGGAGCCGATTATCAACGCCGCCAAGACGGTGGATGTGTGACAGGAGGGTGCGACTTAAGCCAATGACGTCAACCCCAAGGCGAGTACGCTGATACGCGATGAAGGGGCAGCTGCATGAATTGCCTCGCAGCATGCGAGCATGGTGGAGCCGGTGGTTATGACATCGTCAACCACAAGGATGTGCTTCTCGGCAAGGTCATCGGGACGCAACGCCTGATAAATGTGGCGAGCGTTAAGCCAACGGTCAAACGCCCCGCGGCGTGTTTGCGATGAGTGGGCTTTCACAGCTATCAGATTATCCCCCACTGCAATACCTGTCACATCCGACAGTCCCATGGCAATATATTCCGACTGATTATATCCTCGCTTCAGCCGCTTGAATTTATGCAACGGAACCGGCAGAATGAGATCGACTCCCGAGAAAAAACCATCGGGCTCAATCTCCCGGGCAAACCGCTGCGCCAACTCTCGTCCCACACGGGGACGCCCATTGTATTTTGCCACATGGATGAGTCGGGTGTAGGGGGTGTTGCGATAATAGAAAAACATTGCAGCCGCACGCTCAATGGGTACCTGAGAGGCAAGGCGTTTATGAATGTCGTTGAAGGGATCATTATGGATGCGGCAGCGGGGCATGTCGTAATCGCATTGCATGCAAATCACCTCCTCGCCACGCACAAGCGCACCGGAACACACCTCGCAACAGCGTGGGAACACCATGTGGAGCAACGCCGTGCCCCATTCCTTCAATCCTCCTGCGATTCCCATAAGCGCTTATTGTCAAGCAGTTTCACAATAAGGCCCGCTTCGTAGCCCCGGGCTGCGGCAAACCGCATGAGCTTTTCGCGGAGGGTCCAAGAATCAAGGTCGGCGGGGAGTTGCTTGCGCTTGGCAGCCAGAAGGCGATAACAGTTCATGGCATATTCCTTCACATCCACCTCTGTGAGCGCCTCACGTATCACTTGTTGCGGGATGCGCTTTGCAATGAGTCCACGCGCGATTTTCATGCGTCCCCACCGATCAAATCGGTATTTGTCCCTTACATAAGCGCGAGCAAAGCGCTCATCGTCGACGAACTTCTGCTCCTCAAGATGCTCTATAATATCATCGTAAGGGAGCTTTATTCCCCATTGATATAATTTTTTGCAAAGATCGGCAGTGCACTGCTCGCCGCGCACACACAGCTCCTCCAGACGAGCGGTGGCCTCCTGACGTGTCAATTCACGTTTCATCGGGCGGGGCGTTTGGCGTTAAGAAACCGCAGCTTTCGCTGCATGTCGGGCAAGAGGGCAACCTCAGTCCATCCCTGCGAGCGCATCCAAGCCTCGAGTTCGCGGGCAAACAGAGGATTAATCTCAAACCATAGTTCGCCCCCGTCAACCAGCGCAGAGCAGGCGTAATGAGCTATGGAGCGATAGAAACAAAGAGGATCATCATCAGGCACAAACAGGGCAGCGTGAGGTTCGTAGCGAAGCACATTCGGCGCCATCTCCGCCTCCTCACGACGGGCAATGTATGGAGGATTGCTCACCACAATGTCGTAACGGGGCTGAGCCAAGGGCTCGAGATTAAGCGCATCGGCATGGGAAAAATGCACGGAAGTGCGCAAAGCCACATTATTTTCACGTGCAATCTCCAACGCTTCCGGGCTTAAGTCAAAAGCGTCCACACGTGAAAATGGGAGATTGCGCGCCAAAGCCAAAGCTATGCAGCCGGAGCCTGTGCAAGCGTCGAGTACCCGCAGGTCAGAGCGATCCGAAGCCTGCTTCACGATAAGATCCACCAGCTCCTCGGTTTCGGGACGGGGAATGAGCACGGCCGGGGTCACTTTGATGTTTAATCCGTAGAAACGGGCCTGCGAAAAGATGTATTGCAAAGGTTCATCGGCCAGGAGGCGGCTTGTCACCTCGCTAACCTTTCGTTCAAGCCAAGGAGTGACTTCAAGATCTGATTTCAGAGCAAGATCAACAGTGGAGTAACCTTTGAGATGCTCCATCATGAGGCGCACCATCCAGCGGGCCTCCCCTTCGCCGAAGCGAGGGGCAAGCGATTGCTGAGCGTGGCTGCAAAGTTTGCCTAAGGTAGTCATGCTTGGAGAGTGGGTGGTCAATATTCGTCCCAGGGTTTGATTTCCAGGGTGTCGATATCAAGTTCGGTGAACGCACGTATGAATGCCGAGGCGAGTCGGGCGTTGGTGAGCAAGGGAATGTTAAGGTCAATAGCAGCGCGCCGAATCTTATGGCCGTTGCCCAACTCAGTAGGAGTAAGGTCCTTGGGAACGTTCACCACCAAATCAACCTCTTTGTCATGAAGCAACTGCAGAGCCTGTGGGTGAGAATCGGGCTCGGATGGCCAATATACCCGTTCGGCGGGCACACCGTTTTCCAGAAGGAAGCGGTGGGTGCCACCAGTGGCGAAAATGCGGTAACCGGCATCGCGGAGCATACAGGCAGCCTCAAGCATGGAGGCTTTCTGCTTTGCAGTACCGGTGGACAGGAGCACGCCCTTTGATTTGTGGGGCACACGTAACCCAACGGAGAGCATGGCTTTGAGAATGGCTTCGGAGGTGTCGGCACCGATGCAACCTACCTCGCCGGTCGATGACATGTCCACACCGAGCACAGGATCGGCCCCCTGCAAGCGGGAGAAGCTGAACTGCGAGGCTTTTATGCCCACATAATCAAGATCAAACAAACTCTTGGAGGGACGTTCGACAGGCACTCCGAGCATAATCTTCGTGGCAAGGTCAATAAAATTGATTTTAAGCACCTTTGACACAAAGGGGAAGGAACGCGAAGCCCTGAGATTGCATTCAATTACCTTTATGGAATTGTTCTTGGCAAGGAACTGGATGTTGAAAGGGCCGGAGATGTTCAATGCCTTGGCAATGAGCGAGCTCACTTTCTTTATGCGACGCATGGTCTCGACATAGAGTTTCTGCGGCGGGAACTGAATGGTGGCATCGCCGGAGTGGACACCGGCAAATTCGATATGCTCCGATATGGCATAGACCACTATCTCACCTTCGCGGGCCACAGCATCCATCTCAATCTCCTTGGCCTCCTGAATGAACTCGGTGACAACCACGGGATGCTCTTTTGACACATCAGCTGCCAATCGGAGGAATCGCTCAAGCTCATCGGAGTTGGAACATACATTCATTGCGGCACCTGAGAGAACATAGCTTGGACGAACCAGCACAGGGTAGCCTACCTCGGCTATGAAGTCCTGGATGTCGGAGAGGCTGGTGAGCTCACGCCAACGAGGCTGGTCAATCCCGAGGCGGTCAAGCATGGCCGAGAATTTGTTGCGGTCCTCGGCGTTGTCAATGCTTTTGGCCGAAGTGCCAAGAATATTCACATGGGCCTCATCAAGGCGGGTAGCCAGGTTATTGGGTATCTGTCCGCCCACGGAGAGAATCACACCATGAGGTTGCTCAAGATCAAGAATGTCCATGACACGCTCATAAGTGAGCTCATCGAAATAGAGGCGATCACACATGTCATAATCGGTGGAAACGGTCTCGGGATTGTAATTAATCATCACTGAGCGCCATCCTTCGCGTTTGACAGTGAGGAGGGCATTGACCGAGCACCAGTCAAACTCTACGGAGCTGCCGATACGATATGCCCCGGAACCAAGCACCACCACCGAGCGATGGTCGGACTCGTAGCTTATATCATTTTCAGAACCATTGTAAGTGAGATAGAGATAATTTGTCATTGCCGGATATTCTGCGGCAAGAGTGTCGATCTGCTTCACCACGGGGAGTATGCCCAAACTTTTACGTCGAGCGCGCACAGCAAGGCTCTCTCGCGGCGATGCGCAAGTGCGGGCAATCTGGAAATCGGAGAACCCTTGCTCCTTGGCAAGACGAAGAAGTTGCGGACTCACCGCTTCCACACCGTTGCATTGGGCAAGGTCATGGTATGTTTCCACAATGTTATGCAGGCGGTGAAGAAACCAACGGTCAATCTTTGTGAGCTCATGGATGCGCTCCACCGACATTCCGGAGAGCATGGCCTTGGAAATCACAAACACTCGCTTATCGGTTGGGTTGGCCAGGGCCTCCTCAAGATTTTCAACTTTTATTTCGGGATTGGCCACGAAGCCGTGCATCCCCTGCCCTATCATGCGCAGACCTTTCTGAATGGCCTCTTCAAAGGTGCGGCCCACTGACATGACCTCGCCAACCGATTTCATTGAAGAGCCAATCTCGCGACGCACGCCATGGAACTTACCGAGGTCCCAGCGCGGAATCTTGCACACAACATAGTCAAGCGCCGGTTCGAAGAACGCCGAAGTCTGCTTTGTCACGGCATTTTTCAAATCGAAGAGGCCGTATCCGAGGCCCAATTTGGCCGCAACGAAAGCGAGAGGATAACCTGTGGCTTTCGATGCCAGGGCCGATGAACGGCTAAGGCGAGCATTGACTTCAATTACGCGATAGTCCATGGAATCGGGGTCGAAAGCATATTGCACGTTGCACTCTCCTACTATACCGATGTGGCGCACAATCTTGATGGCAAGTTTGCGCAGATAGTGATAGTCCTCGTTGGTAAGAGTCTGCGAGGGGGCCACCACGATTGACTCACCGGTGTGGATGCCGAGAGGGTCAAAGTTTTCCATATTGCACACGGTGATGCAATTGTCAAAGCGGTCACGCACCACTTCATATTCCACTTCTTTCCAACCCTTGAGCGATTTCTCCACAAGCACTTGCGGAGAGAATGAAAGCGCCTTTTCAGTGAGGGCTGACAGCTCCTGTTCGTTGTCGCAGAACCCGCTTCCGAGTCCACCCAAGGCATAGGCCGCACGCACAATGACAGGATAACCCAAAGCGGCGGCGGCTTCCAACGCGCCGTCGACGGAGTCAACGGCGTGGCTCTTTATGGTTTTCACATCGATCTGGTCAAGCTTCTCAACGAAGAGCTCGCGGTCCTCCGTGTCCATTATAGCCTGTACGGGCGTGCCAAGCACTTTCACGTCATAGCGCTTGAGGACTCCGGCGCGATAAAGCTCAACACCGCAATTCAATGCTGTCTGTCCGCCGAACGCAAGCAGGATCCCATCCGGGCGTTCGCGTTCAATGACTCGCTCCACGAACTCGGGCGTAACAGGGAGAAAATAGATTTTATCGGCAATCCCCTCGGATGTTTGCACGGTGGCAATGTTTGGATTGATGAGAACGGTTTTTATCCCTTCTTCTTTCATGGCTTTCAGAGCCTGGGATCCGCTGTAGTCAAACTCTCCGGCCTCGCCGATTTTCAGTGCACCGCTCCCTAAGAGGAGGACTTTGCGTATGTTAGCGTCAATGTTGGATGTCATGTCAAAGTAAAGCTACGAATTCATCAAAAAGAAATTCAGTGTCCTTAGGACCGCTGCTGGCCTCGGGATGGAACTGAGCCGAAAAGAAAGGTTTTGACTTGTGGCGGATACCCTCGTTGGTGCCGTCGTTCATGTTGATGAAAAGCGGCTCCCAATCATCGGGCAGCGTGGCTGTGTCAACGGCAAAACCGTGATTCTGCGAAGTGACGAAACAGGTGTCGGTGCCAACGCGTCGCACCGGTTGATTGTGGCTGCGATGTCCATACTTGAGTTTGAAAGTGGAGGCACCGGCTGCGCGGGCCAAGAGCTGATTGCCCATGCAGATACCGCATACCGGCTTGTCGGCGGCGAGTGCTTTGCGCAGATTATCAACAGTCACATCAACCATGTCGGGATTACCGGGTCCATTAGATATGAACAGACCGTCATAGTCAATAGTGGTGAAGTCAAAGTTCCAAGGCACGAGCACCACTTTCACGCCGCGCCGGGTGAGACAGCGGATAATGTTGTGCTTAACACCGCAGTCAACCAACACCACCGTTTTCTCCCCCGCACCGTGGACCTCTACGGCGGGAGTACTTACCCGAGCCACGAGGTTTTCCTTATTGGGGTCATAGAACTCAGCAGGGGCAGTGCCTTCCACCGTGACGCGTCCGAGCATGGAGCCGCACTCGCGCAGGTGTTTGGTGAGTGCACGTGTATCAATGCCGTAAATTCCGGGGACACGTTCGGCCTTCAACCAGTCGGCGAGCGAGCGTTCGGCCAGCCAATGCGAATGGTCCCAGGAATAGTCCTGAGCCACAATGGCGCGACAGTGTATGCGCGAACTCTCATAGAATTCGCTCACGTCGTCCTTCTCCCGCTGGGGAGGAACTCCATAATTGCCCAAAAGAGGATAGGTGGTGACTAAGATCTGACCCTCATAGGATGGGTCGGTAAGGCTCTCGGGATAACCCGTCATGGCGGTGTTGAACACCACTTCGCCTGATGCGGATCCTTCATAACCGAAGGATTTGCCCTCGTAGCGCGTGCCGTCTTCAAGTTCCAGCACAGCCGTTAAGTGTTTGTGCATGCGAGTGTTGTGTGAAAAAGTTATTCTATTCAGCGGTTTCGCATGATTTGACTCGTGAAAACCTTGCAAAATTACTACATTTTCTCCAATTCCACTCCATTCTATGCAGCTTTTCTCATCTCGGAGGGATTTTCACTCTGAAATGGAGAGGGGAAAATGCACCGCGCCCCGGGCGGATTTACCGTCCCGGGGCGCGGGTGTATGCGAGTTAATGGGGAATTATTCGTGGTAGAACTCGTCAAGATTGTTCTTCACTTTCTTGTTGCCCATAAGGATTGCGGGAAGCATCTGGTTGAGTGCGTCGGCTCCGCGGGTGCGTCCGTAAGTGGCTGCGCCTTCTTCGAAGCTGTAGGGACGGCCGTTGGTTTCAACATCGGCAACCTGCATCACTACAACACCGCCTTGAGCCTGCATGGGGCCGAACATCTGGCCTTTCTTAGCATTGAAGAGCTTGGCAGCTACCTGAGGACCAACATAGTCGGGGTACATGAGGTTGAGCTGGGCGAAGTTAACAGCTGCGGTATCGGCCTTAACGCCCATAGCTGCCGCATAACCTGCCACATCCTTGGCTTTGCCGTTATACTGAGCAACGAGAGCAGCGGCTTTCTTATCGTTCATCAGTTTAGCCTGAAGCATCTTCTTAACCTGAGATTCAGTGGCGGGGAGATAGTCGTCGTACACATCGTTGAGAGCTACGGCAAGGAATACGCCAGAGTTCTCATCGCCAAACACGGGAGAAACTTCACCCTTCTTTGCTTTGAGAGCCCAATGCACTGCAGAGCGCGATTCGGGAATTCCGGCAACCTGAGGAGTGGAAACCGAGAGCTGGAAGGGGAATACCTGATAGCCGCTCTTGATGGCATTTGCAGCAAAGTCGGCAGCGTTAGCGTTGGCGTTAAGATATTCCTGAAGTTTGGCCTGAAGCTGGTTTACGGTAGCGTTCGAGGGATCAATAGAGTAGTTGATGGCTGCGATTTCAACAACGGGCACTGCGGCGCGACGGTTGTTGACACGTACAATGCTTGTGCCTTGTCCCTGATCGGCGGTATAAGCGGTGTCGGCAAGAACATAGCGTCCGGTAGCTGCGTTGGCCAGAACATCCTTGATCTGAGCCACTGAAGGATCAACGAGCTGCACCCAAGTGCTGTCCATGGCCTGCCCGATTGTGGAAGCAAACTGTTTCTGGACGTCGGCAAGCGAGGTTCCTCCATTGAGAGCGTTTATCACAGAGTCGATCTGAGCGCGGCTGCCCTGAACCTGAATGAAGTCGATGTTCACCGAGTCAACCTTGTTTTCGCGGCTGAGGAGTTTGGCAATGCTGAAATTGTTGCCGATACGGTTAACAATCTTTGCAGAGCCTACGGCTGCGGAATCAACAAACTGACGCACCTTGGCATCGGTGATGCTCTTGGAGGGCACAGTGGCACGGTTGCATACAAATTCATCAAAACCTTCAAGACCTTCAGTGCCGGGTTTTGCATTAAGCGCAGCTATGAGCTCGTTTACGCGGGTCTCACCCTTTGTGATGTCGGCAGCCGAGGGCTGGATGTTAACGGTGATGTAGTTGATGTCACGAACCTCTTCGTCAATTTTATAACGTGATTTGTGCTTGTTCCATTCTTCCTGAATCTCTTCGTCGGTAACGGTCACTTTGGGATCGTTGTCGGCGATTGCCGAGAAGGGTTTGAGGGCAAAAGCCACCTTCTGGGTGTTGGCCGATTCATCATAGATGGCCTTGGCATCAAGTTTGTTTGCCACGAGGGTACCGCCGAAGAGGTTGCCGAACTTGCTTTGGATCAAGCGCTGTTCAACCTCTTTTTCCATCTGGAGCCACTGAGCGCGATACTGAGCGGCCTGTTCGGCAGGAATCTGATATTTCTGAGGGTTGGTGATCATGTCGTGGAACTGCTGTGCGTTCAGCTGGCCCTGCGACATTTGCATGATCATCTGATTGAAAGCCTGGGAATGGTCTCCGAGCATGGCGTCAGTGAGTTCCTGATCGGTAACCACCAGTCCGAGCGCCTCAACCTCTTCGTTGAAAAGAGTCTGGGCGATGAGCTGCTGGAGCACCTGCTGCTGGAGGACAGCTTGATCCACTTTCTGACCCTGGGCCTGGGCCTGCTGGCTGGCCACTTCCATCTGCTTTTGGAATTCCTGTATATCAATAGATTTTCCGTCGACTTTCGCCACGGTGGTACCGGCGCCGAACAATGTGCGGCCCGAGTTGAAGAAGTCACCGATGATGAAGGCCAAAAGGGCCGCACCGATGATAATGAGCAAAAGCACTGATTTGCTTCTGATTTTCTCTAAGGTTGCCATTAATTTTTAGATATGTAGAATGTTTATTTTCACTGTGTTAAATCACGTCATATCGCCTCCATCATGAAATATGGGGGCGATATAGCGCACAAAGATACAATTTTTTTCGGTGTTTTCAAAAAATCCTGCTGAAATGAAGCGTAATGAAGCGGTTAGAATATGAATAAGACCATTTCAAAAGACTCCTCCGAGGGAGCGGCCGTACCTACCTCATCACACCCCCGCTGATTACAGCAAGCGGGCATCAAGCTATTGAAAACTCTGTTTTGAACAGATCCACCATGTCAAGCTTCTCCCATGTAAAGAGCTCGACTTCAAGGGTGCGCGTACCTTCGTATTTGGAGTGAAAATGCTTGGTGACGGTGCGGGGAGTGCGGCCCATGTGTCCGTAAGAGGCGGTTTCGCGATATATCGGATTGCGCAGTTTCAAACGCTTTTCAATAGCATTTGGGCGCATGTCGACGAGCTTGGCCACACGTTCGGAAAGTTCAGCATCGCTTATACCCATGCGGGAGGTGCCGAAAGTGTTGATGTAGAGGCTCACAGGCTGAGCCACACCGATGGCGTAGGCCACCTGCACCAGCACTTGACGCGCCACTCCGGCAGCAACGAGATTTTTGGCTATATGACGGGCTGCATAAGCTGCCGAGCGGTCAACCTTAGAGGGGTCTTTCCCTGAGAAAGCGCCACCACCGTGAGCACCACGACCGCCGTAAGTGTCAACGATTATTTTGCGTCCGGTCAGACCTGTGTCGCCGTGGGGGCCTCCTATAACGAATTTTCCGGTGGGGTTGACGTGGAGTATCAGCTCGTCATCGATCATTGCTGCTACGGCCGGATTCAAGCGGGCCTTCACGCGTGGCAGAAGAATGGAGCGCACATCGTTGGTAATCATGTCGAGCATGAGCTCGTCGGCTTTCTCCTGAGTGAGATTATCGGCCGGGCGGATAAAGTCGTCATGCTGAGTTGAGATAACGATGGTGTGGACGCGCACAGGGCGATTGTCAGTGGTGTATTCCACAGTGACCTGACTCTTGGCATCGGGACGGAGATAGGTCATCTCCTTACCTTCGCGGCGGATAGCAGAAAGCTCTTTAAGGAGTTCGTGGCTCAAATAGAGCGGCAGCGGCATATAGGTGTCGGTTTCATCACAGGCATAACCGAACATCATGCCTTGGTCGCCGGCACCTTGTTCGGCTTCTTCGGCACGTTCCACCCCTCGGTTAATGTCAGCGCTCTGCTCGTGGAGGGCGGAGAGCACACCGCAGGATTCGGCTTCGAACTTGAGCTCGCTGCGGTCATAACCTATGTTTTTGATAACGTCGCGGGTCACTTCCATCAAATCCACGTAGGCTTTGCTCTTGACCTCCCCTGCCACGGTGACATGACCGGTGGTGACGAGTGTTTCGCAGGCCACTTTCGACTGAGGGTCATAGGCAAGAAATTCATC
The DNA here is from genome assembly GCA_910589095.1 of uncultured Muribaculaceae bacterium. Lineage (GTDB taxonomy): Bacteria > Bacteroidota > Bacteroidia > Bacteroidales > Muribaculaceae > Paramuribaculum. The sequence goes on from CAJUSN010000071.1 coordinate 11,428, forward strand.
AAGCAGAGCATCCGAAATTTGATCGGCAACTTTATCGGGGTGTCCTTCCGACACAGACTCCGATGTGAAGAGATAATTCTTATTCATGGCTATATGTTTTTTTTCGTTTCTTACATGTTACGGGCCGATGAAAGGGCAATAAAAAAAGGCGTTGCCTGCAGGCAATGCCTCAACCGTTACGTTGCAGCGTCAGGAATCATTACAGCCTTGGGCCGGGGTGACGCCGAGAAATGTAGCGCGGTTTTAGCATTTTTTTGGAAGTGGTTGCAAGCAGCCAAATTTGTCCACTTTCATTTTATCGGGCTGCAAAGTTACAAAAAATTGCCGATACCATTGCTATATTACTCCAAGAAACTGTTAGGATTTATCTCCCCCTAAGCCCCAAAACGATGTTATAGTGCTACTTCTGAAGAATAACGCGTGTCTTCCAGACTGTTTCATTAGTGTCAGTACCAGTAATGGATCTTCTTCAAGGTGATGAAACACCTTGAAGCTCCATCCCGAAATTATCTAAAAATAAATTCTACAGAGTGCGGCATTTGGAGCTACGTTTCCCTTTTTTAAAGTTACTATTTTTAGATTTCAACTTTCTGAGGACCTGTTCTTTACTTGGGAGTTTATTGTAGGTAAACCCTGAAGAGGGTGTCCCATCATCATTCAGAGGAATTAATTTAGATCGTTCAACGAGAAAAATGTCGCAATACCTTGCTTGAGTCTGTTTATAGGTTGGATTCCCATTGTATCTCTCGTGAGACATGAATGATATTTCCCACCAATTATAGCAATTTGACTCCAATAACGCGTAGATATTCAACGTATCGGGAACCCTGGATAAAAACGAATCGCTCTGAAAAATCACTCTGTTTTCTATCCTCTTCCAGGTTCCTTCTATGGGTGGAGCATAGGCTACATCGTAGCGAAAAGTCCCATCTTCAAAAACCGAAATCATAGCTCGCCCGTGGCGCATTTGAACATCTGTCATATAAACACCGCATAAACTTGGTGTACAGGAATACATAAACAACAGCGCGATGCCAAAAATTATTCTCATCTTTTTCACAGGCTTGTCATTTATTATAATAGGCTTGTCCATTCACACGGAAAGCGACCTTAGCGGTAGCTATACGCCAAAAATGCAAGCTTTGAGCACGTGCACTCTCATCTAATATAAACATGTATGAGGCTTGGTTATTAATACTTATTGGTCCAATTGGAAGCTTGAACTTA
>CAJUSN010000072.1 GCA_910589095.1 uncultured Muribaculaceae bacterium
GAAGGTGAGGCCGGTGGCTTGTGCCAAGGCCCTTCCGAGAGTGGACTTTCCACTCCCCATAAACCCAATGATGAAAATCGGTTTCATGAATCAAAATGCTTTTGTCAACTTGCAAATTTAGCAAAATTTTTCGTAAAGGCTCCTGCGGCTGATGCTCCGTGACGGAAAAAGTAGTAATTTTGCATTCATGAACTGGTTTGAAAGCCTATTTTTCGAGCAATCGGCTCTGCAGGCCGTATGCGTAATCTCCGTCATCATCGCCATTGGTCTCGGACTTGGTAAGTTGAGGGTGTGCGGAATTTCGTTAGGAGTCACCTTCGTGTTCTTCACGGGAATATTTGCGGGACATCTTGGTCTTGCAATTGACCCGGGAATGTTGAAATACGCCCAGGACTTCGGACTGATGCTCTTTGTGTATGAGCTGGGACTGAAAGTTGGACCTGGCTTTTTCAGCTCATTCCGCACCGGAGGGCTCCGCATGAACATGATGGGGCTCGGATTGGTGCTACTTGGAACAGCCACCGCAGTGGCCCTGAGCTATCTTCTGAGTATCCCTATGGCCGATATGGTAGGCATAATCAGTGGTGCCACAACGAACACACCGGCGCTGGGAGCAGCTCAGCAAGCGCTTAATCAGTTGGGGCTCTCGGCCGACGGAGCAGCTCTGAGCTGCGCTGTGACCTATCCGTTAGGTGTGGTCGGGGTGATCCTTGCATTTGTAGTGGTGAAGAAATTCGTGGCGCGTCCCAAGGATTATGAATCTCACTCGCACGCGGAAGCTGACCATACCTTCGTCACTGAATTTCATGTGACCAATCCCGGCATTGAGGGCCTCACGCTGAAAGAGGTGCACAATCTGGTGGACACACGTTTCGTGGTTTCACGCATCTGGCATGGGGATGTGGTTTCAATCCCGGGTCCTGATGAAAAGTTGCTTGGGGGCGACCGCGTTCTCACGGTTATCAACGAGGACGACCTTCCCAAACTGACACTTCTTTTCGGCGAGAAAGCCACCACTGACTGGAATAACCCCGACATAGACTGGGACACTCTTGACAAAAACCTGATTTCAAGAACCATAGCAGTGAGCAAGCCGGCGCTCAACGGCAAGCGGTTGGGCTCGCTGAAATTGCGCAATCATTACGGGATAAACATTTCTCGCGTCACTCGCTCAGGGGTTCGCTTGCTTGCAACTCCCAATCTGCTGCTCCAGCTTGGCGACCGCATTACAATTGTGGGTGAGGCTGAGGCCGTTGACCGCGTGGAACAGCTTGTGGGAAACTCCGTATCCGATCTCAAGGATCCTAATCTGGCCGCAATCTTCATAGGTATGGTCCTTTCGCTCATTGTTGGCTCGATACCAATTGCCATACCGGGCATTTCGGTGCCCATAAAGCTCGGATTGGCCGGAGGCCCAATTGTCGTGGGTATCTTGATAGGTCGTTTCGGCCCTCAGTTCCACATGGTAACCTATACCACCCGCAGCGCCAACCTTATGCTTCGCGGCATAGGTCTCTCACTGTTTCTTGCATGCCTGGGATTGGAAAGCGGAAGCCAATTCCTTGACACTATAATGCGCTCCGACGGCCTGCTGTGGATAGGGGCCGGATTCATCATCACACTTATACCATCGCTGCTTATGACTATAGCCTCCATGCGCATTTGGAAACTTGATTTCGGAAGCGCTGCCGGAATGGTTAGCGGTGCCATGGCCAATCCAATGTCGCTCGCCTACGCCAACGAGACCGTGCACGGGGATGATGCTTCGGTGGCTTATGCCACCACTTATCCTCTTTCTATGTTTGCCCGCGTGGTGATAGCACAACTGCTCGTCATAGCATTTGTTCATTAACCAATCAACATCATATAAGCCTGACTGAGAGTATGAAAAAACTTTGTATTGCCCTGGGTGCATGCATCGGTTTGGGGATGATTGCACCATCGGCCACATTTGCAAAGACCCCCACACACAAAACATGCAGCGCCGACAAAACAGCGATAAGCTATACCTGCAAGCGACCCGTTGAAAAAGACCGCCTGTTCCGCTCTGAAGCTGTGGAACGTGAAATAGCTAAAGTGAAGAAGCTTCTAAAAAACAAAAAGTTGGCATGGATGTTTGAAAACTGCTTTCCCAACACGCTGGACACCACCGTGCATTTCCGCACCGATGACGCAGGGAAACATGAAACATTTGTTTACACGGGCGACATCCATGCCATGTGGCTCCGCGACTCAGGCGCACAGGTATGGCCATATGTTCAGCTGGCCCCTGATGATCCGGAACTGAAAGCTTTGGTGGAGGGTGTGATACGGCAGCAGTTCAAACTTATCAACCGCGATCCGTATGCCAACGCTTTCAACGATGGACCCACGGGGGGAGAGTGGCAGAGCGATCTCACGGAAATGTCGCCCTACGTGCATGAACGGAAGTGGGAGATAGATTCGCTGTGCTATCCCATCCGTCTGGCTTACGAATATTGGAAACGTACAGGCGACAGTACAATTTTCGACTCCGAGTGGCTTCGGGCAATAGAGGCCATTCTGAAAACATTTACGGAACAGCAACGAAAGGAGGGCAACGGCCCTTACAAATTCGAGCGCAACACCACGCGTGCCCTGGACACACTTAACAACAATGGATTGGGAGCTCCGGTGAAACCGTGCGGGCTCATTGTGTCATCATTCCGTCCCAGCGACGACGCCACCACGCTGCAATTTCTCGTACCCTCTAATTTCTTCGCTGTATCCTCACTTCGGAAAGCAGCTGAGATACTGCGTGAGGTGAACGGCGAGGATAAACTTGCAGCACAATGCACAGCACTTGCAGCCGAGGTGAACGATGCGCTTGAAAAATATGCCAAAGTGAATCATCCGGAATTCGGCACAATCTATGCTTTTGAAGTGGACGGGTTCGGCAACGCGCTGCTCATGGATGACGCTAATGCGCCCAGCCTGCTTTCACTCCCTTACTTATCGGATGTCAATGTTGACGACCCGGTGTATGAGAACACGCGGAGGTTCGTGTGGAGCCAAAGCAATCCTTATTTCTTCAAGGGCAATGCCGGCGAAGGCATAGGAGGACCCCATGTGGGCTACGACATGATATGGCCCATGAGCATAATGATGAAGGCCTTTACCTCGACAGATGATGATGAGATAGCCGAATGTATGCGCCAACTGCTTGCAACGGACAACAACATGGGCTTCATTCACGAATCATTCCACAAGGACGATCCATCCAATTTCACCCGTGAATGGTTTGCATGGCAAAACACCCTCTTCGGCGAGCTGGTGCTCAAGCTTATAGCAGAGAATAAGCTTGATCTGCTCAACTCCTTATAAAAAAGATTACATCCCTTCCGGTCAGAGACCGCGAAGGGCTCGGAGCTGCTCAAGGATATCGAAGCGAGTCATGCGACGGTTGCGCTTGAGAACCGTGGCGAAATCGTGACAAACACCTTGAACACCCTGATGGGTGAAAACACGGGTGAGATACATGTAATTCTTGTCAAAAAGGCGACGCGTCTCATCCTCTTCAAGATTGCATGCTTCACTACCTTCTGAAATCATCAGATCAAGCAAATATTGACGTGTTTCGGCGTCCATTCCGCTCTTTTCAAGAACGTAGCGGCGACACATGACATTGCCAACCACCGCAGCCATGGAATAATTGAAATGCTTTAGAATGGTGTTCCACGCGCTTTTGGCTGAAAGGCCCGGATTACCGGCAAAGAAATAATTGTCGGAGTATTCCACAAGCTCATCGGGAAGAGCGTCGAGATCCACGGCTGAAACCAGATCTTCGCCTTCCATCACCACAAAAGCCACAGTCATGCCGGTGGCACCGTAGCAGCGGTCATCTTCGCTGCGATATTTCAAGTTTGTTTCCATAAATAGCTGTCAAGTAGCAGGTAATATTAGATAATCCGGTCCCGGGGCATAAAAAAAGCGTCAACAGTGAGCGGGACCGCCTATCAAATAAACGCATTTCCGAGCGTAAAGTTAGTGAAATTTGCTCTAAGCGCAAAAGAGTTCTCATGCAGCGGGCGGCCCTCGGTGAAATTCTCACCCTTGGGCCGCCCGCGTGATATGGGTATCTACGTTTGTCGAAATCAGTTGCGGTTTCCGAAGAAACGGAGCAGATAGAGGAAGAGATTGATGAAATCAAGGTAGAGCGACAATGCACCGATAGTGGCCACTTTACCGTAGGCTTCAAATGGAGCGGCCAAAGCCATACGCTTGATGTTCTGAGTGTCCCATGCAGTGAGCCCGATGAAGATAAGTACACCGGCACCGGAAATTATCCATTCAAGGCCACTGCTCTTCATGAACAGATTGACCAGGGAAACAATTATCAACCCAAAGAGCGCCATGATGAGGAATGTGCCCCAACGGGTGAGATCCTGGGTGGTGAAATAGCCATAAACGCTCATGGCACCGAACACGCCGGCTGTAATAAAGAATGTTTTATAAATCGACGCACCGGTATAGACCAGGAAAATAGGGAACAGAGCGAAGCCGTTCTGCGAATAGGAAGAACAGAGCAGTGGCCATGGGCGAGCTGAGTTTATTGATTCCGGAAGAGATTGCGATCACGAGCCCAACTTCAAGAAGCAGGGTTATGAACATCAAAGAGCTGTGCTCGGCCATAAAGGTGAGCACTGTCATGGAGTTAGCGCAGAAGAAAGCCACGAGAGCTGAAACCACGAGGCCGAGTGTCATTTTGAGAAACACGCTGCGCATCACGGTGTTGAGGGCAGATTCGCTTACAGCGTAATCGCCTCCTTGACCGGGTGTGTTGTAATAATTGTTATAATCCATTTTTATAAAAGGTTAATAGTTTCACTTGTTTAAGTGCAAATGACGTGCCAAACCCGAAATGACGCGCGAGGATCACATGCGGTCAGGCACGCGGATGCCGAGAAGTCCCATTGCCGAAGCGATGGTGCGTGCCGCACATTCCGACAAGGCCAGACGGAGTGAGCGCTTATCCGCATCGGTCTCCTTGAGAATAGAGCAATCATGATAGAACTGATTGTACTCCTTGGCAAGTTCATACACATAATTGGCAATCAAAGCGGGGCTGAGCGAACGTCCTGCTTCAGCCACAACTGCGGGATAATCGGCCAAACGCTGTATGAGAGCAATCTCGCGTTCACCGGGAGCCACAGTTACAAACTGACCGATAGCGAAGCCCTCATCGGCAGCCTTGCGAAGCACCGAACGGATACGAGCATGGGTGTACTGGATGAACGGACCGGTATTGCCATTGAAGTCGATAGATTCCTTGGGATTGAAGGTCATGTTCTTGCGAGGATCCACCTTGAGAAGGAAATATTTCAGAGCACCCAGTCCTACCATTTCGGTAATATCCTTCACTTCCGCGTCGGAGCATCCGTCAAGCTGACCGCGTTCAGAGCTTACGGCACGCGCAGTGCTGACCATTTCATCCATGAGATCATCGGCATCCACAACCGTACCCTCGCGGCTCTTCATCTTGCCATCAGGAAGCTCTACCATACCATAGGAGAAGTGGACAAGATCCTTACCCCAACGGAAACCGAGGCGATCAAGCAGCAGTGAGAGCACCTGGAAATGATAATTTTGCTCGTTACCCACCACGTAGATCATCCGGTCAATGGGGTAGTCGGCAAAACGCATCTGGGCTGTACCGATATCCTGTGTCATATAAACCGAAGTGCCGTCGGCACGGAGCAAAAGTTTGTGATCCAAACCTTCGCCGGTAAGATCAGCCCAAACGGAGCCATCCTCCTTACGGTACATAAGACCTTTCTCCAAGCCTTCAAGCACCTTCTCCTTACCTTTAAGATAAGTGTTGCTTTCGTAATAGATTTTGTCGAAATCCACGCCCATGCGTTCATAGGTGGCGTCAAAACCGGCATATACCCAAGAATTCATCATCTCCCAGAGCGCGCGAATATCTTTATCGCCGGCTTCCCACTTGCGGAGCATCTCGCGGGCCTCAAGCATCAGGGGAGATGCAGCTTCGGCCTCCTCTTTTGTCATCCCTTGCTCCATGAGGCTGTTGAGTTCGGCTTTGTAATGCTTGTCAAACAGCACGTAGAAGTCGCCGATAAGGTGGTCGCCCTTCTTGCCGGCCTTTTCGGGAGTAATGCCGTCGCCCCATTTCTGCCAAGCCAGCATGGATTTGCAGATGTGGATGCCGCGGTCATTGACAATATTGGTTTTCACCACGCGGTTGCCGCAAGCAGCCAGTATGCGCGACAGGGAGTTACCGAGAAGAATGTTGCGTACATGTCCCAGATGAAGCGGTTTGTTGGTGTTGGGCGATGAATATTCAATCATCACCAAAGGGGAGGCTTCTGTTGCGGGAGTTATGCCGAAGTCCGGAGTCTGATACACATGCTCGAGTACCGATGACCAGAATGTTGGCTCGATGACTATGTTGAGGAAGCCCTTGACAACATTGAAACGATCAACGGCAGGCTCGTTATCCACCAACCAGTTACCGATTTCAGTGGCAACAGCTTCAGGTGACTTACGGGCAGCCTTCACCCATGGAAACACCACAAGTGTGAGATTGCCTTCAAACTCCTTGCGAGTTGTTTGCGGCGTGATGGACGCCGGATCGGCATCCACACCGTAAAGCTCTTTTACGGCACGAGCCGCTGCTTGAGATATGATATTGTCCAGTGACATAGCTTGAATGAGAAATTACTTTTAAAAATGTCAAATTTATGAATTTTGCAAATTTAGTCAAAATCCCCGACATATCGTTCTTTATCCCTAATTTTTGGCAGTCTATTGGCTGAGTTGGTGGATTTTTTGTAATTTTGCAGCCAAATGAAACAGGACACCTCGGAGGCCCGGGCCATAGTTGTTTACGGAGCCTCAAGCGAAGATATAAAACAGGAATATAAAGACGCGGCCCGCGAAACCGGTAAATTGATAGCCGAAGCGGGGTGCGCGTTAGTGTGCGGTGGCGGTCGCCAGGGCCTCATGAAGGCCGCTATTGACGGTGCGCTTGACGCCGGTGGCGAAGCCATAGGCGTGTTGCCGCAATTCATGATCGACAACAATTGGCAGCATCCCGGCCTTACACGCATGATAGCCACCGCATCTATGCATGAACGGAAACATACCATGGCCATGATGGCCGTGGCTGCAATAGCATGTCCGGGCGGTTGTGGCACTTTCGAGGAATTGCTTGAAATCATCACCTGGCGCCAGCTCAATCTTTATCGCGGGCAAGTGGTGATTCTCAACACCGATGGTTATTACGACCCGATGCTGCAAATGTTTGACAGAGCCATAGAGCAGGGTTTCATGCATGCCGACCATAAACGCCTCTTCACCGTAGCGACCACCGCGGCCGAAGCCGTGGCTGCCGCTCTCCAACCGGTGGATCCCCGCACTTTCTCCCAAAAGATTCATTGAGAGGATGTTTGGGGTTAAACCGAATTTCCCTTATGGATCTTTTGAATAGTTCTTGGTTTCATCACAAAGGCAAATTGTAAATGATTTCCGCTTTGTGTTAAACACTTTTAAATTCAACCATACTCTAAGCAATGCCCGACAGCCTGCACCACACACCGACTGCACCCACACCGGCACCGGCGGAAGAACCACATTCCGTGCCGGCACATGCACCTGCCAGGGAGCATGAGGCATCTCCACGCAAATCCGAGGAGAAGCCCAAAAAGTCGGAGACAAGACAGGTTGAATCAGAAACAAAACAGGAAGCAGTGGCTAAACCTGACACTGCCACCGTATTTGCGGAGGCGGCCGATACAGTGGCTGCGGAAGCAAAGGTGTTTCGCAACGCCCTTCAGCAAGCTACGTGTCACGAGGTGGACGGCCCGCGTGTGCTCCATCTTCGCAACGCCACACTTGGGCGGGTAGCCTACGCTGAAGGCGTTTCACCCACGCCACGTCCTACCCTTCCCGGCTATGATTCCGGCGTCACACTGCTGCTGATAGTGCTTTTCCTTATTATCTCGTCCAATTTCCGCCATTATTCCACTTTCATCAAAACATTTGCGCAGGATCTTTTCACAGTGCGCCGACGCGCCAACGCCTTTGATGAAAACAACACCGTGAGCGAAACACGCGTCCTGTTCTCCCTCATATCACTGGTGTGTGTTTGCGAAGGGATACTTCTGTTCAGCTCCACATCATTCATGGGAGGAGGTGCCGATGGAACACCCTTTGCCGGTGTAGGATGGCTCTCACTGCTTGCCGGAGCTTACTATGCTTGGCAGCTTGCTGCCTACCGAACCGTAGGGTTCCTGTTTGCCAACCGAACCGACACCAGCCAATGGCTGAAAGGCTTCAATTCTTCCCAGGCTCTGCTTGGACTTGGCCTGGTGATTCCAGCCCTCCTTGCCCTCTTCAACCCCGGTCTGACACCGCTTTTGCTCAGCATAAGCTTGTTCCTTTACGGAGTGGCCAGAGTGATATTTATTTGCAAAGGATATAGAATTTTTTACGAAAATTATACTTCTCTTATCTACTTTATTTTGTATCTTTGCACCTTGGAAATAATCCCTCCCGTAATACTTTATCGATTAGCGTCAAATATTTCCACAAGCATTTGATTCATAATTCATTAATAAAATCAACGGAGCGTGAACGTAAAAAAAGTTTTAGTGTCCCAACCGAAACCTACCTCGGAAAAATCACCATATTACGATATTGCCCAGAAATATGGGGTTGAGATAGTATTCCGTCCTTTTATAAAGGTTGAAGGTCTTTCTGCCAAAGAATTCCGCCAAGCTAAAATTAACATTTCCGACTTCACGGCAATTATCTTTACGGCCCGCACGGCTATCGACCATTTCTTCCGTCTTTGCGAGGAGATGCGCGTGTCTATATCCGACAACATGAAATATTTCTGCACCACTGAATCCATTGCTCTCTATCTCCAGAAGTATATCGTGTATCGCAAACGTAAGATTTTCCATGGTACCACCGGAAAGCTCGAAGGGCTGGTTCCCGCTCTTGTAAAACACAACAAGGAGCGGTATCTCTACGTGGTGAGCGACGTGAACAAGACAGATTCGAATGTTCTCGACGAGCACAAAATCAACTACACCAAAGCGGTGATGTATCGCACAGTCAGCAACGATTTCGCACCCGAAGAGCAGTTTGACTACGATATGTTGCTATTCTTCAGCCCTCAGGGAATCGATTCACTTATGAAGAACTTCCCCGAGTTCAAGCAGGGCGATATCAAGATTGGCACATTTGGCCCGTCGGCTGCATCGGCTGTTAAAAATGCCGGTCTGCGTCTTGACTTCGAGGCGCCTACTCCCAAGGCTCCTTCCATGACGGCAGCTCTTGATATTTTCCTGGGTGAAGAGTCGCGCAAGGACGAGAAGGCTTAAAAACCCCACTCTACCCGAGCAACGGCTCTGTAGGATAGCCACATCTTTTTCAACCGCTTACCCAGTTAAGAACAGTTATCACCCCACATTCACCCCTCTATTCAAGTGAAAACGCTGCGACTTTACAAGAGAGAGAAACTCTGCAGCCTCACGGCAATAGAGCGGCTGTTTGTGCCGGGAAACGCCACTGGCACCGTCATGGCCTATCCATGGCGGGCTGTTTGGTGCGTGCGTAAGGATGGCGACCGTCGTCCACAGGTAACTCAGTTCGTGATAAGTGTTCCGAAACGACGTTTGCGACACGCGGTGGACCGTGTAAGAATGCGTCGCCTGATGCGAGAAGCTTACCGCCTTAACCGCGAATACGCAGGGGAAGACACTCCGCCGGTGGATATTGCTTTCATCTACGTGGCCCCGAAACTTACGGATTACAAATCGGCCGAGCATTCCGTGCGCAAAATTCTCACGCGCATCAACCGCTATTTTTCCCCGCAACAAGCCGAACCGACAGAACAAACGGCACCGGAGGTCTAACCTGTAAAAAACAACTATGCTCCGCAAGCTCCTCATCCTCCCCATCCGCTTTTACCAGCTCAGCATTTCCCCGATGCTCCCTTCATCATGCCGCTTCACGCCTACATGCAGCCAATATGCCATCGAGGCCATACAACGCCATGGTGCGATCCGCGGGCTGTGGTTGGCTATCAAGCGTTTGGCCCGCTGCCATCCTTGGGGTGGAAGCGGATATGACCCTGTGCCATGATGATAGCCGACGCACATAGCCACACACTGACGAACCACGCCATCGTGAGTCGCTCCCCCGGCGAGGAGCGCCCAGAAGGATACCTGTATTCAGTGGGTGTGCACCCCTGGGATACTGCGCCATTCAACAACGAAGAGCTTGACAGTGCCGCCCGCCAGAGCAACGTGGTAATGATAGGAGAAACTGGGCTTGACAAGCTGAAGGGTCCCAGCATGGATGAACAGAAGCGCCGACTTATCACACACATAGAACTGAGCGAGCAACTGCATAAGCCGCTATTGCTCCACTGCGTGAAAGCTTTCAACGAACTTCTCACTCTGAGAAAAGAGATGCGACCCACGCAGCCCTGGATCATCCATGGCTTTCGTGGAAAACCGCAACAGGCTCTGCAGCTCACGGCCTCCGGCCTGTATCTTTCGCTTGGAGCTAAATTCAATGCGGAAACCGCTGCAGTTATACCTGACGACAGACTTCTTATAGAAACCGATGACTCCCTTACCGACATAGGTGAAGTGGCAAAAGAGATTGCATTAGCCCGCTCAACAGACGCTGCGCATATTATGGAACTTTCAGCCGGAAACCTGGCTAAAATAATGGGAAATGGATAAACAAGGCCCTATAGTTGTGGCGTGTGATTCTTTCAAGGGATCGCTTAACGCACATGATGTGTGTGAGGCTGTGCGCCATGGTATTGTTATGGCTACAGGCTCCCGGAGAGAGGTGATATGCCTGCCGATGGCCGACGGAGGGGAGGGGACAGCTGAGATCCTCACGAAAGCCTTGAAGGGGACTATCGTTACAGTTGACACTCTTGATCCTCTGCTACGCCCTATTAAGGCCTCCTATGGTCTCTTACCTGACAAGGTAGCCGTGATTGAACTGGCAGCTGCTTCCGGATTACCGCTATTGGAAAATAGCATGCGCAATCCGGAAAAAACGTCCACCTTTGGCACGGGATTGCTTATAAAAGATGCGCTGCAACGCGGATGTCGGAAAATTCTTCTATGCCTGGGAGGGTCAGCCACCAACGATGCCGCCACAGGGCTACTGGCAGCTTTAGGAGTGATATTTAAGGACAGCAAGGGGAGGGTGATAACTTCACTTTGCGGCGCAACGCTTGGAGAGATCAACTATATGGAAATTCCGGAGCAATTGAAAAATGTGGAATTCACATTGGCTTGTGATGTAACCAACCTCTTCTATGGCGAAAAAGGAGCCACTGCAGTGTTCGCACCGCAAAAAGGAGCTGATGCTGCTATGGTTAGGCGTCTTGAAAAGGGTATGCGCAGTCTGGCATCTGTTATTCAGAAGATTTCAGGCTTCAATGTGCAGAATATGGCCGGAAGCGGGGCTGCTGGAGGTGCGGCAGGTTCACTGGCAGCACTGCTCGGGGCTAAAATACAGCCCGGTGCAGCGATGGTTGCCGAGACGCTCCGCCTTAAAGAGGCAATGAAAAGTGCATCGCTTACCATCACCGGAGAGGGTAAAATTGACGCCCAGACAATTGACGGAAAAGCACCAATGGCTGTGCTACACGCTGCTGCGGAGAACGGGGTGCCGGTCATTGCTATTGCCGGACGTGTGGAAGCGCGCGAGGAGCTGCTGCAAGCAGGTTTCTCTGAATTAATAGAGATATCGGACCGATCAATGGAACTTCAAGAGGCCATGAAGCCTGCGGTGACAAAACTCAACATAGCCAGAAGGGTGTGTGGGTACTTAGAAACTCACCGTGACACTCACGGCCCGATGATCTGAGGCTGTTCCGGTCAGCAAACGCCCACAGCATTTCTCAGGGACACAATCCTTGTCAACAGCAATGTAATCAAGACATTCCACCGGCTTATCGGCCGGAAAAGTAGGTGTTTGGGGCGTAATTATGTTGAAATACTCCCGCATGGCCTGCAAGAGCGGAGAGGATGGAGTCGCGTTCCAGTCGCCTCCTATCATAAATGGTTTGCCGGGATATTTCTTCATTTCCGCTGCAATTATCTTCACCGACTCCATCCTTGCATCCTCTTCAAGTGCCAAGTGGGTGCATGCCACAACATAATCCTTGAACTCGGCCACAAGAAGCAATCTCGGCTCATCGCCGGGCAGCGGGATACGTTTCACATCCAAAGGCTTCTGACGCGACAGAATACCGATTCCATAGCCTCCACCACCAAAATCAATGGCGCGTCCGAAAGTATGGAACATACCCGTTAGTTTACCCAATTCTGCCATCTGGTCTTTTTTACCGCTACGGTCGGTCACCGAATCAATTTCCTGAATCAGGGCAACATCAGGCACAACCCTGTTTATGACTGCAGCAGTCCGGGAGGCATCAATCACATTATCTATACCTTCAAGATGTCGCACGTTGAATGACATGACCCTGAGATCCCTGATCTCACCTTCTGCCATACTCTTCAATGGTGCGGTGGCTCCGATAAGAAGAAAGAGGGACGCAATCAAAAATTTAATCTTCATATCTTACAATTACAGTGGATGAATGGATATTTTTCGCAAATATAACAT
>CAJUSN010000073.1 GCA_910589095.1 uncultured Muribaculaceae bacterium
AAGGAGGCCGGGGACTTATTTAAGGGAGATTAAGGTCTTTAGGGACTTTAGGGAGATTAGGGATTTTAGGGGGAGAGGGTGGTGGGGAAATAATATAAAAAAGTCGGATTCCGGGCGGGGAATCCGACTTGGTGTTGAGATGGAATTGCTTTATTTGTTAACGCGGAAAGGTGCTGCTCCTGTGGCGAAGAATTCCACAATCTGACGAGCAGCGGCAATGCCGGCATTTATGTTTGCTTCCGCGGTCTGCGCTCCCATTTTCTTGGGAGTGAAGAGTACGCGAGATCCAAATTCGGCTTTCAAAGCATCGGCACAGTCAGGTTTTACGTCGGCCACGTATTTGATGTCGGTGCGTTCGCGGAGCGCTTTTGCGAGACCTTCTTCATCAATAACTTCCTTACGGGCGGTGTTGATGAGGACGCCACCTTTGGGAAGGAGTGTGATGAGATCATAGCCCACCGAGGCACGAGTCTCGGGAGTGGCCGGTATGTGGAGTGAAACAAATTTATTTTGGCTGTAGAGCTCTTTGATGTCGTGGATGGGGGCTACCCCGGCGTCGGCCATTGCCTGATCAGGGCAATATGGATCAAGAGCAGAAACCTGCATTTCAAATCCCTTGGCAATGCGGGCAACGTTTCGGCCAACCTGTCCGAAGGCATGTATGCCGAGTCGCTTTCCGCGGAGCTCAGAACCGGAGGTGCCGTCGAGCATGTTGCGCACCGCCATTACGGCCATACCGAAAACGAGTTCGGCCACGGCATTAGAGTTCTGTCCGGGTGTGTTTTCCACACAAACCCCGTGGGCAGAGGCTGCGGTGAGGTCAACATTGTCGTAACCGGCACCGGCACGCACAACGATTTTGAGTTGTTTGGCAGCGTCGAGCACCTCGTCATCAACTTTATCGGAGCGTATGATGAGGGCATCGGCCGTTGCAACGGCATCAAGGAGCTGAGAGCGCGAAGAGTATTTTTCAAGGAGCTGAAGCTCATGGCCTGCACCTTCAATTACTTCACGGATACCTTCGATGGCCACAGGGGCGAAAGGCTTTTCGGTAGCTACAAGTACTTTCATTATGATGCGTGTTTATTTAGAAGCTTCGAAATCTTTCATTGCCTTGATGAGCACTTCTACGCTCTCCATTGGGAGTGCGTTATAAAGAGAAGCACGGAAACCACCCACAGAGCGGTGGCCTTTGATACCTACGATGCCACGGGCTGAGGCAAAGTCAATGAAATCTTTCTCAAGTTCCTTATACTCGGGAGTCATGACGAAGCAAACGTTCATGATGGAGCGGTCAGCCGGATCGGTGACAGTTCCTTGGAACATGCGGCTTGCATCGATGGCTTCGTAGAGTGCGCCAGCCTTGCGGAGGTCCATCTGCTCAATGGCACGGATGCCGCCGAGTTCCTTATAGTAACGGAGAGTCTGGAGAGCTGAGAAGATGGGGAGGACGGGGGGAGTGTTGAACATTGATCCCTTCTTGACGTGGGTGCGATAGTCAAGCATGGTGGGGATTGGACGGTCAACATGTCCGAGAGCTTCGTCGCGAACAATCACGATGGTGACACCTGCAGGAGCGAGGTTTTTCTGGGCACCGGCGTAGATGACGTCGTACTTAGAAACATCGATGGGGCGAGAGAATATGTCGCTTGACATGTCGGCTACGAGGCGTACGGGGCTTTCCGGATCGTAACGCATCTCGGTACCGTAGATGGTGTTGTTTGTGGTGAAGTGGAAGTAATCGGCGTCGGTGGGGATGGTGTAGTCTTTGGGTATGTAGGAGAAGTTGGCTTCACGCGAAGAGGCAACCACGTCAACTTCGCCGAAAAGGCGAGCTTCTTTAATGGCGTTGGAGGCCCAGGTGCCGGTTTCGAGATAAGCGGCTTTTTTTGCCATAAGGTTGTAAGGCACCATGCAGAATTGCATGCTTGCTCCGCCGCCGAGGAAGAGAACGGAGTAGCCTTCAGGGATTTCAAGCAGTTCCTTGACCAGAGCGGTAGCTTCGTCCATCACAGCCTGGAATTCCTTACTGCGGTGAGAAACTTCAAGCACCGAAAGGCCGGTGTCGGCGAAGTTCAGGATTGCGTCGGCTGTGTTTTTGATCGTCTGCTGGCTTAGAATCGAGGGGCCGGCATAGAAATTATGTTTCTTCATAACTTTTGGGGAAGTATGTAGGTGGGTGATAAGGAACACATTTTACCTTGAAGAAAGTAGAAATGCATTCATGAGTTGGAATTATCTTTTTGCAAAAATACAAAATAATTTTGACACTCTAAGAGTGTGTCTGAATTTAAACCGAATTTAACTTTAGTGTTGGTTTGTATTATTCTTGGTTTCATCACAAAGGTAAATTTTGGTGCTTTTCGCCAAGTTTCATCAGTCGCATAGCTCGCTATGCTCCCTCTTCAACTTGCGAAAATCCCTCAAAATTTCCTCTTTGTGCTAAAGCCATTTAAATCCAGACACACTCTAGTGTTTGATATTTTTAGTTGACAATAATCTCATCAACAAAGAGCCAAGCTCCGGGCCTGTCATGACCTTTTGCCCGAACTTTTACGTAGCGTGCTTCGGAGGGGTTGGATACGGTTGACGTGTACGGTTTCATCATTATTTTGCCATAGTTGGGATCAAGGTCTGTCCAAACGGTTTCAACGGGGGTGAAAGTGTTGCCGTCGGATGAAACAGAGTATTCCACCATTTGGGGAAGGTGTACCCAGGCGCCCGGGGCGTGCATGAATGTGGTGGTGAGAGAGTGGACAGGCTTGATATCGCCAAGGTCGACTACAGCCTCGAAATCGCCTGCAAAACCTTGCCAGCGGTGATCGCCGTAGGTCCATCCGCCACGGATACCGTCGGTGAGTGAGGATTCGCCTGCTGCAGGATATTTCTGATGCCAGGGGATGGCGTAGGATACCTTGCACCCTTTTGCCAAGTGGGAGACCGGGGTGAGGCTTTCGCGCCGTTCGCCATATTCATTAGCGAGGTCAAAGACATTGTATCCGGCCGAGTCGAGGAGAGCATTGAGCTGCAGGGCGCGGCGGTGGAAATCGGGGTAGTCCTTTTCGGGAGTAGCCCAACCGATTTCGGCAATGGCGTAAGTGCGTGGATAGTACATATACTCGGCGTGTTGATCTGTGGGGACATATTCGGCCCAAAGATTGGCCTGAAGACCGAGCAGATGAGACGCATCCTCAGCTGTGAGACCCTTTTCAAGTGGTTCGTAGGAATAAACTTTGGAGAGGGGGGTGTAACCGCCAATGGAGACGGGTTCCTTAAAGGCGGCATCCTGAGTGTAATCAATGTAGCAAAACTCGCCGGGTGTCATCACCACATCGTGCCCGCTTTTGAGAGCAGTGATCCCACCCTCGGTTCCACGCCATGACATTACAGTGGCGTTTGGTGCGAGACCACCTTCAAGAATCTCATCCCAACCAATGATGGAGCGCCCTTTGGAGTTGAGATATTTCTCGACGCGGTGAATGGCATAGCTTTGCAGCTCATCGACATCCTTGAGCCCTTCGGCTTTCATGCGTGCCTGACAGTCGGGGCAGTTTCTCCAACCGCCTTTGGATGCTTCGTCGCCACCGATGTGAATGTATTGAGAGGGGAAAACATCAATGACCTCATCAAGAACGTCCTCGATAAATTTGAAAGTAGCCTCCTTGCCTATGCATAGGTCTTCATCGGTGTAAGGCTGTCCGCTGCAGGATAATTCGGGGTAGGCGGAGGTGACCTCTTTGCTGTGGCCCGGGACTTCGATTTCGGGAATGATGCGTATGTGGCGATCAGCTGCATATTTCACAAGTTGGCGCAGCTCATCCTTTGTGTAGAAGCCACCGGCAGCGCGGACATCATTTCGCTCGCAATACCGGGCGCCATTGTCGACCCAGTCCTGCCAGTCGGCTTGTGGACGCCAAGCTGCAAATTCTGTAAGCCGCGGATAACGGTCTATTTCCATACGCCATCCGGCTGCGTCGGTGAAATGGAGGTGGAGATTGTTGAGCTTCATCAAGGCCATTGCATCAATTTGCTTTTTGATGAATTCGGGAGAACGGAAATGGCGAGACACGTCGAAATGCAGTCCGCGGTAGGGGAAACGGGGCGAGTCGGTTATTTTGCATGCAGCTATGGCAGTGGCGCCCGGGAGCGATGCGAGTTGCTTGAGCGACTGGATGCCATAGAAAGCTCCGGCGGCTGTGGGGGCTTTAATTGTGATGTGCTTCGGAGTGACCGTGAGTTCGTAGTTCTCACCTTCGCCTTTGCCGGTGATCTGAATGGATAGGTTGGCTTGAGAGGCTTTGGCGGCCGTCTTGAACATGGTGGGGAGTGTGGAGAGATATGTGGAGAGGGCCTCGTCTTTGTCGCCTTTGACAGTGAAGCTAAACCCTCCGGTCGGGATGGGAAATTCGCCTTTGGAGGCAATGGATTGTGTGGGGCGGGGGATAATGTCGGAGCTGCCGACTGTAGATGCCATAACGGGTGAGGAACAGAGGAGCAAAGCGGCTGCTGCGGCAGCCCAAAGGTGGCTTTTCTTCATGATATATGAGGGTGTAATAATAATTTGTGCTGATTGTTTTGGGGTGTGAAAGGTCGCAATATTCGTATGGAATGAAATCTTGCGAGATCAAACAGTTTTTCAAAGTTACAGAGTTCCCGCGAGATATGCAACGCTCAGTGTGATTCAACGGCAAAATGAAAGTGAATGGATGCTAAAAACAGCTAAAAGTGGCAGGCCGGTTCTAAACTTTGAGGGTGTGGAATTGTCTTAACGGTATACTCATTGAAATCAATTGAAATAGCGTTCGTGATACGTTTCTTACGGTTAAATTGAGTGAATGAAGAAATTTTAGATTGATAAAAACACACAACAATTTATGAAAAAGAAGATTTTTACTTTAGCAGTGGCCGTTGCGTCACTTTTCTCCATGAGCGCATTTGCGCAGGCTCCCAACTGCAATTCCAATGGCAACTGTACTTCAAAGAAAGAAGGCACTTGCAAGGTGAATAAGAATAAGGAGAAATGCCAGGATGGCAAGCAGTGCCGTCAAGGGGGAAAACAGAGAGGCGACAGCGCGATGCGCAAAGCCTACAACCCTTTCGAGGGATTGAATCTGACAGCTCAACAGCAGCAGAAACTGCAGGCTATCCCCACACCTGCACAGGTGGTGAAAACCGCACGCCAAGGGGCGAAAGATAACGGACAGAGCGCCAAGGGTAATGCCGCCTCAAATAAACTGATCCGTAAGGATGTCCGCGCAAATTATCTTAAAGAGATACAAACGGTGCTTACTCCTGACCAGTATGTTCAGTTCCTTGAAAACAATTACGTGAATTCAGGTGCCGGCAAGAAAGGGAAAGCTATGAAGCAGGCTGACCGTCGCGGAGGTCAAAAAGGACATAAAAACGGAAATGGCCCCCGTCAGGAAGGCGCCAAGCAGGGCGTGACCGCGCAGCGTTAAGCTTCAGGCAAAGCTTTAAAAAATGATTTAAACAGTTTCTAAGAAATAAACGTTTATTATATAGTCAAACGAGTTTATTATTATTACTCATTCTCTACTCTCTCATGTGGCCGGAGCTTCCTTGATAGGAAACTCCGGCTGTTTGTTTGTGATAGTGATTATCGGCCTGCAATGGCAGTGCGAATCTCTTCCGGACGCATGTATTTGCGTGCTGTTTGGGCCAGTGCGTCAGGAGTTAGTGTGGCGATGGCTTTGAGTTTGTTTTCAAAGTATCCTTCAGGGATGGAGGCCACCATTGATGTGACATGCTGGTCAATGATGGAGAACGGTGAGTCGAGCACGGCGGCTTGTCCTGAGATAAGGGTTTGTTTGAGGCGGTTGAGTTCTTCGCCTTCAGGAGGATTGGTGGCCATGCGGCGGAGTTCGGCGTTGACTTCCTGTCGGAGTTGTTCAACAGAGTCGCAATCAGTGTCGGCGCAGATTTCAATAAACGAGCCTTCTGGAGAGCCTAAAAGGGAGGCGGAGATGCCGTAAGTAAGGCCAAGGCGTTCGCGGATGTTAAGCATGAGCCTGCTTCCGAAATAACCTCCGAGTGCGCTTACGGCAATATGGAGTCCGATATAGTCGGGGTGGCTGCGCTGAATGCCGGTGGGGATGGTGATCATTACCGAGCTCTGGAGTGCGTCGGGCTTGACAATTTTTTCAACTGAGAGTGCCGGCGCGGGTGTGTAAGGGATGATGCGAGGTGTGTAAGGGCGATTTGTTTCCGGAAGGGTGCTGAAAGTTTCGGCAATGAGATCCTCTACTTGCGGAGTAATGTTTCCGGCGATGAAGAGTCGCGATAGTTCGGGATGGTTGATGCAATGGAATGTCTGGAGAAGATCAGATGAGGTTATTGCACGGACTTCATCGGGGGTGTCGACTTTAGCTCCGGGGTGGAAGGGGCCTTTTATGAGCTTGTCGGACGCACATCCGGCAAGGAAGTCGACATCGTTGGCCGACACTTCGAGGTTGCGGGCCAAAGCTTCACGACGTGCCGTCAATGGTGTCTCATTGAAAGAGGGGGAGGTGATCATTTCTCGGATTAGAGGGAGCGTGGCCTTAAGGTTACTGTTGAGCACACGGAGCGAAACGCAAGAGGAGTGGTCGTTGGTGACGCTTTTCACCAAAGCCCCATTGAAGTCGAGTATGGAGTTGATTTCCTCTCCGCTCCAAGACGCTGTGCCTTCGCGGCGCAGGATGCCGATTAGAGCGCCGTAGGCTTGGGAGGGGAGCTCAAGGTTGCCCCGCGGAGTGCAGCATGTGAGGTAGCAGACCGGAGCGTCGCATTTGTCATATATCACCATTTCAATTCCGGAGGGGAGTAGCCTACGACGCACAGGGGGAAGGGCAAAAGCGGTCATTTGGCTTACGGGAGGTGCAATGGTGCGGAAGGATTGAGTGGAAGTGGTCATTTTACTTGGATTCTTTTGAGGTCATCGGGCGTGTCCACGCTGATGGAGTGATTGGCGGTCAAGGCCACCCGTATGCGGTAACCTGCTTCAAGCCAGCGCAACTGTTCGAGTTTTTCAGCCTGTTCGAGAGGCGAAGGGGGGAGAGAGGCTATAGCGGAGAGCACGTCGGTGCGGAACGCGTAAGTGCCCACATGGATGTGAAAATCAGCGCTTGTGGTCCACTGCTTCCAATCGTGGTCGCGAACGTAGGGGATAATGCTTCGGCTGAAATAGAGCGCATTGTGTCGGCTGTCGAAGGTGACCTTTGGAGTGCCGGGGTCAAAGAGAGCCTCGAAGCCTTCGGTGGGGTGGAAACGTCGGGCGAGGGTGGCAATATCAACGGATTTGTCGCTCATCGCATTGACAAGCAAATTGATGTCGGCGGGGTCAATGAGTGGCTCATCGCCTTGAAGATTCACAACAATGTCGGGACGGCGGGGAAGCTGGTCAAGGGCATCGGCGCATCGGTCGGTGCCGCAATCGACGGGGCGCGAGGAGATGAGCGCATTGCCGCCACGGGTTGTGATGGCTTCGAGTATGCGGTTGTCGTCGGTGGCCACCCACACATTTTGTTCGCCAAGAGCCAAGGCGGCGCGGCGATAGACGTGCCATATCATTGGCTCACCGGCAATCATGGCAAGTGGCTTTCCGGGGAAACGTGTGGAGCCATAGCGTGCGGGGATAATGGCTATGACGGAAGGCTTATTCATTTCCATACGGCAAAAATAATGAATTTGCATCAGAATTACCAAAAATTATTATAACTTTGCGCATTGTGAACCTTTCATTGCACGGGATGCTTATGAAAGGTTGTAAAAAACCAATCAATTGATAAATTACATTATTTTAAATGAAGAGAATCTTTACCATGGTCAGCACGGTGTTGCTCGCCGCTTCGGCGGTCTTTGCGGCCGGCACGGGCTATCGCAGTATAGCTGTGAAGCATGCGGACCATCACCTGTCGGTGATCACGATTGAATCCGGAATGACAACCAAAACATCAGATGGGAATCTGGAACTGAGTTCGGACAAAGGAGCTATAACGATACCTTTGAGCGATGTACGCAACTGGACATTTTCAACTGAAGAAGGCTCTTCGGATCAGTGGGCTTCCATAGGAGGTGTGTCCGAGGATAGTGCGGTCACCATTCAGCTCCAGGAGGGCTGCATAACCTTGGGAAATCTGCCGGAGGGATCATCTGTAAGCCTTACTGCCATCAATGGCGTTGGGGTTGCCGCTGCAAATTCAGTGAGCGGTGAATACACAATCCCGACCGACACGCTTACAAAGGGGATATATATTCTTACAGTCAACAATCGATCATTTAAAGTAGCACTCAGCCGATGAAAAAATCGATACTCTTAGCTTCAGCCCTTATAGCTGCATCGGCAGCGATGGCTCAGAATGAGCAGCTCTACCTGTTCCGCAACGATAAGAATTTCAGTTTCCATCCGCTCAACGAGGTGGAATCCATCACATATTCCGGCACCCCCGGGGCTTATACTAAAATGTCAGTTACGACTGCCGACGGTGTGAATTCATACGATCTCAGCACGATCGACAGTTGCGTGGTGCGCACTACCGCTCTGCCTGACATACATGTGCAGCTGCATGACCCGTATGCTGAACTGACTGATCTTATAAAGGCTAACGGCAAATCTTTCATATATGAAGCCACCCTGAGAATGGATGGCAACGGAATGTTTGATGATCTGCCCTCTCAGACGGTAGAGTTCCGAGGTCGAGGCAATTCAACGTGGAATTTTGCCAAGACGCCATATCGCTTCAAAATGTCGAAGAAAACTTCGGTTTGTGGAATGGCCAAGGCCAAAAGTTTTGCGTTGATAGCCAATTATATTGATCCGTCATTGATGCGTAATGCAGTGGCGCTGTTCGTGGCACAGAAACTCGGGCTGCCTTTTACAAACCATTGTGTACCTGTGAATGTGTATTTCAATGGACTTTACAAAGGAGCTTACATGCTGACGGAGAAAATCGGTGTTGGCGGCGGTTCGGTGGATATTCCTGAAGAGACGGGAATGTTGTTTGAAATAGATTCGAATTATGATGAGGACTTCCGTTTCAAGTACACATTCTCCAATAATTCCAAAAAGCAGTTGCCAGTGATGGTGAAAGATCCGGATTTGACCGAGATCAAGACTGATGCCACAGAGCGTGAGAGTTATTTCGCCCAATGGAAATCGGACTTCACGACGATGGCAAATGCGGTTGTAACAGGTAAAAATGTGTCGGACTACGTGGATCTGCGCGATGCCGCACGCTATATCATAGTGAACAGCATAGCTTGCAACCGGGAGCTTCAGCATCCAAAGAGTTTCTATCTTCACAAGGAGGAGCTTGGCACAGGCTGCTTGTATCATTTCGGTCCGGTATGGGACTTTGACTGGGCTTATGGCTATGATGGCACTGTGAATTACAGCTATGACCGGGTGCTGTTTGAGAAAGATGGAGACTATGCCGGCACATCATTCATGAAAGCTCTTGCTCAGAACACAGAGTTCCGAACCATATATAAAGAGGAGTGGGATAATTTTTATAAAGAAATTTATCCTGCTTTGGTAGAGTACATGGATCAATACGCACTTCTGATAGAACCGACGGCGCGTCGTGACGGATTGCAGTGGCCTGATGCCTATGCAGCGTCGTATGCCTACGCAGAAAGCGCGTTCGATACCGCGAAACATTCAACGGAGCTTCGCACATGGGTTAAGAACCGTATTGAATGGTGTAACAAACATGCCAACTGGGGCTTGTATTGACCAGTAAGTAATAAGTCAGAACTATGAGCTATTCACTTATAATTCAATTAACTATTCCCTGTTTAATGTATTGATCATTTCTTCAGGATACTTAATTGCAAAAAGAGAATGGAAATCCCGCGCGAGCTTATGCATGCGCGGGATTTTTAATAACATTCTGCCATCCGGATGCAACAGCGGTGTGCCAAAGGGATTTTGACACACCGCGTAATATCTTGATGGAGAGGATTTCAGCGTCGTGAGCCGGTGAGAAAGTCGATTATTGCGAGGAAGCCCACAATCATCAGAAGCTTGCGGAAAACCCACCAAGCTGCTTTGAGTAAAGTGAAGGGGAGTAAGAGGATAGCTTTGAGCATGATTGGTAAAATAATTGGTGGAAGTATAATAAAAAAGTGAGCCGCACTTTTCCATACTTGCCAGGAGGTTCTGCAAGACCCGTGATAAAAGAATGGAAAGTTGGCTCACAATTGTGGTATCTTTTGCAGCCGAGAGGATATAAGTCCCGGGGTGCTACTAATTTGTATAACCGCAATTCAAGCAACGTGTTCCTCATTCCAGCCATATCACGAATTAAATTTGCAGATTTTACCGGCAGACTGATTGAAGGTCGGTCAATTGAATATGTTCGTCAGAGTTCTTGCAGAAACTCTGCACTACAAAATTAGCACTTTTCAGCAAATCAGCCATAATTGTGAGCTAACTTTTTGCAAAATTAATCTAAAAAGATGTTATAGAGGGTGTGGATTATGTTTCATTTCGTTTCATTTGACATGAGATGAATAATAACAGTGGGAGCAGGGATAATATCCTAACATCCCTTTTCGTAAAGCCGGTGCTCAGCTTGATATTCACAGACAATAATATAAACTAATTCAAATATAAACTAATTCACGGCACTTACTCAGAAAAAGATGTTTGAAATAAGATAAAGAACCGTTATCTTTGTGGAGCAAACACAGTTTTTTGAGAAATCTCCCTGCACGAATTAAAGAATCTTCCGAACAGTTGAAATGACTGACTCCTGCAAAATAACACCATGTGAGGCTTCGGGCTATCTTGAAGATAGTTTCGAGGGGCTTGGTCGCGGGTTCAGCGAGATTACGGAGCTGTCGCGCTCGGCCCAGAATATTGTGCTCAAGGCTAAGCGATACGGCCGATTATGGCTTTTGAAGGGTGCGAGTCCTGAGTCGCGTTCTGAAGGAACAATGGCCATGCTTCGCAAGGAGCTGGAGGTGATGCTTAAAGTAAATGGGGACGGAGTGGTCAAGGCTTGGAGTCTTGAAGAAGTGCCCGGCTATGGACCCTGTATTGTAATGGAGTGGGTGGAAGGTCTTACGCTGGACCAGTGGCTTGCTCTATCACCAAAGTCAGGGGAGCGCATAAGGGTGGCGCAGGAAATAGTGATGGCGGTGGGGAGGATCCACAGATGTGGTGTGGTTCACAGAGATTTGAAACCCACTAATATTATTGTTACTGCTCTTGATTCCTCGCCGGTGATCATTGATTTCGGACTTGCCGACACGTTTACGCATACGGTGTTGAAGCAGGCCGCCGGAACGCGCGGATATATATCACGCGAACAGGCTGCCGGTGCTTTGCCTGACGTGCGCAATGATATTTATAGCCTGGGGGTAGTGCTTGCCGGGATGGGGCACGGACTTATGTGGTCGCATGTCATACGGCGTTGTCTCGGCCCTATAAACCGGCGTTATGCCGACACTGATGAATTGTTGAGAGCTTTGGAGCGTCCTCGTAAGGCGGCCCGATGGATAACGGCTGTGCTTGGAGTAAGTCTTGCAGGCGCCGGACTGTGGTTATGCGTGGATAAAGCGATTGAATCAGCCCGAGCGACCACTGAGGTAGCTGCACAAGAGGCGGCGGATGCCAATCGTCGTGCTGATTCGTTGGCCAAACAATTGGCGGCATCCGAGGTAGAGATGGCTGCGCGAAATGAAGCCATGAGACAAAGGGTTGCTCTTGTGGCCGATTCTGCCAGGAGTGCGGGCGCAGCCTCGGCGGCACTGATGGAGGAGCGAGATGCTATGCAGGTGAAGGATAAAAAGATCACTGCGGCGATAGATGAGGGTACCAGGCGTCTTGACCGTGTTTGGGAGGCCGGAGCTATGAAATATCTTGCCGAAAATTCGGCGGTTATTGACAGGACGGCGGATTACAGTACGGAGTCAATGTCGGTGGAGAAATCCCGATATATGAAGGAGCTTGCGGGGCGTTTCACTGTTGAGGATCTTGCCCGCATTGAAGGAGCACTTAATGAAAGAATAGACAGGAACTATGCTAAATGGATAGAAAAGAAAAATCAAATGATATCGAACGATTGAGATTGGCCGTAGAGCGAGTCATTGGACGTACTGTCACAACCCGAGCCGATTTCCTTTTGCTACGTGATGCAGTGTTTTCACGCACACGCAGACTGGTGAGCGAGTCAACGCTTATGCGGTTGTGGGGATATATGCCTGAGGTTACCTCCAGGAGCTCCACTCTTGATATTCTTGCCAATTTTGTGGGCTCGCCTTCATGGGAAGCATTTCGTGCAGATGATTCAATCATGGCGAGCGATTATCTGCTTTGCAATCATCT
>CAJUSN010000074.1 GCA_910589095.1 uncultured Muribaculaceae bacterium
CACTTAAGCGCCGCCGCAAGCGCCCCGGCCTTCACCCGAAAATTGCGGCAAGAGCTCCTTGACATCTTGTAAATCCACTCTGCTTTAAGTTTTCAAATTGGTAATGAACTAATGCCTAAAAAAATTGCGGGCGCCTCGATGGCGCCCGCAACGGGTATTTAGTGTAAGTTAGTTTTGTCTTATTTTACAGCGGCGATATTAAGGCTGTGAGAACACTACGATACGGTTCCAGTTGTTGTTTTCGTAAGGCTGGCTTGAGCTACCGTATGCATTTACTTTGAGGCGTGATGCGTCGATTCCGTAGTCGCTTACAAGTGCATCTACAACTGACTGGGCGCGGCGCTGTGAAAGGGCCTGGTTGTATTCTGATGTACCGGTGTCGCGGTCTGCATAACCGTCAACTGATACGGTTGCGTTGGGGTTCGACTTCATCCACTGTGCAACATTGTAAACATTTACCATTTCTTCATCCGAGATAGTTGAAGAGTTGATCTTGAATCGTACCGATGCAAGCATGGGTGCAGGTGCGTTGGTGTTAACTGTTTCTGTTACTTCGGGGCAGGGGAGCTGAGCTTCTGCTGCTGCAAGAGCTGCAGTGGTAGCTGCGAGTTCGCCGCGAAGATCGTTTACTTTGCCGTTCAGGTCGTTGATGTAGCCTAAGTAATCGCAGGGGTTGTAAGAGTCGAAGTGACGTCCGTTGACATAGAATGTCAAACCGCCGATTGCGCTCAGGTTGATATCGATCGGGTGGCCTTCTACGCTGTTGTTATAGTTGTCACCGTAGAACTGTGCGCGACCTTCTGCAAAGAAGTCAACATATTCACACAGACGGAAACGGAACTGCAAACCTGCCGATACGGGAAGCATCCACTGATTGCTGCGGATTTTACCGTCACGTCCGTAATCGTTTGCATCGGGATTGCGGAATTTGTAAGCGAATGTGCCTCCAAGTCCTACATAAGGTACCATTGAGAACACGCGGTTAGGTTTGTATCCGCCGATAGAGTTGAACATATCCCACATGAAGTCAAGGTTGAGGTTGGCAACGCGGGCTTTGGCTGTTCCTGCCTGATTCCAGTGAATGGCGCCATAATAGGCACTGAAACGGAAACCGAGGTAAGGTGAAATCCATTTACCTACTCCAAGGTTATAAGTGGCAGTCATGCGACGTGATTCTCCACCCGTGTTTTCTACAAACGGGCTCTGTACACCGGCACCCAACTGGATGAACCAGTTGTCACGCCATGAGGCTGAATAATGAGTCTTGCACTCTACGGGCTGGGACACGGTGATAGTTTCCTGTTCCACGACTACAGCGTCCTGTGCTTTCGCGAAGTTCGCGGTGAGGAGCATGCTCGCGCATGCTGCTGCTGTCAATAAGAAATTAGTTTTCATTCTCTCTAAAATTTAAAAGTATACAATAATAATTCTTCTTGGGTTGGTTATGAACTCGCCGGACCCTTTGATGAATGGAGTGAAGCGGCTCGTTATGATTTTATAACATTAGCACACTTCTTTTTGTTTCGAATGGTTCGCAAAGTTACGTATTTTTACTAAAAAAGAACTAATATATAAGTAAAAAAATCACGCGCGCACGCGTAATACTTATATTTATGGGATTATATTGGGGAAATTCACTAACTTTGTAGGGATTTTATAACAATGAAAGTGACTGAAAAGAAACATATAGCCGTTATCGGGAGCACCGGAAGTATCGGAACACAGACTCTCGAAACCATTTCGGCATACCCTGATTTATTCCACGCTCAGGTTATTACTGCCCGGCGCAATGCCGATTTGCTCATTGAGCAAGCCCTCATCCATAAGCCGGCCATGGTGGTGATTGCCGATGAATCTCTCTACTCTAAGGTCTGCGAGGCGTTGACTCCGCAAGGAATTGAGGTAGCTGCAGGAGCTGAAGCTATTGCTGAGGCTGCCGCCCGTGAGGACGTTGACACTGTCGTCACCGCCACCGTTGGTTATAGTGGGCTCGCTCCCACTATGGCTGCCATCCGGGCAGGAAAACGAATTGCCCTGGCCAATAAGGAAACGCTTGTTGTGGCCGGAGAGCTTATAGAGAGCTTGAAGCTCGGCTCGAGCTCCACAATCGTGCCAGTCGATTCCGAGCACTCGGCCATTTATCAATGCTTGGTTGGAGAGGACCCTTCATCTGTCCGACGCTTGATCATCACTGCTTCCGGTGGCCCGTTCCGGACCATGCCGGCTGAAAAGTTGCACGATGTGACGCCAGTTGATGCCCTGCATCACCCCAATTGGAGCATGGGTGCCAAAATCACCATCGATTCTGCAACTATGATGAATAAAGCCTTCGAGATCATTGAAGCCCGTTGGCTTTTCGGTATTGATGGAAGTAGAATTGAGGCTGTTGTGCATCCGCAGTCAATTATTCACTCCATGGTTGAGTTCACTGATGGCGCTGTAAAGGCTCAATTAGGTCTCCCCGACATGCGTCTCCCCATACGCTATGCACTGGCCGATGCAAATCGTCTCCCATACTCAGGCGACAGATTGTCAATTGCCGATTATGCCAATCTCACATTTGAGAAGCCAGATGCCGAACGTTTCCCGTGTATCACTTTCGCTCATCTTGCTCTTGAGCGAGGGGGAAACACCGCTTGCGTGATAAACGCCGCCAATGAGATTGCCGTGGAAGCTTTCCTGCAACAGAGAATCCGGTTCACCGATATCCCACATCTTATTTCCCGAACTCTCGAACGTGCTGACTTCGTGGCCAGTCCCCAATATGCCGACTATGTTCAATCCAACAGTCAGGCAAGGGCTCTCGCTGCCGAAATCGCATCTTCTTTGGAAAACAAAATTATTCATGTAGCTGATTTGTGCCACCAGACCGTTTAACCTGCGGCAGCTGACTGCTACTTACATATTATTTATAGATAGTTAATGGAAACATTTTTGATAAAAGCACTCCAGCTCGTGGTGGCTCTCGCCTTTCTGGTGGTGATTCATGAGTTTGGACACTATATTTTTGCGCGTATATTCGGAATTAAGGTAGAGAAATTCTACATGTTCTTTAATCCTTGGTTCTCACTTTTCAAATGGAAACCGCGCAAAGGTAAACCGAAGTTTGGTAAAGATGGAAAGGAACGCGCCACATGGCGTGACACTGAATATGGTATTGGCTGGCTGCCGTTGGGTGGCTATGTGAAAATAGCCGGTATGATAGACGAATCCATGGATAAGGAGCAGTTGAAGCAACCGGCTCAGCCATGGGAGTTCCGAGCCAAGCCTGCATGGCAGCGTCTGTTGGTGATGATTGGCGGTGTCCTCTTCAATTTTATCTTGGCAATTCTCATCTATGCCGGTATTGCTTTCTGGTGGGGGAATAAATACATTGAGCTTGATAAAGCTTATGAAGGTATGGATTTCTCTCCTGTCGCGCTCCAATACGGTTTCCGCAATGGCGACATTCCCCTTACTGCCGATGGTGAAAAGATTGATGCTTCCAAGGAGGATTTCCTTCTTACAGCTGCCACTGCACGTGAAGTGAAAGTGCTTCGCAATCATCGCGACACCGTCACCGTGAAGCTTCCCGAGGATTTTGTGGTCCGTCTTGGTAAAGAAGGTTTCATGATGTATCGTCAACCTGTCTATGTAGCACAGGTGCAAGGCGGTAGCCCTGCAAAGGATGCCGGTATCTTGGAAGGTGACAGAATTGTTGCCATTGATACGGTGGCAACTCCCGCTTACTCGGTGCTTACTCCAACACTTCAAAAATATGCCGGCAAAACTACCACTGTAACCGTGGAGCGCGACGGCAAGAACATCACTTTGCCCGTTACACCCACTGAAGGTGGTAAGCTTGGCTTCCAGCTTAAACCTATCACCGATGTTTATCCCACAGTAACCGTTCATTACGGCTTCTTCCGTTCTTTCCCCAAAGGATGGGAAAATGGTACCACAATGCTTACCAACTATGTTGGCAGCCTTAAACACATATTTAGTAAGGAGGGCGCTCAGAGCATTGGCGGATTCGGTGCCATCGGTGGTATGTTCCCCGATCGTTGGAACTGGCTTTCTTTCTGGGAAATAACCGCATTTCTCTCCGTGGCTCTCGCCTTTATGAACATTCTGCCCATTCCGGCTCTCGACGGTGGCCATGTTCTCTTCCTGCTCTATGAAATCATTGTCCGTCGCAAGGCTCCCGATAAGGTTCTTGAGTATGCCCAGATTGCCGGTATGTGTTTCCTTCTCGCGCTGCTGCTGTATGCCAACGGTGCGGATGTCATAAGGGCAATTGCTAATTGACAATAACAAGTAACATTCTACTCTGATTAAAATGAATTATCCCGTCATAACATTGCGACGCGGCAAGGAAGAGTCGCTCAAACGTTTCCACCCCTGGGTGTTTTCCGGTGCAATAGGCAAGATGCCCGAAGAGCCGGTTGAAGAAGGAGATGTGGTTGAAGTGAAGTCAAGTGAAGGTGAATCTCTTGGCGTAGGCCATTACCAGATAGGTAGTATCGCTGTCAGGATGCTCACAAATTCACCACTGCAAATAGGTGATGAATTCTACGGGTCGCGTCTTGCCGATGCTTTCCGTCTACGTCAAGCATTAGGTCTGATACGCGAAGATAATAATGCTTACCGCCTTGTCCATGGCGAAGGCGATTTCCTCCCCGGTCTGATTGTGGATGTCTATGGTCACACAGCCGTTCTGCAAGCTCATTCTCCAGGTATGCATTACGCTCGCAACATTATAGCCCGCAAACTGGTGGAACTCCCAGGGGCCGGAATAGAGAATGTATATTACAAATCTGAAACAACTCTTCCTTACAAGGCTGCCCTGGATCCTCAAAATGAGTATATCATAGGTAGCTATGACACCAACATTGCCGTTGAAAATGGGTTGAAGCTACATGTTGATTGGCTCAAAGGTCAGAAGACCGGTTTCTTTGTTGATCAACGTGACAATCGCCTCCTCCTTCAAAAGTTTGCCGGGGGACGCAAAGTGTTGAATATGTTCTGTTACACTGGTGGCTTCTCGGTGTATGCACTCCGAGGGGGCGCCACTTTGGTGCATTCAGTTGACAGTTCGGCCAAGGCGGTAGCTCTTACCCGCGAAAATGTAGCGGTTAATTTTGGAGAGGATGCTCCCCACGAGGCGTTTGCAGTGGATGCTTTCAAGTATCTGGCTGAAATGCCCGATGGTGCCTATGATCTTGTGGTGCTTGACCCTCCGGCGTTCGCTAAGCATCGTGGAGCTATACGTAATGCGCTCCGTGGCTATCAGAAACTTAATGCGCGAGCAATGGAAAAGATGCCCAAAGGCAGTGTGCTTTTCACTTTCTCATGTTCTCAGGCGGTGAGCAAGGAGCAGTTCAGATTGGCTGTCTTCTCTGCTGCCGCTCAGGTGGGCCGACGTGTTCGCATACTCCATCAGTTGACTCAGCCCGCTGATCATCCTGTAAACATCTATCATCCCGAAGGTGAGTATCTTAAAGGATTGATACTTTATATTGAATAACCAATCAGATAAAAATATAACGACATGGCATTATTTCGTACAATAGCCGCTGCCGGAGTGGCGTTAGCCATCGGCACTTCGGCTCTAATGGCTAAAGACACCAAGAAGATGAATTATATAGTCGATCGCTTCGCCGATATCGAGGTGCTCCGTTACCCCGTGCCCGGTTTTGAGGAACTTTCCCTCAATCAGAAAAAACTTGTGTATTATCTTACTGAAGCTGCTCTTGCAGGTCGCGATATCCTTTGGGATCAGAACAACCGCTATAACCTTGACCTCCGTAAGCTTCTCGAGAATATCTACTCCAATTACGACGGTGCTAAGGACAATCCCGACTTCAAAGCTTTTGAAACTTATCTGAAACAGGTGGAATTCGGTAATGGTGTGCACCATCATTACTCCATGGACAAGTTTGTTCCTGAATTTTCCGAGGAGTTCTTCGATGCTCAGGTTTCAAAGCTCCCCGCCCTCAAACGTCCTGCCACGTTGGATTCTCTGCGACGTCTGGTATTCGATCCCGCTTTCATGGCAAAGAAGGTGAATCAGGCCGAAGGCCAAGACCTGATAGCAACTTCTGCTACAAACCTCTATGAAGGTGTTACCCAGAAGGAGGTGGAAGATTTCTATGCCGCCATCAAGGATACCACTGATGTTACCCCTATATCTTATGGCCTTAATCGCAGGGTGACAAAAGAGAATGGCAAGGTTGTGGAGCAGACATATAAGATGGGAGGGCTCTACTCGCCGGCTATTGAACGAATAGTGGCCAACTTGAACCAGGCAGCTATGTATGCCGAGAATGATAAGCAGCGTCGCGTCATAAAGTCACTGATAAAATATTACATGACAGGTGACCTCAAGGACTTTGATGACTACTCGATTCTTTGGGTCGATGATACTGACTCAAGAGTGGATTTCATCAACGGCTTCATTGAAAGTTATGATGATCCTCTGGGTATGACTGCCAACTGGGAGTCCATAGTTAATTTCAAGAACCTCGATGCCTCTCACCGCACAGAGGTTATTTCAGGCAACGCACAATGGTTTGAAGATCATTCTCCGGTTGATCCCCGATTCCGTAAGGAGAAGGTGAAAGGCGTAACCGCTAAAGTAATCACGGCTGCTATTCTTGCCGGTGACTCTTATCCCGCCACACCCATCGGTATCAATCTTCCCAATGCCAACTGGATTCGCGCGGCACATGGTTCTAAGTCCGTG
Source organism: uncultured Muribaculaceae bacterium (assembly GCA_910589095.1). Lineage (GTDB taxonomy): Bacteria > Bacteroidota > Bacteroidia > Bacteroidales > Muribaculaceae > Paramuribaculum. The sequence goes on from CAJUSN010000074.1 coordinate 6,725, forward strand.
ACACTTGAAAACATCACTCAGGCTTATGATGAAGCTTCACATGGCAACGGCTTCAACGAGGAGTTTGTGCCCGATGCCTCTATGCGTAAGCTGCTTGACGATTATCTCTTCATCACTGATAATCTTCACACTGACCTTCATGAATGTCTCGGCCATGCTTCCGGACAGCTTCTTCCCGGTGTTGATCCTGATGCCCTCAAGGCACATGGTTCCACTCTTGAGGAAGCACGTGCCGACCTCTTCGCGCTTTACTATCTTGCCGACGACAAACTCATTGAGCTTGGCCTGCTTGACAATCCCGATGCCTACAAGGCACAGTATTATAAATATCTCCTTAACGGTCTTATGACCCAGCTCATGCGAATAGAACCGGGCAAGGATGTTGAGGAAGCACACATGCGTAACCGCAAGCTCATTTGCGAATGGGTACTCGAGAAGGGCGCTTCTGATAAGGTTGTTGAACTCGTTAAAGAGGGTGGCAAAACCTATGTTAAAGTCAATGATTATCCTCGTCTGCGCGAACTCTTCGGCGAACTGCTTGCTGAAATACAACGCATAAAGAGTGAGGGTGACTACGAAGCCGGTCGCGACTTGGTAGAGAAGTATGCTGTGAAAGTGGATCCTGAACTTCATAAAGAAGTATTGGACCGCTATTCACACCTGTCCATCGCTCCCTATCGCGGCTTTGTAAATCCGGTTTACACTCCTGTGAAAAATTCACGCGGCGAAATCATAGATGTAACTGTGAGCTACGATGAGGACTATATCCCTCAGATGCTCCGCTATTCACGCGACTATTCTCCGCTTACCCGCTGATGGCTTTAGAGCAAGATCAGTTTGCATCATCGCTGCTGGAGCAAGCAGTGACGGAACTGTCACGATTGCCGGGCGTGGGGCGCAAGACCGCCCTACGCCTGGCACTCCATATTCTGCGCCGAGATGAGTCGGAGGGCGTGGCTCTCGGACAAGCTATTATTGAGATGCGCAAGGGCATCCGTTACTGCAGAGTGTGTCATAACATTTCAGAGGAAGAGATCTGTCCGATATGCGCCGACGGGCGACGGGACAGCTCGACGGTTTGCGTGGTGGAAAACGTGAACGATGTCATGATAATAGAGCGCACTGGCCAATACGGTGGTTTATATCATGTTCTCGGAGGTGTGATCTCTCCCATGGACGGTATCGGACCGGATTCACTTACTATTGACTCGCTTGTAGAACGTGTGGCCCAGGGAAATATCAAAGAGGTGATACTTGCACTGGGCGCTACCATGGAGGGGGATACCACCAACTTCTACATATTTCGCAAACTCGCACCTTTCACAGATGTGAAGATAACCCAATTGGCCCGAGGGGTAGCGGTAGGTAACGACCTTGAGTACACCGATGAAATCACCCTTGGTCGCTCATTGCTGCAACGAACCCTTTTCTCTGACTCATTCAACTCATAACATATGCTAACCGATGGCGTTATAGTGCTGCGTGCCCCTGAGCCGGCAGATATAGATGCGATGTATCTGTGGGAGAACGACCCGCAGATATGGGCCGAGGGGGCTGTGCGCGCTCCTATGTCCCGACAGATGCTCCATGACTTCGTGATGTGTTACAACCCCGATCCTAATTCTGCCGGACAGCTACGGTTGATTATAGAGGAGGTGGAGACGCAGGAGGCAGTTGGGTGTGTGGATCTCTACGAATATGATGCCGCAAACCGCCGCGCCGGTGTTGGCATAGTCATCATGCCGAACTGGCAGCGCAAGTGTCTCGCCACGCGTGCTCTGAAGCTACTGGCAAACTATTGTCACGAGTCGCTCGGACTGCACCAGCTCTGGGCCATTGCCGGGAGAACAAACGAAGCATCCGTGCGCCTTTTTGAAACTTGTGGTTACAGAAGCTGCGGCTCCTTGCGTTCGTGGATCAGACGAGGCGAAACCTACTCGGATGCCCTTATGTTTCAACACTTATTGGTGTGATTCAGCAAAATTTTGTATCTTTGACAATTAATTACCTTAAATATTTACTTAATGAACCGACTGTTGAAACACGCTGCCACATTGGCGGCTGTAGTTGCCCTAAATGGAGCGAGTGTGTTCGCTGCCGATGTAGTGGCTAATTACGAGGTGATACCTTTGCCTCAGAAAGTGATGCCGGGTCGCAGCAAACCGTTTGTGCTCGACAAGAAAACCGTGATTGCAGTGCCTAAGGGCTCCAAGGAGCTGAAAAGTAATGCCGCCCTGTTGGCCGAATATCTTGGCTCGCTAACCGGAATTACTCCCAAAATTGTAACAAAAGCACCCAAGAGTAATGCTATTGTTCTGGAATCTTCGCTCGGTGGTGAGAATCCGGAAGCTTATGAATTGTCAGTCTCTTCCGACAAAATTGTAATCAACGGTGCTTCTGCTGCCGGTAACTTCTACGGAATCCAGACTCTTCGTAAATCTATACCTGCTGCTTTGGCTGCAGGGGACGATGCTGTGTTCCCGGCTGTTAACATATCCGATGCACCCCGCTTCGGTTACCGAGGCGCACACTTCGATACCTCACGTCATTTCTTCCCCGTTGATTCTGTCAAGTCATTCATTGACATGCTGGCACTTCATAACGTCAACCGCTTCCATTGGCACATCACGGATGACCAAGGATGGCGTCTTGAAATGAAGAAATACCCACTTCTGACTGAAGTTGGTTCCAAGCGAAAAGGTACCATAACAGGACGCAACGATGGTCCTACCGATGGTAAACCTTATGGAGGTTATTACACTCAGGACGAAGCACGCGACATTGTAAAGTATGCTGCTGACCGTCATATCACAGTAATTCCTGAGATTGATCTCCCCGGCCACATGCTCGGAGCGCTTGCAGCGTACCCGGAGCTGGGATGTACAGGTGGTCCGTACGAGGTTTGGCAACAGTGGGGCGTGGCCGATGATGTGCTGTGTGCCGGTAATGACAAAACTCTTGGATTCATAGACGACGTACTCACTGAAGTGATGGATATTTTCCCCTCGGAATATATTCACATTGGTGGCGATGAATGTCCTAAGGTGAGATGGGAAGTCTGTGAAAAATGTCAGGCCCGCATTGCTGATCTTGGATTGAAGTCAGACTCTCACAGTACCGCCGAACAGAAACTCCAGAACTTTGTGATGGAGCGCGCCGCACGTACACTCGCTTCCAAGGGACGCAAGATGATTGGTTGGGATGAAATACTTGAAGGTGGGCTGTTCCCCGGCGCTACAGTGATGGCATGGAGAGGCGCTGAAGCCGCCGCCGAAACGGCTAAGCAGGGACACGATGCAATCCTAACACCCACTAATTTCTGCTATTTCGATTATTGTCAAAGCCCAAATCCTGAGCTTGAACCCCTTGGCATAGGTGGTTTCGTACCGGTGGAAAAAGTATATTCTCTGGAGCCCGTCAGCCCGGATCTCACACCTGAGCAAGCCAAGCATATAATAGGTGCGCAAGCAAATCTTTGGACTGAATACATACCCACCTTATCCCATGCTCAGTACATGGAGCTTCCTCGTTTGGCAGCGATGTCTGAAGTGCAGTGGACCGCTCCTGACCAGAAGGATTATGAGTCATTCAAAGCCCGTCTGCCTCAGCTCATCGAGCAGTATAAGAATGAGGGCTATAACTATGCCAAGCATGTGTTTGACGTTCATGGCGAACTCAAATCCGATCCCGAACGTCATGCAATTATTGCCACGCTTTCAACTATTGGTGACGCTCCTATCTACTATACTCTCGATGGCAGCGAACCGGGTGAAAATTCGCAGGTTTATTCTTCTCCCGTGGTTCTTGACCGGACTTCCAAGATACGTGCGGTGGTGATCCGTCCTGATGGTCGCAGCCGTGAATGGACTGATAGTGTTTCTTTCAACAAGGCCACCAGTGGTACTGTAACTCTTGCCCATGCACCACATTCTCGGTATACTTCTACCGGTGCCGGTCTGCTCACTGACGGACGTTTCGGTGGAGAAGCATTCAATACCGGTCAGTGGCTTGGATTTTCTGACAGCGATCTTGACGCAACCATTGATCTTGGCAGTGAACAGAACATTTCAAGCGTGGCTTTCACAGCTCTCATCAATACTCCCAACTGGATTTTTGACACACCTGAAGTGATTGTTGAAGTTTCTGACAACGGAACTGAATTCCGCAGGGTTGCTGATGAAAAATATCCTGAGGACACAGACCATAATATATCTCTCCGACGTCATGAACTGAAATTCCCGGAAACATCGGCCCGCTATGTGCGTGTGCTCATCAACCAATTGAAGAGCATTCCTGAATGGCATGGAGTAGGCTTCAACAAGCCGGCTTTCCTCTTCGTAGATGAAATTGTAATAGATTAATCCTTTGGCATAGGCCCTGAATACAGCGGCGGTGAGTCAACTCGTATGACTCACCGCCGTGGTTTTCTTATCGTAGCCTGTTGAACAGGTATCCGGTGCATTACTGCCCGAGATAGGCTTTAAGCAGGCGGCTCTTCTGTCCCTTGAGGTGACGGATTGCTTTTTCCTTTATTTGGCGTACTCGCTCGCGGGTCAGGTCAAAACGCTCTCCGATCTCTTCAAGCGACATCTCTCGGCAGCCTATTCCAAAAAACATGCGCAGTATCTCGCGCTCGCGTTCATTGAGTTGTCGGAGCGCTCGTTCAACCTCTTGAGAGAGCGATTCGCGGTTGAGCGACGAGTCGGCCATTGGAGAATCATCGTTGGAAAGAACGTCAAGCAGACTGTTATCCTCGCCATCCACGAGCGGCGCATCCATCGATATGTGACGGCTTGAAACTTTAAGTGTATCGGCTATTTTGTCAACCGGAACATCCATGCTTTCGGCAAGCTCTTCGGCCGACGGCCGACGTTCATGGGCCTGTTCAAAGCGTGATAATGCTTTCGAGATCTTATTCAGCGATCCTACCTGATTGAGGGGTAAGCGCACAATGCGACTCTGTTCAGCCAAAGCTTGAAGAATTGATTGGCGTATCCACCACACGGCGTAGGAAATGAATTTGAAGCCGCGTGTTTCATCGAATTTCCGGGCTGCTTTGATCAATCCAAGATTCCCTTCGTTGATGAGGTCGGGGAGGCTCAGGCCTTGATTTTGATATTGTTTGGCCACGGAGACAACAAATCTGAGATTGGCACGTGCCAACTTGTCAACCGCTCTTTCATCTCCTTCGCGGATGCGACGAGCCAATTCCACCTCTTCATCAACGGAAATGAGTTCTTCTCGTCCTATTTCCTGAAGATATTTGTCAAGTGAGGGACTTTCGCGGTTTGTGATTGATTTGTTTATTTTGAGTTGTCTCATGGTTGCACGGCGTATGAGGTTAGCTTGGTATGGAACTGTTTAATAGATTTGTGATAATACAATAGTCGCTTTTTCAGTATTTTTTCTCAGGCAGTGGGGCTACAGGAGAAAAATTTGAAAATTAAGCGTCCCTGTTTGTATGTACAGCAGGAATGCTGA